>NZ_QTPY01000001.1:0-491833 GCF_003857765.1 Burkholderia sp. Bp9016
CCGGGGGGTCCCCCCCCCCCCCTCCCCGCTCTTTATTATGTTTTTTTATTTTTTTTTGTTCTTGCCGGCGGGCTCCCGGGCGGGCCGCCCGGGCCCCCCCCCCCCCGTCCGGGGCATCTCGCGTTATCGGACGTTTTTCGTCGCGAGGAAATCGATGCATTCCCGATTGAAATAGGCCGCGTGCTCCACCATGACCCAGTGGCCGCAGCGGTTCATCAGCACGACGCGCGCGTCGCGGCAGCGTTCGACGAACTTCAGCGCACCGCCGACCGGATTGAAGCGGTCGTCCGTGCCCCAGAAACCGAGCACCGGGCAGCGCAGGTCGGCGAGCGCGCCGGTCAGGTTCGGCACGCTCATCGTCGACAGCACTTCGGTCGGCTGCTCGACGCACACCTTCATCCGTTCGGCGACGAGCGCATCGGTGACGATCGCCGGATCGTGCACGAGCAGCGTCAGCAGTTCGCGCATGGTGTCGTCATTCATCTGGCGATTGGTGAAGAGCTTCACCATCCGCTGGATCCCTTCCATCCGGAAGTACGTCTCGCGATCCTCGACACCGCCCGGCGCCATCATGATCAGCCCGTCGACTGCGTCGGGATGGTCGAGTGCATATTTCAGCGCGATCGCGCCGCCAAGCGAGTTGCCAAGCAGCACGGCCGGCCCGATGCCGAGCGCGGTGAGCTGCGCGTGCAGCGCGCCGACGAAGAAGTCGAGCGTATAAGCGACGTCGGCCGGCTTCGACGACTGCCCGTAGCCCGGCAGGTCGACGACGATCGCGCGATGGCCGGCGGCCGCGAACGCGGCGTAGTTGTGCTTGAAATTGCTGAAACCGCTGGCGCCCGGGCCGCTGCCGTGGATGAACACGACCGGGCGGCCCTCGCCCGCCTCGAAATGATGCAGGCGCAGGCCGCCCGGTACGTCGGTGAAGATGCCGGCCGGCGGCGTGGTGGGGGTCGTCATCGCGGGTTGTCTCCTTCGTCGGTCGATGGATGCTTGCCACGATGATTGCGCCGCCGGCGCCGGCCGGCATCATCCTTTCAGACTACGAAGCCGCGCGCGCTTCTTCCTATCATCGGCCCACCGAAACGGAGGCAGACGATGAACGGATTCGACTACAGCGGCAAGACGGTGCTCGTGACGGGCGGCACCAAGGGCATCGGGCGGCGCATCGCCGAGCGGTTTCTCATGGCGGGCGCACGCGTGTTCGTCTGCGGGCGCAGCGCGCCCGCCACACCGCCTGCGGCCGGCGGCCGCACGGCGATCTTCGTCGCCGCCGACCTGCGCGACATCGAACAGGTCGACGCGATGCTCGCGACAATCCGCGCGGCGGCCGGCGGCCTCGACGTGCTCGTCAACAACGCGGGCGGCTCGCCGTTCGCACTCGCGGCCGATGCGTCGCCGCGCTTCACCGAATCGATCGTGCGGCTGAACCTGATCGCGCCGCTGCAGCTCGCGCAACGCGCGAACGCGATGATGCAGCCGCAGCCGCACGGCGGCGTGCTGCTGTTCATCGCGAGCGTCAGCGCATCGCGGCCATCGCCCGGCACCGCGGCCTACGGCGCCGCGAAGGCCGGCCTCGTCAACGCGGTCACGTCGCTCGCCGTCGAGTGGGCGCCGCGCGTGCGCGTGTGCGCGATCAGCCCGAGTCTCGTGCAGACGGAATCCGCGACCGAAGGCCACTACGGTGACGACGCTGCGCTCGATGCGATCCGCGCGACGATTCCGGCCGGGCGGCTCGCCACGCCCGACGACGTCGCTTCGGCGTGCCTGTTCCTCGCATCGCCCGATGCGTCGTACGCATCCGGCGCGAACCTGCGGCTCGACGGCGGCGGCGAACGGCCGGCGTTTCTTTCGGCGGTGCAGACGGACGCGCGATGAAACACGCGACGCGAGCGGCAACGCACGTTCGCAAACCCGTTATGGGCGGGAACAGGTCCTAGGGAAGTCATCTAGTTCATTTTGACGATTCCCTGCTACCGCGATCTCCCTACTCTGCCTCTCACGACAACCACAGTCGACCGTCGTCGATACCCCAGAGGAGACACCATGCATCAACGGATTTCGCGCCGTACCGACAAGCGGGCCACCGCCACGCTGTCGACGCTGGCCGCCGCATTGCTGACGTGCGCCGTTCCCAGCGCGCACGCCGGCAGCACGATCGACCTAGGCGCCGACACGACGCTGGACTACACGTTCACGCTCAGCTACGGGCTCGGCATGCGCACGCGCGCGCCGAGCGGCAATCTGCTGACACCCGCGAACATCAACGGCGACGACGGCGACCGCAACTTCGCGAAGAACAAGCTGATCGAGAACCAGGTCAGCCTGCTCGGCGAAGTGAACCTGAAGCACGACGACTGGGGCGTGTTCGTCCGCGCGGACACGTTCTACGACCAGGCCTATCGCCGCCCGAACTACAACGACGCGCCGGGCACCGTGAACCAGTCTGGCCAGTACAACAACTTCACGAGCGATGCGCGCTACTGGTCGGGCGGCCACACGACGCTGCTCGCCGCGTATGCGTACAACACCTTCCGCATCGGCGCGACGAGCCTGAACGTGAAAGTCGGCGACCAGGTGGTCGCATGGGGCGAGAGCCTGTTCTTCGCGAACATCGCGGGCGCACAGGGGCCGGCCGACGCAACCAAGTCGTACATGGCGGGCGCCGAGGTGAAGGACATCCTGCTGCCGGTGCCGCAGATCTCGACGCAATGGCAGATCACGCCGAACTTCAGCGTGCTCGGCTACTACCAGTTCGCGTTCCAGCAGAACAAGCTGACGGCGCCCGGCACGTACTGGAGCTATTCCGACGTCACGGGTCCCGGCGCGCAATTCATCATCGGTCCGGGCGGCATGCTGATTCCGCGCGGACCCGACGAGAAGCCGAGCGCGAGCAACCAGTGGGGTATCGGCGCACGCTTTCGCGTGCTCGGCGACACCGAGCTCGGCCTGTACTACCTGCACTACAACGACATGAACCCGAGCGTCGTCACGACTTACTTCCCGACGCTCCAGTACCAGCAAACCTATTTCAGCAACATCAAGCTGACCGGCGCGAGCTTCTCGACGCAGGTCGGTCCTGTGAACGTCGCGGGCGAAGTGTCGTACCGCCAGGGCGCGGCCGTGCTGGTCAATACGCCGACCGGCCCGCAGTCGACTCGCGCGAACGTGCTGCAGACCAACCTGTCCGGCATCTACTCGATCGGGCCGAGCTTCCTCGCGAACTCGCAGTCGCTGATCGGCGAACTGACGTACGTGCATGCGGGCAGCATCTCCGAGCTGGACGGCTCGACGACGCTCGCCAACTCGCGCAACGCGCTAGCGATGGAGATCGCGTGGACGCTCAGCTACAAGAACGTGTTCAACGGCTGGGATCTCGACGTGCCGCTGACCTATACGCACGACCTGACCGGCACATCGCCGCTCGCGGGCGCGCTCGGCTCGCTGACGGGCCAGGGCGATCACCGTGTGACGGCCGGCGTGACCTTCACGCGACTGAGCAACCTGCAGCTGTCGCTCGTCTACGCCAAGTTCCTCGGTTCGCCCAACCCGGTCACGCGTCCGCTGGCGGATCGCGACTACGTGCTCGCCACGGCGACCTACCACTTCTGAGCGGCCCGGCCGCTCGTCACTCAGCAAGAAGAGGATTTGTCATGAAACGAACTCGTCTCCCCCTCCTGCGCGCGACCGTGATGGCCACGTGTGCGCTCGTTGCGACGGCATCGTTCCCGAAGGTCACGCCGGACGACCTGAAGGCACTCGACGGCCCGCTCACGCCGATGGGCGCGGTACGCGCCGCGAGCAAGGACAGCGGCGTGCCGGAGTGGTCGGGTAAGTGGCTCGGCACGCCGCCCGACGTGCAGTACAAGCGCGGCGGCCGCTACCCCGATCCGTTCGCGAACGAGAAGCCGGTCGCGACGATCACCGCCGAAAACATGGCGCAGTATGCCGAGCACCTGACCGACGGCCAGAAGGCGATGTTCAAGCGCTACCCGGCCACGTTCAAGATCAACGTCTATCCGAGCCATCGCGACTTCCGCTACGCGGATTCGGTCTACAAGGACATCCGCACGTACGCGCCCGACTCGACGATGACGCCCGACGCGAACGGGCTGACCAACGCGCCGCCGCAGGTGCCTTATCCGATTCCGAAGACGGCCGCCGAGCTGCTGTGGAACCAGCGCTTCTCGTCGGCGATCGGCACCGAGCAGGCGACCTACGACCAGGCGGTCGTGTATTCCGACGGCAACATCGCGTGGGGCAAGGTGCGCTACGACATCTACTCGCCGCGCAACGTCGGCAAGTACGACGTGAAGAGCGACCTGAACAACCGCACGTTCTACCGCAACGCGACGGAGCTGCCGCTGTCCGACCGCGGCTCGCTGATCGTCGGCTTCACGAACTGGGACAAGGCCGGCGCGGACAACTCGTCGCGCACGTGGATGTACAACCCCGGCACGCGGCGCGTGCGCCAGGCGCCGGAATACGGCTATGACCAGCCGCAGGGCCCGGGCGGCTTCCGCACCGTCGACGACGACCGCCTGTACAACGGCCCCGGCGACCGCTACGACTGGAAGATCCTCGGCAAGCGCGAGATCTACGTGCCGTACGACGACTACAAGGCAATGGACAGCTCGGTGAAGTATGCGGACCTGTTGACCAAGGGACACGAGAACCCGGCGTACATCCGCTACGAGCTGCATCGCGTGTGGGTGCTGCAGGCGACGCTGAAGAGCGGCTATCGCCACCAGTATGCGAAGCGCGTGCTGTACATCGACGAGGATTCGTGGATGACGCTGCTCGCCGACAACTACGACGCGCGCGGCCAGCTGTGGCGCACCAACGTCGCGACGACGCTGTACGCGTATGACGCGAAGACGTTCTACCCGGGCGTCGTGTTCTTCCACGACCTGATCTCCGGCGCATACATGGCCGACCGCCTGACCAACGAAGGGCCGATGCCGAAGCTCGACAGCAGCCCGCAGTTCACCGAGGCGTACTTCTCGCCGGACGCGATCCGCAGTTCGGGTAACTGAGCGAGCGGCGCGGCACGCCCGCGCCCCACGCGCCGGAGCCTCGCTCCGGCGCACGACGCCGCCCGGTGCGGCGGCCTTTTCCATTCGAGGGCCCTACCATGTCCAACCGCTTGCACGCGACGCTCGGCGACGAGCTGTACGCCGCGTGGCATTCCCGCTCGCCGGTCGCGCCGCTGTCGGCGCGGCCGCGCCGGCTGTCCCTCGACGATGCGTACCGGATCCAGCAACGCTTCATCGAACGCCGCGTCGAGCGTGGCGAATCGGTGGTCGGCAAGAAGATCGGCGTGACGAGCCAGGCCGTGCAGGACATGCTGAACGTGCGTCAGCCCGATTTCGGCATCCTGCTGTCCGGCATGCACTACGCGGCCGGCGAGGCGATCTCCACCGCGTCGCTGATCGCGCCGCGCGCCGAAGGCGAGATCGCATTCATCCTGGCGCGCGACCTGCGCGGCCCCGGCATCGACCGCACCGACGTGATCGCCGCGACCGCCGCCGTCGCGCCCTGCTTCGAGATCGTCGACTCGCGCATCCGCGACTGGGCGATCCGCATCGAGGACACCGTCGCCGACAACGCGTCGTGCGGCGTATACGTGCTCGGCGACGCGCGTGTCGATCCGCGCACGCTCGACCTCGCCGCGTGCGAGATGACGATCGACAAGAACGGCGAGCGCGTCGCGCAAGGCCGTGGCGATGCCGCGCTCGGCCATCCCGCCGACGCGGTCGCGTGGCTCGCGAACACGCTCGCCGAATACGACGTGCCGCTGCTCGCCGGCGAGATCGTGCTGTCCGGCTCGCTCGCGAAACTGATTCCGGTCACGGCCGGCGACGCGCTGTCGATGCACATCGCCGGCATCGGCGGTTGCGACGTCCGCTTTATCTAAAGGAACGAACCTGATGAAGAAAATCAAATGCGCACTGATCGGGCCGGGCAACATCGGCACCGACCTGCTGTACAAGCTGCGCCGCTCGCCGGTGCTCGAACCCGTGTGGATGGTCGGCGTCGACCCGGCGTCCGACGGCCTCGCGCGCGCCCGCGAATTCGGCCTGAAGACCACCGACCGCGGCGTCGACGGACTGCTGCCGCATGTCGCCGACGACGAAATCCGCATCGCGTTCGACGCAACGTCGGCCTACGTGCATCGCGACAACTCCGACAAGCTCACCGCGCTCGGCGTGAAGATGATCGACCTGACGCCCGCGGCGATCGGGCCGTATTGCGTGCCGCCGGTGAACCTCGACGCGCACCTCGGCAGCGCGCAGATGAACGTGAACATGGTGACCTGCGGCGGCCAGGCGACGATCCCGATGGTGTACGCGGTATCGCGCGTGCAGCCGGTCGCATACGGCGAGATCGTCGCGACCGTGTCGTCGCGCTCGGTCGGCCCGGGCACGCGCAAGAACATCGACGAATTCACGCGCACGACGTCCGGCGCGATCGAACAGGTCGGCGGTGCACGCAAGGGCAAGGCGATCATCGTGATCAACCCGGCCGAGCCGCCGCTGATCATGCGCGACACGATCCACTGCCTGACCGACGGCCCCCCGGACGTCGATGCGATCACCGCGTCGGTGCATGCGATGGTCAAGGAAGTGCAGCGCTACGTGCCGGGCTACACGCTGAAGAACGGCCCGGTGTTCGACGGCAATCGCGTGTCGGTCTTCATGGAAGTCGAGGGGCTCGGCGACTACCTGCCGAAATACGCGGGCAACCTCGACATCATGACCGCCGCCGCGGCCGCCACGGCCGAGCGTTTCGCCGAACAGATGCTGGCCGCGACGGCCGCCACCGCTTGAGTCGAGGAGTCACACGATGTCACTTGCAGGCAAGAAGATCACCGTCCACGACATGTCGTTGCGCGACGGCATGCACCCGAAGCGTCACCAGATCACGCTCGACCAGATGCGCGACATCGCGCGCGGGCTCGATGCGGCCGGCGTGCCGTTGATCGAGGTCACGCACGGCGACGGGCTTGGCGGCGCTTCGGTCAACTACGGTTTTCCGGCGCATACCGACGAGGCGTACCTGAGCGCCGTGATTCCGGAGCTGAAGCAGGCGAAGGTGTCGGCGCTGCTGCTGCCCGGCATCGGCACCGTCGAGCATCTGCGCATGGCGCATGCGCTCGGCGTCGGCACGATCCGCGTCGCGACGCACTGCACCGAGGCCGACGTGTCGGAACAGCACATCGGTCTCGCGCGCACGCTCGGGCTCGATACGGTCGGCTTCCTGATGATGGCGCACATGTCGTCGCCCGAGCAGCTCGTCGTGCAGGCGAAGCTGATGGAATCGTACGGCGCGAACTGCATCTACATCACCGACTCGGCCGGCCACATGCTGCCCGACGACGTGACCGCGCGAATCGGCCAGGTGCGTGCCGCGCTGAAGCCGGAGACGGAACTCGGATTCCACGGCCACCACAACCTCGCGATGGGCGTCGCCAACTCGGTCGCGGCGGTCGCCGCCGGCGCGAACCGGATCGATGCGGCCGCGGCCGGCCTCGGCGCGGGCGCGGGCAATACGCCGATGGAAGTGTTCGTCGCGGTGTGCGACCGGATGGGGATCGAGACGGGTGTCGACGTGTTCGCGATTTCCGACGTCGCCGAGGATCTCGTCGTGCCGATCATGGATGCGCCGATCCGCCTCGACCGCGATGCGCTGACGCTCGGCTATGCGGGCATCTACTCGTCGTTCCTGCTGTTTGCGAAGCGGGCGGAAGCGAAGTACGGGATTCCGGCGCGCGACATCCTCGTCGAACTGGGCCGGCAGCGGCTCGTCGGCGGGCAGGAGGACATGATCGAGGATGCGGCGCTGACGATGTCGCGGGCGCGAGCGGTGGCGGCTTGAGTTGAGTGCAGGAGTACGACGGTCTTTCCGGCCGTCGCAATGAAAAACGCGGAGCCTCGTGCTCCGCGTTTTCCTTTCCGACGCGCCTGGGAGTGCCTTGACGCGACGCTTCGCTCAGAACCGCTGCGACGGAATGTTGCCGCCGTCCACGACCAGCTCGGCGCCCGTCACGTAGCTCGCCTCCTCGGACATCAGGAACCGCGCCACGCGGCCGATCTCCGCCGGATCGCCGAGCCGGCCCAGCATGATCCGGCGCTCGAACGTGCCGGCCGGCAACGCATCGACGGTCGGCTGGATCATCGGCGTCAGGATCTGGCCCGGCGAGATCGCGTTCACCCGGATGCCGTCGTTGCCGAGGCTGTCAGCGAGCGAGCGAACCAGCGCGAGCACCCCGCCCTTCGACGCCGTGTAGGCCGGAATCAGTCCGTTGCCGAGCGTCGCGTTGATCGACGCGATCGCGACGACCGCCGAGCCTGACTGCGCACGCAGGTCCGGCAGCATCGCCTGCACGAGCAACGCCAGCGCACGCAGGTTCACGTCGAGCACGGCGTCCCAGCGTGCTTCGGTCAGCGCGTCGATGCCGGTCTGGTCGACCACGCCAGCCGCATGCACGAGGCCGCCGAGCGTCGGCAACGCACCGCGCGTCGCGGCGAGCGCGTCGTTCATCCGGCTGCCGTCGCGCAGGTCGACGCCGACGCCGAATGTCGGCACACCGTAGCGCTCGGCCAGCCGGCCGGCCACGTCGCGCGCCTTGTCGGCCTGGATGTCCCAGATCGCGACCGGGCGGCCGACCGCCGCGAGCGCTTCCGCACATGCGTGACCGATGCCCGATGCGCCGCCCGTCACGATGACGCCGGTGGAAGGTGCATCGAATGCGATGCGCGATACGTCGCCATGCGCGGAAGAGGTTTGATTCGTCATGCGTTGTCTCCTTATATCTTCGATTTGCTTCAAACTTCAGGGGTGGCGCGCCGTTTGACGCGCTGTGTTGTATGTCGTATGTCGACGATTCAGTCGTCGATGGTCGCACGTCACGTCGAATTGCGTACGGGCAATTCGCGCAACGTGTGCTTCAGTACCTTGCCCGATGCGTTCAGCGGCAGCGCATCGACGAACGCGATGCCGCGCGGCACCTTGTAGTTCGCCATCCGCGTGCGGCACCACGCGGCAAGCGTCGCTTCGTCCAGCGACGTGCCTGCGCACGGCACGACGAACGCGTGCCCCGCTTCGCCGAGCCGCGCGTCCGGCACGCCGATCACGGCGACCTGTGCGACGTCCGGATGCGCGGCGATCATGTTCTCGATTTCCGCCGGATAGCAATTGAAGCCGCCGACGATGTACATGTCCTTCAGGCGATCGGTGATGCGCAGGTAGCCATGCTCGTCGAGCACACCGACGTCGCCCGTATGCAGCCAGCCGTTCGCGTCGATCGTGTCGCGCGTCGCGGCGGCATCGTCGAGGTAGCCCTGCATCACGTTGAAGCCGCGGATCAGGATCTCGCCGGGCATGCCGGCCGGCACGTCGGCTCCCGCTGCGTCGATGCAACGCAGTTCGATCCCGGGCAGCGGACGGCCGCAGGTCGTCGCGGCAATGCGCTCGTCGTCGCCGGTGCGGCAGACCGTTGCGAGCCCGCAGCATTCGGTCAGTCCGTATGCGGTCAGCACCGACGCGAAGCCGAGCCGGTCGCGCATGCGCGAGATCAGGTCGGGCGCGACGTTCGCCGCGCCGGTAACCGCCACGCGCAACGACGACCGATCGAAGCGCTCGAGATCCGGACGCGCGAGCAGGCTCAGATAGAGCGTCGGCGATCCGGGCAGGAAGGTCACGCGTTCGTCCGCGATGCGGCGCAGCACCACATCGGCATCGAAGGTTGCCTGCGGCAGGATCGTCGCGCCGCGAATGAGCGCGGCCAGCCAGCCGGCCTTGTAGCCGAACGCGTGAAAGAACGGGTTGACGATCAGGTAGCGGTCGCCGGCCTGCAACCCGACCAGCGTCGACCACTCGTCGAACGCGGCCAGATTCTGCCCGTGCGCTGTCACGACGCCCTTCGGCCGGCCGGTCGTGCCGGACGTGAACAGCACGTCCGACGGCGTGTGCGGCGCGATCGCGGCGATCCGCTCGTCGAGCACAGCGTCTGGCGTCGCATCGGCCAGCGCGACGAATGCGTCCCAGCCCGCCGCGCCGGCCTGCGGATCGCGCAGCACGACCGTGTGCCGCAGCGACGGCAGCGCATGCCCGGCGAGCATGTCCGGATAGCGGGCGCCGAGAAACGAGCCGATCGAGAACAGCACGCGCGCGCGGCTGCGGCTCAGGATGTCCGCGGCTTCGTCGCCCTTGAGCCGGGTGTTCAGCGGCACCAGCGCGGCGCCCGCGAGATGGACGCCCAGCGCGGCGATGATCCACTCGTGCAGGTTCGGCGCCCAGATCGCGACGCGCTCGCCCGGCTGCACGTCGAGCGCGATCAGCGCACGCGCGGCACGCCGGGCCGCGTCGTACAGCGCCGCGTAGCCGATGGAACGGCCGTCGTCGACGATCGCCGTCTGCGTCGCGTAACGGCGCGCTGATTCGGCCAGCATCGCGGGGATCGTCGATGGTACGGGAAGCGTTGAGGTCACGGGGCACTCCGTTGGATGGAGGGACCGCCCGCGTCGGCCACGCGGAGCGGCGGATAGTCGGTGAAGCCGCGCTCACCGGGCGTGTACAGCGTCGCGCGGTCGAACGCGGCAAGCGGCGCGCCATCCCGCAAGCGGACGACGAGGTCCGGATTCGCGATGAAGTGCCGTGCGAACGACACGGCGTCTGCATGGCCGGCGGCAAGCACGCTCGTCGCGCTGTGCGCGTCGAATCCATCGTTCGCGATCAACGGACCGTGGAAATGACGGTGAGCCAGCGCGAATGCATCGAGTTGCCGGTCGGGCGAGCGGCTCACGTGCAGATATGCGAGTTCGAGCGGCGATACCGCGTCGAGCAGCGCACCGTACGTCGATGCGGGATCGTCGTCGTGCATGTCGTTGTACGGATTGCCGGGGCAGATGCGCAACCCGACCCGCTGTGCGCCGATCGCCCCGGCCATTGCTTCGAGCGCTTCGATCGTGAAACGCGCGCGCCGCTCGGGGGTTCCGCCGTAGTCGTCGGTGCGGTGGTTCGAACAGGCCAGCAGGAACTGCATCGGCAGATAGCCGCTGCTCGCGTGCAGTTCGACGCCGTCGAAGCCGGCCGTGCGCGCGTTGACGGCCGCCTGCCGGAAGCCGTCGATCACGTCGGGAATCTCCGCGCGCGTGAGCGCACGCGGCATATCCAGCGACACCTGGCCGTGCCCGTCCGCGTGGATCGTGCCGTTCGCACGCAGCGCGGACGGCGCGACGGTATCGGCGCCCGGCGCCTTGTTCAAGCGCGACGCGACGCGCCCGACGTGCATCAACTGCAGCACGATGCGCCCGTTCTCGCGATGCACGGCGTCGGTCACGCGCCGCCACGCGTCGATCTGGCGTTGCGTCGCGATGCCGGGCGTGCGGCAATAGCCTTTGCCGTCGGCGTGCGGATACGTGCCTTCCGCGACGATCAATCCGGCGCCCGCACGCTGCGCGTAGTACGCGATGTGCAGGTCGCCGGGCGCGTCGTGTTCGTCCGCGCGGCTGCGCGTCATCGGTGCCATCACGATGCGGTTCGGCATCGCGAACGCGCCGATGCGCGCCGGTTCAAGGAGCGGCAGGGTCATGAAAAGGGGCCTCCGTGGGCACGTCAGCGCGTGCGAATTTTCGGGAATGCCGAACCGCGCCGCATCGTCGCGAGGAACGCATCGAGCGGCGCCGGTGCCGCGACGTCAGGCAGCCCTTCGGGCCTGTCGGACCAGAACGCCTGCCACGACGGCCACAGCGCATGCCACGAACCGTCGTACGGCTCGCGGCCCGGCCAGCGCATCTTGCGTTCGCCGATCGGCGGCCGGTTCAGGTCCGACGCGTACAGGTAGCATGGATAGCGTCGGCGGAAATACCAGCGCCCGTCGATCCGCTCGTAGTCGTCCCAGTAAAGCATCTGCATGACGACCCACTCGGGGCCCGTCTCGTGCTCGTTCTTCGAATAGACGACGCCGCTCGCATGGTCGGCATCCGAGAATTCGACGATGTGACCGCCGACGTGATGCGACGTGACGGTGAACTGGTGACGCAAAGTGTCGTCGATCCAGCGTTTCAGGTGTGCGCGCCCGATCTGGTCCTTGCTGACCACCACATCCTCGGGAAACAGGTTCGTCCACGCGTCGAGATCGCGCATGTCGAGCGCGAGCGCGTATTGTGCAGGCAGCATGCGGATCGCCTCGATCGATTCGAGTCGGTCGATCCGTGCGAGCAAGGTCGTGTCGTTCATCGCGTGACGGCTCCGGCGGGATCGGTTGGCACGCCGAATTGCGCGCGCCGTTCGGTCGACGTGTCCGACACGTAGTCGGTTGCGCCGACATCGAGGCGGCAAGTCTTGCCGCCGTCGACGACAAGGCTTTGCCCGGTGATGTACGAGGCTTCGTCGGACGCAAGGAACAGGATCGCATCGGCAACTTCGCGCGGCTCGCCGATGCGCCGCAGCGGCACCGCGCGTGCCGTGCCTTCACGCATCGCATCGTCCTGCAGCGCTTCGCGCGTCCCTTCGCTCCACACCACGCCGGGGATGACGACGTTCACGCGGATTCCGTCGGCCGCGCCCTCGAGCGCGACTGCGCGGCTGAAATTGAGCACGCCGGCCTTCGCCGCGCCGTACGCGGACAACCCGGGACTGCCAAGCAGCCCGACGACCGAGCCGAGGTTGACGATCGCGCCACCGCCCTGCCGCTTCATCGCGCGCAGCGCCGCGCGCGTGCCGAAGAACGCGACATCGAGCGTACCGCGCAGGCAACGGTGCCAGTCTTCCGTGCTGACCTGGTCGATGAGCCCCCACGTGTAATTCACCGCGTTGTTGACCATCACGTCGAGCCGGCCGAAGCGCTCGAGCGTCGCGTCCACCGCGCGTTCGATCGACGCCTCGTCCGTCGCGTCGGCCTGGATCCAATGCGCGTCGCCGCCCGCCGCGACGATCTCGCGTGCGACCAGTTCCAGAGGCTCCCGGCGCCGGCCGCACAGCATCACGCGCCCGCCCTCCGCAGCGAAGCGCTGCGCGGTTGCCGCGCCGATGCCAGTGCCCGCGCCGCTGATCAGCGCGGTCTTGTACTGCAAACGTCCTGTCATGGTGGTCTCCTAGATCATGTACATGCCGCCGCTGACCGACAGCGTTTGCCCGGTCATCTGCCGGGCGTCGTCGGACGCGAGGTAAAGGATCGAGCGCGCGATGTCGTCCGGTTCGGCCATGCTGCCGAGCGGAATCGCGCGTTCGAGTTCGCGCGCCCACTCGTCGGGAATCGACTGCATCATCGGCGTGCGGGTCGGGCCGGGGCAGATCGCGTTCACGCGAATGCCGCGCGGGCCGAGGTCGCGCGCGAGACAGCGCGTCAGCCCGAGGATCGCGGCCTTCGACGCGCAATAGGCCGGCGGCCCTTCGCCGGACAGCGCCGACACGCTCGCGATGTTGACGATCGCGCCACGCACGCCTGTGGCGATCATCAGCCGCACGGCCGCACGCGAGCAGAAGAACGTGCCGTTCAGGTTGATGTCGACGATCCGGCGCCAGCCCGCGTCGGTGAGATCGACGATCGCGTCGGAGAACACCGTCGGCGTGTCGCCGTTCGCCAGTTGCCGCGCGCGCTGCGCGATGCGCTGCTGCGCGAGTTCGAAGCCGTCGCCCGGCACCTGCCCCGCGCCCGCGTTGTTGACCAGCACGTCGAGCCGCCCGTAGCGCTGGCCAATTGCGTCGAACAGCGCGGCAACCGCGTCGCTGTCGGCCACGTCGCATGCCTGGGCGAGGCCCGTGCCGGCAGCCTGCGCGAGATGCAGCGTCTCGTCGGCGCGTGCGCCGTCGAGATCGGCGGCCACCACCATCGCGCCGTGCGCGGCGAACCGCAGCGCGGTCGCGCGCCCCATGCCCGATCCCGCGCCCGTGACGAGCACCACCTTGTCGTTGAATGACATCGCAATGCTCCTTCAGATGGTGTGAAGCCCGCTGGCCGCGAGCGGCGGCACGTCGTGCAGCGTGCGCCACGCGCCGTCATGCCATTCGAAGACCTTCCTGCAGTCGAGGTCGGCGGGCAGCTTCGCGACGTCGGTATAGAACTGCCGGTACCAGTCGCGCAGCTGATAGATCGGACCGTCGCCTTCGCACAGCACCGGGAAATCGATGCGCGTCTTGTTGTGCCAGATCTCGACGTCCTGGAAGAACGACCGGTGCGCCTGTTCGACATACGCGTCCGCAATCGCGCGGTTCGCGTCGTCGGACAGCGCCGGATCCTTGCGGATCATCACGCCGTAGCGCAGATCGAAGCTGTGCTGGTTGATCGGCACATGGCAGTTCAGCAGGATACTGTCGACCGCGCGACCGCCGACGTCGGCCGTCATCCGCGTGATGTGGTACGCGGGACCGAAATACGCGCTGTCCGCGACGAGCCCGTTGCCGAGCAGCTCGCTCTGCCCGCCGCGAAACATCTGGTAGCCGGTGTGGCCGATGAAGGTGTTGCAGAAGTAGTTCGCCGGCGAGCCGTGGACCGGGCCGAAATGGGCGACATCCGCGAGGTTGTCGACGAGTTCGCGGCAGTTGGTTTGAATCGTCATCTTGCGGACCGCCCACGGCGTCCATTCGCCGGAACGGCATGCGTCAATGCGCGGAATCGCGACGTGCGCGGGCGGCTCGTCGCCCTCATGGTCATGCCACACGAACAGCAGCGCGTTCTGTTCGCATACGTGCCACGACCGGATCCGCGCCTTGTGCGGCACGCGCGGCGCATACGGCACGTGCTCGCAAGTGCCGTCGCCACCCCAACGCCAGTGATGGAACGGACAGACGAGCGCATTGCCGCGCACCTCGCCCTTCGACAGGTCGGCGCCCATGTGCGGGCACCATGCGTCCAGAATGCGGATCGCGCCGTCGCCGCCGGCGAACGCGACGAGCTGCGTGCCGAAGATGTCGAGCCGGTGCGGCTTGCCGTCCCGATAGTCGGCTGCGAGCCCGAGGCAATGCCAGCCGCGCGCATAGCGGTCGCCCAACACCTGGGCGGCGTGTTGCAGTTCCATGTGTCCCCTCCGTGTTCGAGTCATGTGCAGGCCCATTGTCTGAACCGGGTCGGGGCCGGACATACTCCGGATGGACGAGATCGCCGGCTGCGCGCGGAACCGGCACGAGTTCGTGTTCGGAACGGGCGTAAACAACCCCGGTTTGGATTAGAAATGGCGTCCCGCCATGCCGATCGCACGACGGCTTCAGCACAGCCCGCGATACGCGAGCCACACCGGATGCGCCGGTGGTTCGACGGTGGTTCGACAAAGCCGGCTAATGGCACGCCCGCATTCCCGTTCCCGCCGGTGTACGGCACTCTCGCGATATCGCCCGCCGCCCGCGAAGGCTCGGCGACACAACGAAAGGACAGGAGACACCGCAGTGCCCACGACCGTCCATCCGCCCGCGCACGCCGGCGCCGACCTTGCCGCGGCGACGCCCGACGAACTGAGTGACATGATCGGCCTCGCCTACGAGGGCGTGACGTCCGCCGTCCCGTGGCACGGGCTGCTCGACGCGTTGCGGGTCCGGCTCGCGGCCAATTACGCGACGCTCGTGCTGCGGCCGCCCGCCGATGCGATGAAGGGATTGATCGTCACGTCGAGCCTCGTCGATACGTCGGTTGGCACCGGCGCGTATCTGCAGCGCTTCTATACGCTCGACGCGTTCGTCAATTTGCCGCGCGACACGGTCACGACCGTCCACGAAATGCTCGGCGAGCGCGGCTGGCTCGACAGCGAGAAATACCGGAACTTCGACCGGATGTACGACGTGCTGCATGTGATGGGCGCGGACATCCACGTGGACGCCGACAACGAGTGCCGGTTGCGCATCTGCCGGCCGCACGGCGCGCCGCCGTTCGACGCGAGCGACAAGCGGCTGTGCCGCTTCCTGCTGCCGCACCTGAAGCGCGCGGCAAACCTGCGCGCGAGCCTCGAGGTGGCGACGAACGAGCGCCATCTGTATGCGGAAACGGTCAGCCAGTTGCGGATCGGCGCGATCCTGCTCGACGAGCAGGCCCGCGTGATGAAGACCAACGACGACGCGGCGCAGGTGCTGGCCGAACGGGACGGACTGTTCGTCGTCGACGGCAAGCTCGCGTGCGATAGCGCCGCGAACCAGCGGATGCTGCACACGCTGGTTCGCGACGCGCTGGCACGCAAAACCGGCGCGGCGCACGGGATGACGCTCGCGCGCCGCGCCGGACGCGCACGGCTGGGCCTGCTCGTACGGCCGCTGCCGATCGACGAGCAATCGGGCCGCAAGCGCCGCGCGGCCGCCGTCGTCCTGGTGCGCGATCCCGATTGCCGGCCGCAAATCTCGGGCGAGACGCTGCAGGCCATGTTCAACCTGACCCGCAGCGAGGCATCGCTGGTGCTGCATCTGACGCAAGGATTGTCGCTGCAGGATGCCGCCGAAACGATGGCGATCCGCCATAACACCGCGCGTTCGCATCTGCGTGCGGTGTTCTCGAAAATGGGCGTGACGCGGCAGACCGAGCTGATTCAAGCGATCGAGCATTGCGTGATTCCGTTGCAGTAAGGCCGTCACTACGCTGCGATGCCGCCCGCGATCCGTGTGACCCCGCCCATTCCTTACGGTAAGCCGTCAGCAGCTTCTGCGCAGCCGATCCAAAAGCGTCCCGGCGAATACAGCCATGCGGCTTGCGCGTCTGCTGCCCCCGCCCTGCTGACACCACGCTGGCAGCAGGCGGCGCTTAAGCTCGCAGGATCCCCCGTTCAGGAATGCCGTCAATGGCTCATACCGGAGCACTTTCCGCACTCGCCGGCCGCGTCGTCAAACGACGCAGCGTCACGCTGCTGACGCTGTGCATGGCCGTGCTCGTCGCGCAGGTCGACACGGCCGTCGTCAATCTCGCGACGCGCGCGATCGGCGCGTACTTCCATGCGGGCGTCGGTGCGCTGCAATGGGTCGTCGACAGCTACAACCTCACGTACGCGGTGCTGCTGCTGACCGGCGGCCTGCTCGCCGATCTGCTGGGCCGGCGCCGCATCTTCATGGCCGGCACGGCCGTGTTCACTATCGCGTCGCTGCTGTGCGCGCTCGCGCCGTCGGTGTCGGTGCTGATCGGCGCCCGCGCACTGGCCGGCGTCGGAGCGGCGCTGCTGCTGCCGGCGTCGCTCGCGATCGTGCGGGTCGTGTGGCGTGATCCGGTCGAGCGCGGCCGCGCGCTCGGCATCTGGGCCGCGTGCAACGGCGTCGCGATGGCGATCGGGCCGACCCTCGGCGGCGTGCTGATCCGGCACTTCGGCTGGCGCAGCATCTTCTTCGTGGTCGTGCCGCTGAGCATCACGGCGATGCTGCTCGCGGTGTCTGCCGTGCCCGAGTCGTCCGATCCGCGCGGCCGGCACTTCGACGGCGGCGCGCAGGGCACGGGCGCACTCGCGCTCGGCACGCTCGCGTATGCGGCGATCGTGTTCCGCGATTCGCCGGTTGCCAGTGCAATCGCCACCTGCATCGCGATCGCGTCGTTCGTCGCCTTCATCGCGATCGAACGGCGCCATGGCGACGCCGCGCTCGTGCCGCTCGACATCTTCCGGCTCAGCGCGTTTCGCGGCGCGATCGCGGCGACCACCGGGATGACGTTCGGGATGTACGGTGTGCTGTTCCTGGTGCCGCTGACGTGGCAGAGCAGCGGCCGACTCGATTCGACCGGCGCGGGCCTCGCGCTGCTGCCGATGGCGCTCGTGTTCGTCGTCGTATCGCCGTGGTCCGGGCGATTGTCCGAACGGGTCGGTACGCGCGTGACGACGGCCGGCGGTGTCGCCGTGATCGCGAGCGGGCTCGCGGTGATCGGCGCGTGGGCCGCGTCGCCGGACCTGCTCGCCATGGAGATCGGGCTTGCGTTGACGGGGCTCGGAATGGGCGTCGCGACGGGGCCGCTGATGACGGTGGCCGTCGGTGCGGTCGATGTCGCGCGCTCGGGCACCGCGAGTGCGCTGGTCAACGTCGCGCGGATGACCGGCGCGACGCTCGGGATCGCGGTGCTCGGCACGCTGTTCGCGGCCTTGCATGGCGGTATGGCGGGTTTGCGTGCGGCGATGTTCGCCGGTGCGGTGGTGCAGTTGGCGGGGGCGGTCGGAGCGGCGGTCAGCGCGCAGCACGTGCGGCAGTCGGCGTAACGATGCGTTGCTCGCCACGCGCGTGTCGGCGCGAACCGCATGGCATGCGCTGGTGGCAGCCGGTGGTTTGCCGTTTGCCGTAGCCGGTCGTCACCGGCCATCTGGCGTCACACGCCAGCCGCCATCCACCCGCCGCGTCAGCGATGCTTCCCGTGATGTCTGCGCCGCCGATGCGCTTCACGCGCCTGCAACAGCGCCGGCATCAATTCCTCGATGTACTGCCGCGCCTGCCCACGCGTAACGACCTCGCTGAAACGCTGGTGTGCCTTGTCGTGGCCGACCAGCGCCGCATGTGCCTTCTTCAGGATATGCAGGTACGCGATCAGGCTCGTGCCGTCGCGCACAAGCAGCCCATCGCGCGGATCCATCGCCGGAGTCGTGTTCATGATCCGATCCTCGCCGGGCAGTCGGTCCGGCAGGTGGCGGTGACGAGCGGCAGCAGATCGTTCGCGAGGCGATCGCGATCGGTCAGCGTCGACAGGCCGAACAGCCTTCCGAGCGTCGCGACCACCGAGCTGTGATCGTACAGCGTGTGATCGACCTGCCCGGCCGCAACCCACGGCGACACGATGATCGCCGGCACGCGTACGCCGTACACGTCGAACCCGAAGCCGCTCGCGTTCAGCGTTGCGGCCGCGCCGTCGTTCGGCGGCGGCGCCGCGCCGGGCCTGACCGAATCGTAGAAGCCGCCGTGCTCGTCGTAGACGATCACGAGCAGGCTGCTGTCCCAGATCGGCGAATTGCGGATCGCGTCGTATACGCGCGCGGCGAGCTGGTCCCCGCCGGCCAAGCCGTCCATAGGATGATGCGAACTGCCGTTCTCATAGGTGCCGTGCACGATGTCGCCGTAGCCCGGTTCGATGAGCGTGTAGCGCGCGGTATAGCCGGC
Organism: Burkholderia sp. Bp9016; assembly: GCF_003857765.1. NCBI lineage: Bacteria > Pseudomonadati > Pseudomonadota > Betaproteobacteria > Burkholderiales > Burkholderiaceae > Burkholderia > Burkholderia sp. Bp9016. Next base: position 19,039 of record NZ_QTPY01000001.1, read on the forward strand.
CGCGAGATCGGCTTCGAAGTGCGCGAGATCGTCGACGTCGAAGAAGCTCACGCCCTTCAGCGATGCGACCTGCGGCACGTGGCCGAGCGGGTCGCCCGACTGGTCCTGGTAGATGCGCCAGTTGTCGTCGCCGAGCGCATCGAAGATCGAGCCCTTCGGATAGTGGAGGCCGTCGAACGTATCCCATCCGGCCATTTCTTCCTTGGTCGGCGAATGGTCGAGCCCGGCCGACGACGCGCCATGCAGGAAGAAGCGATTCGGCCAGGTCGGCCCCGGCATCGACGCGTGCCAGCGGTCGCACAGCACGAACGCATTCGCGAGCGCATACAGCGACGGCGCGTGCGTGCGGATATCGGCGCCCTGCATGATCAGGCCCGCGTTGCCGGCTTGCGGCGGCGTGCCTTCGGAATGCGACGTCGCATAGTTCGACACGAAGCCCGAATTGTCGACGTTCGGATACGGCTGCCCTTTCACGAACGGCACGCCTGCGCCGCAGAGCTGTTCGAGCACATCGGTGAATTCATGGCACGGATCGGTCGGCATCTGGTCCGGCGCGCCGCCGCCGAACGGATAGACGGTGCCGCCGTACGCGTTGCTGTCGGCCGGCGACGCGGCCGCGATGCCGTCGATGCCCGACAGCGCGAACAGATGGTCGAACGAGCGGTTCTCGAGCATCAGCACGAACACGTGCTGAATGCGATCCTGAACCGCCGGGGCTGCGGGAGCGGAAGAAGATGCGGGGGCTGCGTCTGCACTCATGGCGCCTCCTGGCGTCGCGCGACGAATGTCCGGCTGGCACGATCGTCGGCCCGCTGAAAGCAACTGAACCGCTCGAAAGCCTGGCGCGCGGGCCGCGAATTGCCGACGAGTGTACGACCGCGCCGGCTCGCGCGTAAAGACGCATGCGATGCGTCAGGAGCGCAGCACGCCAACCGTTGACTTTCGCCGGACGGCCCGATACGATCAATCCACTTTCAAGACGCCCTCCCGGTCCGCCGGGAGGGCGTTTCGTTTTGGTTCCGCCAACCAAAAGGAAAGCCCTTGAAATGAACCTGATCACTCCCGTCGTCTCCCGCCCCGGCCTCGGCTACCTGCAACACGGCACCGGCCCCGAATACGTGATGGTCCTGCACGACTGGCTCGGCGACCATACGAACTACGCGGCGCTGCTGCCATATCTGGACGACACGGCCTTCACGTACGTGTTCGCCGACCTGCGCGGCTACGGACGATCGCTCCATCTGAGCGGCACGTACACCGTCGACGAGATCACGGCCGACTGCCTTGCGCTCGCCGACCAGCTCGGCTGGCCACGCTTCCACATCGTCGGCCATTCGATGACGGGCATGGCGACGCAACGCATCGCCGCCGACGCGCCATCACGCATCAAGAGCGCGATCGCCGTGTGCCCGGTGTCGGCGGCCGGCAATCGCCTGGGCGACGACGCGCGCGCGTTCTTCGCGAGCACGACCGTCGACGACGACGCATTGCGCCGGCTCGTGCGGTTCGTCACGGGTGGCTTGTCAGCGCGCTGGGCCGAGCTGAAGCTGCGGCAGAACCGCGAACGCGTGGCGCCCGGCTGCCGGCTCGCGTATCTCGACATGCTGACCGGGACGAATTTCGTCGACGACATCCGCGGCCTCGACACACGCTATCTGGTGATTGTCGGCGACAAGGATCCCGGGCTCGACGAAGCGGCGATGCACGCGACGTTTCTCGCCTGGCACCCGAACGCAGAGCTGAAGAAAATTCCGAATTGCGGGCACTACCCGATGCAGGAATGTCCGCCGTATTTCGCGACGATCGTGGAAGATTTCCTGCGGGACGCGGCCGCTTGAGCGTTGCACACGCATCGCGACCGGAGAAGATGACCTTGGCCGCCGCGGCGTAACGACGCCGCCGGCGACCGACGAACGGTGCGAATCGCGCCGTCCATCCGGTGTGTCCGGCCGCATGACGGGGCCGGACGAGTGGCGATCGGAGTCGCGTTGCGCGCCCGATCGTTACTGCTTAGCGACGCGGTTGCCCGCTACGCGGCGGGCGCGGCGAGTTCGCGTCCTTGTGACGGAAGTTGATGCGGCCCTTCGTCAGGTCGTACATCGACAGTTCCAGCGTCACACGGTCGCCCGCGAGAATGCGGATGTGGTTCTTGCGCATGCGGCCCGACGCATAGGCGCCGACTACGACGCCGTTTTCCAGCGTGACACGGTATTTGCTGTCCGGCAGCACTTCGTCGACGATTCCGTCCAATTCCAGCAGTTCTTCTTTTGCCAAACCAATTCCTCCAGACAAGGTGAATGACCGCGGCCGCGGCGAACTCACCGGCGCCGTGTCCCGCAACGGGGCCGGCGGCCGGCAGGATGCCGGGTATCAATTCGTTCAGACGGGCGACAGGCCTGTCTTGCAATCGGAGCCCGGCGCGTTGCGGCGTTCGGGCGGTCAGTGGCGGCGGCGCGATGAGCACCGCGCATAGTCGGGACCGCGCCGCGTAAGGCATGGCGACGGTCTACTCGGGTTGCAGCGTGAGCCGCTGGCGATGCGGCGAGCGCGTCGCGAGGGCGTTGAATCGCACGTCGTACGGACCTGCGATGGATGAGGGAAGCACACGACCGATGCATCGTGAATACCGCGATGCATCGGTCGTGTGCGTCGAAACGCGCAGGACACGGGCCAGGGCCGGTGCCCGCGCGACATCCGTCCGGCAGCGGCCGCCGATTGGCGACCGATGCCGATGCGGCTTACTGCGGCGTGATGTTCGACGCTTGCAGACCCTTCGGGCCACGCTTCACTTCGTAGCTGACCTTCTGGCCTTCGGCAAGGGTCTTGAAACCCGTGCCACGGATTTCGGAGAAATGGGCGAACAGATCGTCGCCGCCGTTGTCCGGGGAGATGAAACCAAAGCCCTTGGTTTCGTTGAACCACTTGACGGTACCGGTATCCACAAATACTTCCTTAATACGAATGAATGAACTTGCGCCCATGACGGGCACAGAAAGAATCAAAGAGGGAGAGACCAACGACTGCCGCACATCGTGCGGCCAATGATGAGCAATCGAGCTTCTTGAAGACTTCGGTCTAGGACACTACGCCGCACCGGCCGATTCGTCAAGCCCTTTCGGAGCGGCGTTCGCGCACGGTATCGCGCGACGCCTTGCCTGGCGGGCGTTAGCGGCAATCGGGGCGCGTAACGTTGCGCCCCCCTTTTTTGCCCTGCCGCCGTTATTGCTGCTCGAACACGTGATGCAGCGGCGGCGGCGGCGCCTCGCTGTCGCGAATCTTCATCTCGAACGCCTTGCGCGCGACGCTCGACGGCCGCACGTCGGCCGCGTCGAGGTAGAACTGCGAATACCAGTCGCGCATCTGGTACAGCGGCCCGTCGCCTTCGCACAGCAGCGGGTTGTCGATCCGCGTCTTGCTGTGCCAGATGTCGACGTCCTCGTAGAATGCGCGCTGCGCTTCCTTCACGTACGCGTTCGCGATCTCCATGTTCTGCGCGTCGCTGAGCCCGGCGACCTTCTTCACGATCACGCCGTAGCGCAACTCGAAGCTGTTCATGTCGATCGGCACGTGGCAGTTCAGCAGCACCGAATGGATCGGCTGCCCGTTGCTCTGCCCGGTCATCTGCGTGATGTGCACGGCCGGCCCGAAGTACGTCGACAGCGCGGTCAGGCTGTCGCCGCCGAGCTTCTCGCTGCGGCCGACCATCAGCTGCGTCGCCTTGTGATCCTCGAACAGGTTCGCGAAATAGTCGATCGGCGCGTGGTGCACGGTCGCGAAGTGCGCGACATCCGAGATGTTGTCGACCAGTTCGCGGCAGTTGGCCTGGATCACCATCTTGTCGACGACCCAGTCCGACCATTCGTCGGAGAAGCACACGTCCAGACGCGGAATCGCGACTTCCGGCGGCGGCACATTGCCTTCGGGGTCGTTCCATACGAACAGCAGGTTGTTCTCCTCGCAGGTCGGCCACGCGCCGATGCGCGCCTTCGGCGGAATCCGCTTGCAGTACGGGATCGACGCGCACTGCCCTTCGCCGCTCCAGGCCCAGCCGTGGAACGGGCACACGAGGTTGTCGCCTTCGACCGTGCCTAGGCTCAGGTCGGCGCCCATGTGCGGGCAATACGCATCGACGACGTTGACCTTGCCGGTCGAATCGGCGAACGCGGCGAGCTTGCGGCCGAAGACGTTCAGCGTATGCGGCTTGCCGTCCTTGTAGTCGCGGGCGAGGCCGAGGCAGTGCCAGCCGCGCGCATAGCGCTGCGCGAGCGGCTGGGCTTCGATCTTGTATGGGCGTGCGGACATTTCGGTTGACTCCTTTTTGGGGGGACGCGCGGCGGCCCGCCGCGCACCGGGGTAACGGGGATGGCGTCGCTCAGCGCACCGGATTGCCGGATTCGAGCGCGCGCGTCGGCTTGAGCGCGGACGCCGGCGCGGCCTGCTGCGGCGTCGACTGAGGCTGCGGCTGCGACACGCGGCGCTCGGCACGCTCGACGCCGAGCCATGCGGCGAGCGCCGGCAGCAGGAACACCGCGCCGAACAGGTTCACGAGGAACATGAACGCGAGCAGCACGCCCATGTCGACCTGGAACTTCAGCGCGGAGAACGCCCACGTGCCGACGCCGATGAACATCGTGACGGCCGTGAACAGCGCCGCGGTGCCGCGCTGGCGCATCGCATCGGCGAACGCGTCGGGCAGCGTCGCGCCGTGGCGGATGTCGTGCTGCAGCCGCTCGTACAGGTAGATTCCGTAGTCGACGCCGACCCCGACGCCGAGCGTGATCACTGGCAGCGTCGCGACCTTCAACCCGATGCCGAGCCGCGCCATCACCGCGTTGCACAGGATCGACACCAGCGTGAGCGGCACGATGATGCACAGCACCGCGCGCCACGAGCGGAACGTGAGTGCGCAAAGCAGCGCGATCGCGCCGAAGATCGACAGCAGCATCGCGATCTCCGCGTCGCCGACCGCCTCGTTGGTCGCGGCCATCACGCCGACATTGCCGCCGGCGAGCCGGAACGCGACATTCGGCGTCGGGTTCTCCGCCGCGTAGCGCTTGATCTCGTCGACGATGTGCGCGATGGTCGTGCCTTCGTGGTTCTTCGTGTAGATCAGCACCTGGATCGCCTTGCAGTTCGCGGTGTTCATCCCGTTGTCGGGATCGAACGCGTTGGCGCCCTGCGTGAGCCCGTCGCTGGAGCGCGGCAGCGCGGCCCAGCGCGGATTGCCTTCGTTGAACGCGGCGATGAACACCTTGCCCTGCGACGCGACACTCGTCACCGACTGCACGCCCGCCACGCCGCGCATGTTCATCTCGAACTTCTCGATCGCGCTCATCACCGGGTAATGCAGGCACGCATCGTCGAAGCCGGTCGTCTCGACGATCACCGACAGCACGTCGACGCCGATGTTGTACTGGTGCGTGATCGCCGCGTTGTCGACGTTGTAGCGCGAGTTCGCGCGCAGCTCCGGCGCGCCGGTACCGATGTCGCCGATCTCCAGCTTGCGCGACTCGAGCGCGCCGCAGGCGAGCAGCGCGAGCGCCACCGCGAACACGCCGAGCGCCGGTGCAGGCCGCGCGAACAGCGCGAAGCGCGACCACATCGGGCTGCCGCCGGCCGCCGCGGTGCGCTGCGCACGCGCCAGCGTGCCGCGTTCGAGGCGCGTGTACGACAGCAGGATCGGCAGGAACACCTTGTTGGTGACGATCATCAGCAGCACGCCGAGGCACGCGGTGATGCCAAGCTCGCGCACGATGTCGATCCTGATCCGCATGATCACCATGAAACCGAGCGCGTTGGTCAGCAGCGCGACCGTGCCCGGCACGAACAGCTTGCGGAACGCGTCGCGCGCGGCCTCGACCGACGTTGCCCCGCGCACCAGCGCCTGCTTCCACGCATTGGTCATCTGCACCGCGTGCGACACGCCGATCGAGAAGATCAGGAACGGCACCAGGATCGACATCGGGTCGATGCCGAGCCCGAGCAGCGGCAGCGCGCCGAGCAGCCAGACGACCGGCAGCAGCGCGACGACGAGCGCCAGCACGGTGGTCTTGATCGAGCGCGTATAGGCGAACAGCAGCGCGGCCGTCACGAGGAACGCGAGCGCGAAGAACGCCATCACGCCGGCGATGCCCGCCTCGACGTCGCCGACCAGCTTCGCGAAGCCGATGATGTTCACGTCGATGCCCTGCTTCGCGTACTTCACGCGGATGTCCTCGAGCTGGCGCGCGACCGCGCTGTAATCGAGCCGCTTGCCGGTGGCGGGATCGGTCTCGCGCAGCTCCGCGCGAATCAGCGCCGACTTCAGGTCGTTGCCGACGAGGCGGCCGATCTGCCCGGAACGCGCGACGTTGCGGCGCACCTTCGCGAGATCGTCCGGGTTCGCGCTCGAGAACTGGCCGGGCACGACCACGTCGCCGCGAAAGCCGGCCTCGGTCACCTCGGTGTAGTGGACGTTCGGCGTGAACAGCGAGAACACGCGCGAGCGGTTCACGCCGGGGATGAAGAACACGTCGTCGGTCGCATGGCGCAGCGCGTCCATGAACGTCTGGTTGTAGATGTCGCCGTCGCCCTTCCAGCGCAGGCTGACGAGGATCGTGTTGGCGCCCGGGAACGCGCCCGCGTAGCGCTCGAACACCTGCATGTACGGGTGCTGCATCGGGATCATCTTGTTGAAGCCCGGATCGAGCTTCAGGCGCGTCGCGGACAGGCCGAGCGCGAGCGTCACCGCGACGCACAGCAGCATCAGCAGCCGGCGCTGCCGGATGATCGTGCCGGCACAGCGCTCGACGAACGCGGCAAGGCGCGAGGCAGGCGCGGCTTCAGTGGGACGTGACAGGTCGTTCATGGATTTCTCGAGTCTGGGCTGACGATGCGGTCGATGCGGACCGGCGAAGCAATGCGAACGGAAACGGGCGGCCGCAAGCGCCGCCGCGTCCGGGCATCAGGACGGCGACGCGGCGAGCGGCGCGACGCCGGCCTCGCCGCCGAGCAGCAGCGCGCCGTGGCCCATGTCGAGCACGGCCGCAAGGCTCTGCACGCCGCCGAGCTTGCGCACGTCGAAGGTCAGGCCGCCGTCGCGCGACGCGACGATCGCGCCGCCCTGCCCGACCAGCACGAGTTCGCCGTCGGAGAGCTGGGTCGCGCCAAAGTAGGACACCGGGACGTGGCTGTCGACGTGCGTCCAGGTCACGCCGCGATCGGTGCTGCGCAGCACGTTGCCGCGCATCCCGTACGCGACCCAGTCGCCGTTCGCGAGCATCAGCGCGCCGAACAGCGAGCCGGCGTACGGCGACGGCAGCTTGTCCCAGGTCGCGCCGTTGTCGGTCGAGCGCAGCAGCGTGCCGCTTTCGCCGGCGATCAGCAGGTTGCCGTGGCCGTCGCCGACGATCGCGTTCAGATGGCGATCGCCCGCAGGCGTCTTCACCGTCTGCCACGTGAGCCCGGCATCGTCCGAGCGCAGCAACTGGCCGAAGCTGCCGGCCGCGAACAGCGGGCCGTCGGCGGTTCCCCACACGGACAGCAGCGGATCGGAATGCGCGGGGTCCATGTGGACTTCGCGCCAGTGCAGGCCCGCGTCGGCGCTGCGCAGGATCCGGCCGTCGTGACCGACCGCGATCCCGAGCGTCGGCGTGATGAAGCTCACCTGCGTGAGCGTCGAGCCCTGGTCGGGCGTGACGGACGCCGGCCGCCACTGCCGGCCCGCATCGTCGCTGAGCAGGATCACGCCGCGCTCGCCGACCGCGACGATGCGCGTGCCGGCGCGGGCGAGCCCGTTGATCTGCAGGCGGTCCGCGTGGATCGCGGTGACCGGGAACGCCGGCAGCGGCCGCGGCGAAAACGCGAACACCGCGGCGCCGAGCACGAGCGCCGACATCGCGAGTCCTGGCAAAGTACGTTTCATCGGTTGTCTCCTGTCTTTGCGCCGGCCCGGGCCGCGCCGACGCGCCCGCCCTGCCCGCTGCAAGTCTCCGGGCCGTCGGTCGTTGCCGCGGCCTCGAATGATCCCGAATGGATGGCGGCCGAACCGGGTATTCGGGCCGGCCGCCGTCACAACTATCGTTACGCGCCGACTTCGAACAGCGCGGCCGCGCCCATGCCGCCGCCGATGCACATCGTCACGACCGCATGCCGCACGCCGCGGCGCGCGCCTTCGAGCAGCGCATGCATCGTCATCCGCGTGCCGGACATGCCGAACGGATGGCCGAGCGCGATCGCACCGCCGTCGACGTTCAGCCGCTCGTCGGGAATGCCGAGCGTGTCGCGGCAATAGAGCGCCTGGCACGCGAATGCCTCGTTCAGTTCCCACAGCCCGACGTCGCGCACGGTCATCCCGAAACGCTCCAGCAGCTTCGGAATCGCGAACACCGGGCCGATGCCCATCTCGTCCGGCTCGCAGCCGGCCACTGCCAGGCCGCGGAACGTGCCGAGCGGCGCGAGCCCGCGGCGCATCGCCTCGGCGCGCGACATCACGACCACGGCCGCCGCGCCGTCCGACAGTTGGGACGCGTTGCCGGCCGTCACGAACTCGCCCTGCTCGACGACCTTGCCGCCGCTCCACGACGGCTTGAGCCCCGCGAGCCGTTCGGCCGTCGTATCGGCTCGCACGCCTTCGTCGCGGGCGGCGTGTACGTCTTCGTGGCCGGCCGGATTGCCTTCCTTGTCGAACAGCGCGCGGCGCACGTCGAGCGGCGCGATTTCCGCGTCGAAGCGGCCGGCCGCCTGCGCGTCGGCCGTGCGCTGGTGGCTCTGCAGCGCGAATTCGTCCTGTGCCGCGCGCGCGATGCCGTAGCGGCGCGACACGATCTCGGCCGTTTCCATCATCGCCATGTAGGCAGCCGGCTGGTGATCGAGCACCGCCTGCGAACGCGCGCGATAGCCGTTCTTGTGCTTGTTCTGCGTGAGCGAGATCGATTCGACGCCGCCCGCGACGACGATCCGCGCGTCGCCCGCGCCGATGCTGCGCGCGGCGCTCGCGATCGACATCAGGCCCGACGAGCACATCCGGTCGATCGCCATGCCGGGCACCGATGCCGGCAGCCCCGCCGCGGCAGCCGACAGGCGGCCGATGTTGTAGCCCTGCGTGCCCTGCTGCGCGGCACAGCCGATCAGCACGTCGTCGACGTCGGCCGGTGCGACGCCCGCGCGTTCGAGCGCGGTGCGCACGACGTGGCCGCCGAGCGCGGGCGCCTCGGTGTCGTTGAAGATGCCGCGAAACGCCTTGCCGATCGGCGTGCGTGCGACGGAAACGATGACTGCGTCTTCCATGAGCTGACTCTCTGAATCGGAAACTAGAAGGTGTAACGGCTGATCGTGTCGGCGACGCAGCCGGGTTTGGCCTCGCCTTCGATCTCGACGGTCACGCGGACCCACGCCTGCACGCCGCCGTCGAACGGCTCGACGCGCAGCAGCTCGCCGACGCCGCGCACGCGTGCGCCGACCTTCACCGGCGCCGGGAAACGGATCCTGTCGCAGCCGTAGTTCACGCCGAGCCGCGCGCCGTCGATGCGCACGATCTGCGGCAGGAAATAGTTGACGAGCGACAGCGTCAGGTAGCCGTGCGCGATGCACGCGCCGAACGGGCCGTCCTTCGCGCGCACCGGGTCGACGTGGACCCACTGGTGATCGCCCGTCGCGTCGGCAAAGCCGTCGATGCGGATCTGGTCGATCGCGAGCCATGCGCTCGCGCCGAGCGTGTCGCCGACGGCCGCCGCGAGTTCGTCGGGATGCGCGAACACGCGGGGCGTCGCGCGCACGGGGTCGAGGATCGTCGCCATCATGCGTGCTGGCTGCTGACCGACAGCACTTCGCCCGTCATGTACGACGCGTAATCGCTTGCAAGAAACACCATCACGTTCGCGACCTCCCAGACTTCGGCGGCGCGCCCGAAGGCTTCGCGCGACGCCAGTTGATTCAGCAAGTCGGCCGGAGCCGACTTCTTCAGAAAATCGTGCATCGCGATGCTCGGCGCGACTGCGTTGATGCGCACGCCGTACGGCGAAGCTTCGAGCGCCGCGCAACGCGTGAGCGCCATCACGCCCGCCTTCGCCGCCGCGTAGTGCGCCTGTTCCGCCTGCGCACGCCAGCCGAGCACCGATGCGTTGTTGACGATCGCGCCGCGGCCACGAGCCTGCATGTGCGGCAGCATCGCGCGCGTCATCCGGAACGTCCCGGTAAGGCTAATGTCGATCACCCGCGACCATTCGGCATCGTCCATTTCGACGATGCGTTTCGCCCCGCCGAGCCCCGCGTTGTTGATCAATACGTCGACGCCGTCGAGCTTGTCCTGCGCATCGGCGACGAGCGCCTGCACGTCGTCTTCCACCGCGACGTTGCACAGGCGACCGTAGATCCGCTGCAGCCCGGTTTCGGTGCGCAGCGTTTCTACCGCCTGTTCGAGACGCTTCTCGTGGATGTCGGAGATGAACAGCGCGCGGCAGCCTTCCTCCGCGCAACGGCGTGCGGCCGCGAAGCCGATGCCGGCGCCGGCGGCGGCCGTGATCAGCACCGATTTGCCGGCGAGCAACTGGTGGCCCGGGACGTATGCCGGTGCTTTCTGGATCTGGGGTTCGGTCATGCTTGTTGTCCTCGCGGTTCTCTCGGCATGCCGAGCCCGCGCTCGGCCATGATGTTGAGCTGGATTTCGTTTGTGCCGGCGTAGATCGTGTCCGCACGGGAGAACAGGAATACGCGCTGCAGATGGGTGAGCTTCTCGTCGGCCGGATCGATCACGTTCGCGCGAGGCCCGAGCGCGTCCATCGCGAGCTGGCCGAGGTCGCGGTGCCAGTTCGACCAGAAGTACTTGTAGATCAGTGCCTCGCGGCGCAGCGGAGCGGTGGCGCCGTTCGCGTCGTCCGCGCCCGACAGCATCCGCAGCGCGTTGTAGCGCATCACGCGCAGCCCGGCCCACGCGCGGCCGATCCGCTGGCGCAGCACCGGGTCGCGATCGGCGCCCGATTCGCGCGCGGCGTCGATCACCCATTCGAGTTCGCGCACGAACTGCATCTGCTGGCCGAGCGTCGACATGCCGCGCTCGAAACCGAGCAGCGTCATCGCGATCCGCCAGCCGTCGCCGGGTATGCCGACGAGGTCACGCGCTTGCGCGCGCGCGCCGTCGAAGAACACTTCGTTGAATTCTGCGCCGCCGTTGAGCTGCTTGATCGGGCGGATCTCGATGCCCGGCTGGTCGAGCGGCATCAGCAGGAACGACAGCCCCTTGTTGCCCTTCGACGCCGGATCGGTGCGGGCCAGCACGAAGATCCAGTCGGAGTCGTGCGCGAGCGATGTCCATACCTTCTGGCCATACACGCGCCAGCTGCCGTCGGCATCCTGCCCGGCGCGCGTGCGCACGTTCGCGAGATCCGAACCCGCGCCCGGTTCCGAGTAGCCCTGGCACCAGAACTGCGTGCCCGCGAGAATCCCCGGCAGGAAGCGCGCGCGCTGGTCGCCGGTACCGCACGCCACGAGCGTCGGCCCGAGCAGCCCTTCGCCGATATGGCCCATCCGGCCGGGGCCGCCGGCGCGCGCGTATTCCTCGTGGAAGATCACCTGTTCGGCGACGGTGAAGCCGCGGCCGCCCGCGTCGGTCGGCCAGCCGAGGCCGGTCCAGCCGCCCTCTGCCAGCTCCCGCTCCCATGCCTTGCGCAGCTCGGGAAAGGCTTCCTCGTCACCGGGGCCGCCGCGGTATTTCAGGCACGCGAATTCGCCGGTCAGATGCGATTGCACCCAGTCGGCGACTTCGTGCCGCAATTGCTGTTCGCGCGTTTCGCTGTTCATTGGAGTGCTCCCGTGCGCGCGGCGGACGGACGCGTGGCGATCGATGCCGACGGCGACGCGAGCACCGCGCCGTGCTGCGACGTGCCACCGTCGATCGCATGATGTGCAATCCATTCGAGCAGTTGCGGCGTGCTGCCGAACTGCGCACCCGACGCCTGCGCGCGCTTGAAATAGAGATGCGGGTCGTATTCCCATGTGAAGCCGACGCCGCCGTGCAACTGGATCGCCTCCTGCGCGCAGAACGCATACGCGTCGTTGGCGGCGGTCTTCGCGGCCGCGACGTCGGCGCGCAGTGCGGCGCCGGGCGCGCTGCTGCCGGCTTCCGCGTCCCATGCATGCGCCGCGCCGAGCACGGCCGAACGTGCGGATTCGATCAGCACCATCATCTGTGCGCAGCGATGCTTGACCGCCTGGAACGACGCGATCGCGCGACCGAACTGCACGCGCTGGCCGGTGTAGTCGAGCGTCAGGTCGAGGCATTGCTGCGCGCCGCCGAGTTGCTCGGCGGCCAGCACGAGCGCCGCGAACCAGGCAGCGCGATCGAGCAGCTGTGCGGCAACGGCGCCGCTCGCGAACAACGCGTCGCGGCTCACGCGGGTTTCGTCGAACGCGACCCGCGCGATCGGCCGCGTCGCGTCGAGCGTGTCGAGGGGCGTGACGTTCAGGCCGGCCGCCGTCGCGACGTCGATCGCGAACAGCCCGATCGCCTGCCCTTCGTTCGCGATCCGGGCCGGAATCAGCAGCAGGTCGGCGCGCGCGCCGTCGATCACCTGTTCGATCGTGCCGGACAGCGCGTAGCCGCCCGCCGCTTCCTCCGCAACGACCGGCAACTGCCATGAACCGGCCGGCAACTCGAATGGCAATGCCAGCGTCGCGCTGCACGCGCCTTCGGCAATCTTCGCGAGCCAGCCGGCGGCGGTCGTATCTGAGCAGCCGGCCAGCGCGGTCGCGGCCAGACACGCGGTCGAAAAGTACGGCACGCACGCGACGCGCCGGCCGAGCTGTTCCATCAGCAGCGTCTGTTCGAGTGCGCCGAGCCCCATCCCGCCCGCCGCGTCGGGCAGCGACAGCGCATTCCAGCCGAGCTCGCCGGCCAGTGCTCCCCAGAGCGCATCGTCGCGGCCGGCGGATTGCCCGATTGCGCGGCGCACGTCGGCGGACGCACTGCGTTCGGCGAGCACGTCGGCCGCCGCGTCGCGGATCATCGCCTGTTCGTCGGTGAGCGCCAGATCCATGACTCAGCTCCCGTACACGCGCTGCGCGGGCCGCGCGTCGGCGAGCAACCGCGCGACCGCCGGGCCGACTTCGGCCGGCGCCCAGCGCGCGCCGCGATCGACGCTCGGGCCGGTGCGCCAGCCTTCGGCCACCGCGATCATGCCGCCCGCGACCTCGAACACCTGGCCCGTCACGTCGGCCGACGCTGCGCTGCCGAGCCACACGACGAGCGGCGCGACGTTGGCCGGATCGAAATAGTCGAAGCCGCCGTCCTCGGGCTTCTTCATCATGTCGGCGAACACGCCTTCGGTCATCGACGTGCGCGCGGCCGGCGCGAGCGCGTTCACGCGCACGCCGTAGCGCTGCAGCTCGACCGCCTGCATCAGCGTGAGCGCTGCGATGCCGGCCTTCGCCGCGCCGTAGTTCGACTGGCCGATCGAGCCTTGCAGCCCGGCGCCGGAACTCGTGTTGACGATGCGCGCGTCGACCGGCTCGCCGGCCTTCGCCGCATCGCGCCACACGCGCGCCAGCACGTTCGACAGGCAGAAGTGACCGCGCAGGTGCACGCGCATCACGTCGTCCCAGTCGGTCTCGCTCATGCTGGTGAACATCTTGTCGCGGCAGATGCCCGCGTTGTTCACGAGCACGTGGATGTCGCCGAATGCTGCGCGCGCCGCGTCGACGATCCGCTGCGCCGTTTCGACTCGCGTGATGTCGTCCGCATTGGCAAGCGCGCGGCCGCCGCGCCGTGCGATCTCGTCGCACACGGCCTGCGCGGCTTCGTGCCGGATGTCGTTGACGACGACCGACGCGCCTTCGGCCGCGAACGCGAGCGCGTATTCGCGCCCGAGCCCGCCGCCCGCGCCGGTGATGATGACGGTGCGTCCGTTACAGATTCCCATGCTTGCCTCTTGGATCGTGAGATCGTGAAAGTGACGCGCTCACAGGCGCTCGATGATCGTGACGTTCGCGAGACCGCCGCCTTCGCACATCGTCTGCAGCCCGTAACGACCACCGGTGCGCTCGAGTTCGTGCAGCAGCGTCGTCATCAGCCGCGCGCCGGTCGCGCCGAGCGGATGGCCGAGCGCGATGCCGCCGCCGTTCGGGTTGGTCTTCTCGTGCGGAAAACCCGTGTCGGCGAGCCACGCCTGTGCGACCGACGCGAATGCCTCGTTCATCTCGACGACGTCGATCCGCGACCAGTCGAGTCCGCTCTTCTTCAGCGCGGCCTTGGTCGCCGGGATCGGCGCGGTGAGCATCCACAGCGGGTCGTCGCCGAGTACGCTCAGGTGATGGATTCGTGCCCGAGGCGTGAGCCCGTAGCGCTTGAGCGCCTCTTCCGAAACGATCAGGAGCGCGGCGGCCGCATCACAGGTCTGGCTCGCGACGGCGGCCGTCAGCGAGCCGCCCGGCGCGAGCGGCTCCAGCGTCGCCATCTTTTCCAGCGACGTGTCGGGGCGCGGCGTCTCGTCGTGGAACACGCCTTCGAGCGGCACGATTTCCCGCTTGAAATGGCCGGCCTCGATCGCCGCGAGCGCGCGGCGGTGGCTCTCCAGCGCATAGCGCTCCATCGCGTCGCGCGACAGGTTCCAGTGATCGGCGATCCGCTGCGCGGCGACGAACTGCGACACCGGCGCGTCGCCGAAGCGCGCGCGCCAGCCGGCGCTGCCCGAGAACGGATCGGTGAAGCCGAGCGGCGCCGCGCAGGTCATCGCCGACGAGATCGGGATCTGCGTCATCGTCTGCACGCCGCCCGCGACGACGACGTCCTGCACGCCGCTCATCACCGCCTGCGCGGCGAAGTGCACCGCCTGCTGCGACGAACCGCACTGGCGGTCGACCGTCACGCCCGGCACCTGCAGCGGCAGCCCCGCGGCGAGCCAGCAGGTGCGCGCGATGTTGCCCGCGAGCGGGCCGATCGTGTCGACGCAGCCGAATACCACGTCGTCGTAGTCGTCGGCCGGAATCGCGTTGCGCTCGACGAGCGTCTTCAGCACGAAGCCGCCGAGGTCCGCCGCGTGCACGTGCGCGAGCCCGCCCTTGCGGCGGCCGGTCGGCGTGCGCAGCGCGTCGACGATATAGGCTTGTTTCATCAGTTGGTTTCCTCGAAATCGAAGGTCTGCGCGGGGCCGATCGGCAACGCGTCGCCGAGAATCGCGTCGGCCACGCGGGCCTTGTGGAATGCGGTGTCGCCCCAGCTTCCGGACAGCGCCCAGATCCGCTTCATGAAGATCTGGAGGTCGAGCTCCCACGTGTAGCCGATCGCGCCGTGCACCTGCATCGTGTGGCGCGCGGCCAGCTGTGCGGCCGAGGCCGCCGCGAGCTTCGCGTGCGATACGAGCACGGCACGCTGCGGGTGATCGTCGGCGATCGCCTGCGCGGCGCGCGCCACCACCGGCCGCGCGAACTCGTAGCGGATCGCGACGTCGGCGAGCAGGTGCTTGAGCGCCTGGTACGAGCCGATCGCCTTGCCGAACTGCTTGCGCTGCGCGCTATAGTCGATCGCGACGTCGAGCACGCGTTGCGTGAGACCGAGCAGCTGCGCGGCAACCGCGAACGCGCCGTGGTCGAGCGCACGATCGAGCAGCGGCGCGGCTTCATCGGCGCTCGTGATGCGGGTAGCCGCCGACGCTTCCCAGTCGAGCGTGAACAGGCGCCGTGACGGGTCGACGCTGTCGACCGCACGCCACGCGCACTGCGCGGGATCGACGCGGTGCAGCTCGCCACGGTGCTCGCACAGCAGCGCTTGCGCGACGTGCACGTCCGCCGCATACGGGTTCACCGGATGCACGAGCGCGACGCGCGCGCGCCCTTCGGCGATGTCGCGCAGCAACGCGTCGCGCCAGTCGCTCGCAGGCAGCCGCGCAAGCACGCCGGCCGACACGAGCGCCGTATCGAGCAGCGGCTCGGGGCTGCCGAAGTAGCCGTAGGTCTGCGCGAGCAGCGCCCATTCGACTTCGGTCAGGCCGAGGCCGCCGTGCGCTTCGGGCACCGACACGGCGGTCAGCCCCTGCGACGCGAACAGCGACCACAGCGCGTCGGAGCGGCCCGTCGGCGTGGCCCACAGCTCGCGGATCAGCTCCGGGGTCATCTCGGTCATCAGCAGGCGCTTCACGCTGTCCGCGAGCGCTTCCTGGTCTTCATCGAATACGAAATCCATACGATGTCCGTTCAGTGAGGGAGTCGCCGGCGCGCTTACGCGCGCGGCATGCCGAGCATCCGTTCGGCGACGATGTTGCGCTGGATCTCGTTGGTGCCCGCGTAGATCGGGCCGGCCTGCGCAAACAGGAAGCCGTCGAGCCAGTGGCCGAGCGTCGCGTGCTGCGCGGCCGTCTGCGGGACGACCTCGCCGTGCGCACCGAGGATGTCGAGCGCGGTCTGGTGCATCCGCAAATCGAGCTCCGACCAGAACACCTTGTTGGTGCTCGACTCCGCGCCGATATGGCCGCCCTTGAGCAGCCGGCTCGCGGTCGCGTAGGTCGACAGCGCGTATGCCTGTGCGTCCATCCACGCGGACACCACGCGCTCGCGCAGCGTCGGGTCGCGATCCGCGCTGTCGCGGTGCGCGAGATACAGGTCGCGCAGCGCCTGCGCGGTGCGCTGGAAGCGCGCGGGCGAACGCAGCATCAGCCCGCGCTCGAAGCCGGCCGTCGCCATCGCGACCTGCCAGCCCGCACCTTCGGCCGCGAGGCGGTTCTCGACCGGCACGCGCACGTCGTCGAAGAAGATTTCCGCGAAGCCCGTCTGCCCGTTCAACTGGCGGATCGGCCGCACCGTGATGCCCGGCGTCGACAGCGGCACCATCAGGAACGTGAGCCCGTGGTGACGCGACGATTCCGGATCGCTGCGGAACAGCCCGAACAGCCAGTCGGCCCACACTGCGCGGGTCGACCAGATCTTCTGGCCGTTGAGCACGTATTCGTCGCCGATACGGATCGCGGTGGTGCGGATCGCGGCCATGTCCGAGCCCGCGTTCGGCTCCGACCAGCCCTGCGCCCACACGTGCTCGCCCGCCGCCATCGCGGGCAGGAAGCGCGCCTTCTGCGCATCGGTGCCGAAGTCCATCAGCGTCGGGCCGAGCAGGAAGATGCCGTTCTGGTTCACGCGCATCGGTGCGTCCGCACGCCAGTATTCCTCCTCGAAGATCAGCCACTCGATCAGGTCGCAGCCGCGACCGCCCAGCTCGCGCGGCCAGGTGACCATGCTCCAGCGGCCCGAGTGCAGCGTGCGCTCCCATTCGCGGTGCGCGGCGAAGCCTTCCTCGGTGTCGAAGCTCGGCAGCCGCTCGCGCGGCACGTGTGCGGCAAGCCATGCGCGGATTTCCGCGCGGAACGCCTGCTGTTGCGGCGTATAGGTGAGTTTCATGCGCGTGCCTCCTCGGCCTGCGAGTCGAACTGCGCGTTGCGCTTCTCGACGAACGCGGCACGCGCTTCCGTCGAGTCGTTCGTCATGTACGCCTGCAGCGTGAAGCCCTGCTCCCAGCGATACTTGTCCTCGAGATCGCCGTCCTCGACGCCGTTGAGCGCCTCCTTCGCGAGCCGCACCATCGCAGGGCTTTTCGCCGCGATCTTGCGGGCGATCGCGAGCGACGCGTCGCGCAACGCGTCGCGTGTCACGACCTGCTCGACCGCGCCCAGCCGGTACGCTTCGGCCGCATCGATCATCTCGCCGGTGAAGTACATCGCGCGCACCTTCTGCACGCCGAACAGCCGCTGCAGATGCGCGCCGCCGCCCATCGCGCCGCGGTCGATCTCGGGCACGCCGAAGCGCGCGCAATCGGCCGCGACGACGATGTCCGCCGCGCCGCAGATGCCGATCCCGCCGCCGAGCACGAAACCGTGCACGGCCGCGATCACCGGCTTCGGGTTGCGGTGCACCGCGCGGAACGTCTCGTAGTTGCCGGCGTTGACCGACACGATCCGCTCCGGATGCGCGGCCAGTTCCTTGATGTCGACGCCCGCGCAGAAACCGCGGCCCTCTCCGCGCACGACAATCACGCGCACGTCGTCGTCGTCGCCGAGTGCGTCGAGCGCCCGCGCGAGCGCATGCCAGCCCTGCGCGTCGAGCGCGTTCACGGGCGGATGGGCGATCACCAGTTCGGCGATGCCGTCGGCGCGCTCGATCCGGAACGGCATCGCGCCGCCCGGTTGATTGGATGCAGTCATCTCCAAAGCCTCCCTGTGATGTTTTTTACGCAGCCTGCGCCGCTGCCGCGCCGCGCAATGCGGCCAGCGCATCGAGCCGCTCGCCGGCTTCCGCGACGATCCGCGCGATCAGCGCGTCGCACGATTCGATTGCGCCGATCATCGCGGCAGCCTGGCCGCTCGGCAGCACGCCCTCGTCCGGACGCCCCTCGACGATCGCGCGCTGGATCAGGAACGGTGCGTTCGCGGCCATCAGCGTCTGGCTCGCCGTGTAGTCGTGCGAGCGCAGCGCCTTGATCGCGAGGCCCAGCATGTCCGTCGTGCCCAGCCCGTTCTGGCGGCGCCACGCTTCGGCCGTCTTCAGCGCGAACCACGTGCGGCGCAGCGGGCCGAAGCGTTCGAGCTTCAGCAGATACGGGTTGTCGATCATCCGTTGCGGCAGCCCGTCGAGCGCGTCCGACACGCGGATCCGCGCCGGGTCGCCGACCGCGACGTAGCGTTCGAGCGTCTCGCGCGGCACCGGCGATTCGGCGCTCATCAGGAAACGCGTGCCCATCGCGATGCCGGCTGCGCCGTAGGCCAGCGCGGCAGCCAGCCCGCGCCCGTCGAAGAAGCCACCGGCCGCGACCACCGGCACCGGTACCGCGTCGAGTACCTTCGGCAGCAGCAGCGTGGTCGGCACCGAGCCCGTATGGCCGCCGCCTTCCGCGCCCTGCACCGTCACGATGTCCGCGCCGAGCTCGACCGCCTTCGCCGCATGCTTCGGCGCGCCGACGGTCGGCATGCAGACGATGCCGGCGTCCTTGAAGCGGCGGATCGTCTTCGCGTCCGGCCCGCGGCCGTAGCTGACCGCGCGCAGCCGGTGCTTGATCGCGAGATCGACCACCTGCGCGGCGTTCTTCTGGAACATGTGGAAATTGATGCCGAACGGCTGGTCCGTCAGCGACTTCACCTTCAGGATCTCGGCCTCGACCTGCTCGGGTTCGAGCGTCGCTCCGGCGAGGAAGCCGAAGCCGCCCGCGTTCGCGGTCGCCGCGACGAGCCGCGCGTCTGCCACCCAGCCCATCGCGGTCTGCACGATCGGGTAGCGGCAGCCGAGCAGGTCGCACAGCGGCGTATGCAGCGGGCTGTGAAGCGTCGTGCTCATGCTGCGGCTCCGTTGACGGCGGCCGGTGCGGCTTCGCCCTGATCTTCGTCGCCGGCCTTGCGCTGCGAGCTGGCCATCTTGCGTGCGTCGTACCCGCCGAGGCGGTCGCCGCTCACGAGTTCGTTGTGTGCATGCGCGAAGTGATGCCAGGCGAATGCCGCGTCCATCGCCGCGCGCTTGCCCTGCAGCTCCTCGACGTGGTTCAACGCCTGCTTGGTCAGCGTGAGGCCGAGGCGCGGCATCGTCGCGATCTTCGCGGCGATCGCGTAGGTCGCGTCGCGCAGCCGCTCGCTCGGCACCACGCGGTTGACCATCCCCATCTGGTACGCGCGCTCGGCCGGCATCCGCTCGCCGAGGAACAGGAATTCCTTCGCGATGCGCGGGTTCAGCTCGTACGCATGCGCGAAATACTCGACGCCCGGAATCCCCATTCGCACGACCGGATCCGCGAAGAACGCATCCTCCGACGCGACGATCAGGTCACACACCCACGCGAGCATCAACCCGCCCGCGATGCATGCGCCTTGCACCATCGCGATCGTCGGTTTCGGCAGGTCGCGCCAGCGCCGGCACATCCCGAGGTACACCTCCTGCTCGCGCGCATAGAGGAATTCTCCGCCTTCCTTGTCGACGTGGTCGTACCACAGCGACGCGCGATCGAACGACTCGTGGATGTCGCGGCCCGGCGTGCCGATGTCGTGGCCCGCCGAGAAATGCTTGCCGGCCCCCGCGAGCACGATCGCCTTCACCCCGTCGTCGTGCGCCGCGCGCCGGAACGCAGCGTCGAGCGCATACGTCATCTTCGAGTTCTGCGCGTTGTGATACTCGGGGCGGTTCATCGTGATCGTCGCGATGCCGCCCTCGACCGCGTAGTCGACGACACCGTCGCCGAACGTCATCTGGGTCGCTTCCATGTCGGACCTCATCCGCGGCGCGGCGCCGGGTTGTTGCGCACGATCGTCGCGCGCAGGTTGTGAGGGTCGAGCGCACGCACGATGCGCAGGTCTTGCGCGCCCGGAGCGGCCGTCGTGTCGAGTTCCGGATGCGCGAGCAGCGGAAAGCCGGTCGCGTCCTGCACCTCGTCGAAGCTCACGCCCGGATGCAGCGAGCGCACGCGGATCGCGTGGTCCGGCCCGCCGAAATCCATCACGCACAGATCGGTGACGATGCTGCGCAGGTCGACGAAGGTCTTCATGCCAGGCAGCCGGCGCGCCGGGTTGTAGCCGACGGTGCACACCATGTCGACTTCGCCTTCGACGAACGTGCGCTTGCCGTGGCCGCTGACGAAGAACGAGTTCGCGTGGTTCGTCGAATTGCCGGGAAAGCCGCGCGCGCCGAGCAACTGGGTTTTCGGGCGGGCGTAGTCGTCGCCGAGCCACGAGATGTTCGCCTGGCCGAAGCGGTCGATCTGCGTCGGCATCACGAGTGCATGGCGGCGGCCGTGCCACAGGCAGTCGAACACCCGCTCGTAGGTCATCCAGCCGCTCGCCTTCACGCGATAGCCGTCCGGACGCGGCCCGAGCGGGATCGGCTCCTCGACGAGATACGCTTCGCCGTCGGTCAGCATCAGTCCGTTGTTGTAGGCAAGCCGTGCGAGGCCGGCCGCGAGCCGCGGGCCCGTGCCGATGCCGGTCGCCAGCACTTCGCCGTCGTCGCGCCAGAGTCGCGCTGACGCGACGATCATCAGTTCCGCGAGGGAATGGTCGAGAGATTCGCTCACAGGCGCTCCTTTACAGAATCGGCAACGGCAGCGTCGTCACGTGCGACAGCCCGCCGACGCCTTCGAGGTACTGGCGTTCGTCCTGGCCGACCACGTCGCGCAGGTACGCCGCCGTCTTCGCGTCGTCCTCCGCGCTCGCGCAGTACGCGCGCAGGTGCGGCAGGTCCCAGCCGTAAGCCGGCCCGCACGAGGTCGGGTGCGCGCCGCCCGGCGCATGCACCACGCCCGTGACGAGCGAGCGCTCGAACGGGTTGCGGCGCGCGGCGTCGAGGTCGTCGCTCGCGAGCGACGCGTCGACCGTTTCCGCGGACACGTAGCAGCGCTTCGCCGCGCGTGCCATCCACGCGTCGAAGAACGGATCGGGGCCGTCGATGCGCGTGTTGCCCATCCGGTCGGCCGCGTTCACATGCAGCAACGCGACGTCGAGTTCGATCGCCGGCATCGCGAGCAGCGTTTCGCCGTCGTCGTACGGCGATTGCACCGTGCGCAATTGCGGTGCGTGATCGAGCAGCGCGGTGCCGAGCCCGGCGCGCGTCGGCAGGAACGGCAGGCGTGCGGCAGCCGCGCGCAGGCCGAGCTGCAGCATCCCTTCGTCGAGTTCCAGCACGTCGACGCGGCCCTGTTCGCGGGCCCGGCGGAAATGCGGTTCGAGCGGGATCACGTCGAGCGACACGAAGCCGAACACCGCCTTGCGGACCTTGCCGGCAGCGCACAGCAGGCCGATGTCGGCGCCGCCGTACGCCACGATCGTCAGGTCTTTCAGGTTCGAGCGCGCGATCTCGCGCACCAATGCCATCGGCTTGCGCCGCGGCCCCCACCCACCGATGCCGATCGTCATGCCGTCGGCGAGTTGCGCGACCACGTCGCGCGCGGACATCGTCTTGTCAAGAGGTTTCATCGTCATCGTGCTGGCTTACCGGTATCCGATGCTGAAGTCGTGGCCCCACTGGCTCACCTTGGTGGCCTCGAACACGGCGTGCTTCGACCAGTCGACCGTGAGGCCGCCGAAGCCGTATTCGAGATCGAAGCCGCCGGGGGTCTTCATGTAGAACGAGATCATCTGGTCGTTGCAATGCCGGCCGAGCGTCGCCGACAGCTTCACGTCGTGCGCGGCGACCCGATCGAGCGCGCGGCCGACTTCGTCCATCGAGTCGACTTCGGCCATCACGTGCACGCAGCCCGACGGCACGGCCATCTCGAACAGCGCGAGGCTGTGATGGCGCGCGTTGCGGCAGTGCATGAAGTGGATGCGCTTTTCGGGTTCGGCGGGATCGGGCGTGAACTTCACGCGGTAGATGTCGGACAGCTCGAAGCCCAGCACGCCGCGCACGAACGCGTCGGTCGCATCGAACTGCGGCGCCGGCAGTACCGCGTGGCCCAGGCCCATGTCGCCGGTGACGAAACGCGCGACACCCAGCGGCGACACGAAGCGGCGGAAATCGCAGCACGGGCCCCAGTACAGTTCGTGCCGGTTGCCCGACGGGTCGGTGCACCATGCCATCGCCTGCACGCGGCGCAGCGCGGCTTCGTCGCGCGTGGCGCGCACCGCTTCGACGCCCGCCTGCTGCAGCGCAGCCAGCGCGGCGTCGAACGCGGCGCCGTCGGGCAATTCCCAGCCCGACGCGAAATAGCGGTCGGTCGCGCCGGGGACGATCACATAGCGGAAATCGCGCTCGTCCATCTTCAGGTACAGCGCGCCGTCGGGCGCGTCGAGCGCCTGCATGCCCAGCACGTCTTCGGCGTAGCGGCGCCACGCGTCGACGCGGGTCGCCTCGACGACGACGTAGCCGAGTGCACGGACATCGATCATGTCGGCCTCCTCCAGGTTCAGAATCCGTTGTTCGTGAAAGGATTCTGGCCGCTTGGGGATGGCGTCACATCGTCTGTTGGGACGAGAGGCGAAGGGGAATCGGGGGGTGCCGGTGCGCGGGAAAGCCCGGCAAAACGGGCGATGCGCGACGAAGAAGGCGAAAGGCGGCGGGAGCTTGCCGCACCGCGGCAACCCGGATCAGTCGAAAGGGTTCAGCAGCCGGACGCCGGTGCGGGAGAAATCGTCGACATTGCGCGTGACGACCGTGAGATCGTTGATCAGCGCGGTGGCCGCGATCAGCTTGTCGAGTTCGTGGGTCGGATCGGGCACACGCAGATGGCCCCACATCTGGCTGGTCTCGATATCGACCGACAGGATGTTCGACGCATAGCTCGACAGGATCGTCGCCATCCAGGCCTCGAACGCCGACGCCTGCTGGTGATCGCCGCGGTGGCGGATCAGATCGACGCCGCGCCGAAGCTCGGCCACCGTGACGATGGACAGGTAAAGCGGACGCGCGTCGGACTCGGCCTGCCTGAAGAATGCGCGCACGCCGCGGTTGGTTCGCTTGCCCTTTCTGATTTCGCTGATGACGTTCGTATCAATCAAAAACACGCCTGACCTCGCCGGAATCCTGAACACGTTGGAAATCCGCGTCTTCGCCGACGTCCGGCATGCTCATCAGCACCTGCGCGAATGTCCGTCGCTTCGGCCGGCCGAGCGCATCGGCCAGAATGGCCCGATGTTCGGCCTCGGCGCTCCTGCCGTTGGCTGCGGCCTGCTCGCGCAGGCTCTGAACGATACTGTCATCCACGTTACGCACCAGAAGATTTGCCATGGGTCCCTCCATCCAGATGGCTATCAATGATAGCGTTTCGACGGTGAATTGTAAGCATTGCTATCATCGTCGCGACTGGAAAGAAGACGGAGATCGGCGTGGGCCGGTGGTGGCGGACGGCATGAATCCGCCCACCTGCCGACACCGGCCCGACGCGTCGAACTGCTGTGACACAAGGCAAGCGGGATCCGCGCAACAAAAAAGACGGCCGAATGGCCATTCACCGACGGGCGGCCGAGACACGTGCATAACGTCCGGCGCGGAGCACAGCCCTGATCGTTGCCCGGTGCGGCTCGTCGCGGCCCGCTCGCAACCGGCGCCAAGAAATCAACGGCTTGCCGCAGCGCACCCGACGCCGGCGGGCATCGAACCTGCCGCCCGCCGCACGATCACCACCAGCACCGCGACCAGGATCACGGACGCAACCGGCCACATCGTGCCGGTGATCACCGCGATGAACGCCTGGGCCGGCGTGATCCACGCGAGTGCGATGACGGCGATATCGAGCCGGTCCGGCCCGACGTTCCGGCAGTCGAGCAGCAGGAAGACGACCGGCAACACCAGCCACAACAGGTCGTAGTACATGTAGTACGGCTGGACGAGCAACGTCGCCGCGGCGAGCGCCGCCGCGCGCAGTTCGAAGCGCGCGCCGCGAATCCACACATACGCGAGGGCTGCGACCGCCATCACGGCAACGCTCGCGTGCACGCCGTACGCGAGCGGCAGCGGCGCACCCGCGGCCCGCACCATCGCGAACAGCGACGGCATGCCGCGCCAGAACGTCTCGCCATACTCGACCACGCCGCGATTGAAGGTCGGCAGGAACGCGATAAACGCGCGCCACGCATCCGCCCCGAATGCAGCCACGGAAGCCGCGACGAACGCGACGCTGAACATGCCGGCCGACACCAGCGCTTTCCAGTGCCGGCCGCAGATCAGCGCGAGCGGGAACAGCACGCCGTATTGCGGCTTCATCGTCAGCAGCGCAATGCACGCGCCTGCCACGATCGGCCGCGAACGGAGCAGCAGCAGCGCCGCGCCGGCCGCCGCGACGGTCAGGAACGCGTTCTGCATCGTGAGGGCGGCGCCGATCAGGCCGGGGAAGGCGGCAATGGCCAGCCGCCGCTGCGCATCGAGCGGACGCGCCAGGCACGCGACGACCGCCGCGTAGCAGGCGATCGACAGTACGCCGAACACCACGATCGCGCGTGCGAACGATACAAGGCCGAACGGGATCACCACGAGCAGGAAGGTCGGCGGATAAGGCCACGGTGCGAACTCGCCGGATGGCCGCAGCGCTGCCTCGATCGGCTGAATCCACTGTGGCGAGAAGATCGCCGTCGGGCCGTGCTCGAGCGCAACGCGCGCCGCGGCCCAGAAGACCGCGAAATCCGACCCGACCATCGGAGCGGACCGGTCGTGCAACCGGTAATAGCGGAAGACCCACACGACGACGGCAATGATCTGCAGCGCCAGCGCCGCGGCCGCGTATGTGCCGACGCGTCGCTCATCGACTGCACGATCGCCCGATCCACGCGTCGTCTCCATCAGCCACCCCGCGGTTTTGCTCCGGTGAAGTATAGGTGACGCCTTTCGCGCTGAAACATCACGTTGCACATCGGTCCGCAGCCGTCTCGACCGTTTGATACCACCGGAACACAAGACCGGCGATCGAACGCCGCGGGCCGCGCTGTTCGGCAAGCCGGGCAGCATGGCACGGCTGTTCGCACTCGGTGCGGTGGGCCACGAGGTCGCAGGACGCCCCGCGATCCGCGCGCTGTTCGGCACGAAATCGGCGGCCACGGTCACGCTGCTGATCCTCGCCGTGTCGCCGTACCCAGCCGAACGCGATTCGATCGTGGGCGCGCTGCCGCTGCTGCCAGTGTTCCTCCGCGTCGCGGGCGGAAACAGGTTCTACGGCGTGCTCAAAACCCGCCCGCTTGCGCCGCTCGGCACCGCCAGCTTCAGCATCCACATGGTGATCGTCTACATGATCATTCACGCGTTCGACAAGTTCGTATTCCAGATCGATTCCGCCAACGACGCGAGCATCTGGGCGCTTGCTCTGGCGTGCGCGCTGATCGCCGTCTTCTGCTCGCTGCTGACCTACCGCTACATCGAGCATCCGTTCATCGCGAAGCGCAACCCTACCCGCGCGGCACGTCCGACGGCCGAACCCGCACCTGACCGTCGCACGGCTACGCTGTAACAATACGTGCGACTCAGAACCGGTACGAGATCCCGATCTGCAGCACCGGATACCACCGGTAGCGCGACATCATCTGGTTCAGGTCGTCGAGACCGCTGGCGACCAGGATCTGGCTCTTCTGCGGGCCGGCCGCGGCAGCGAGCGCCGGCGACAGCGTGTACGAACATCGCGGGATCCCGTAAGCGACGCCCAGGTCGGCGACGAACCCGAACCCTTTCGATGCCGGCCGGTGCCCGTAGCCGATCCCGAAATACGGCATCACGTCCGGATAGCGCGCCTGCGCGACCGCGTACATGCCGGGCAGTGCCGGATACGTCTTGCCGGCGAACACGTAGGTGCCGTCGGTCGGCACCGATACGCCGGTGATTTCGTCGTTGTTGAAGCGCAATCCGAGCGTCGCGCGAAAGCCGCTGCCGCGCCACGGGAAGATATCCGCGTACAGTCCGCCTTGCCGCAGCTTGAGGTCGTCCTGATAGCGATTGCCGGCCACCGAAAAGTCACGCGACAGGGTAATCGCATTGAAATCCGCGTGCGCGCCCAGCATCGAGTTGAAACTCACGGCCGCGCCGACCCCAACCCCTTGCGTGCCGCCCTGCAGATAGATTTCCTGTGCGTGTGCGCTGGCCGCGAACAATACCGTCAGCGCTGCCCACTGGTTCACTGTCATTTTCACGAGCGTCTCCCCGACTCGCGCCGGGCGCGCCGCCCAGCCGCGTGCGGTCCTCGGCCGCCACGCGTGACGCGTTCCCCGGCACGACACCTCGCAAGCAAGCTTGCTGTTTGACGAATCGAACGCACACTGCCCTTCGTGTCGCCGATACGACGCATCACGCGTCCGACGCGACGGGCGTCAACCCGCGGCCCGATCCGATCCCCGTAGTTTCGATGTCGTTGCGTGCCGCTCCCGCGATACGTTCTTCTGGCCAGTCGCGGGTGGTACGAGCGGCACCGACCTCATCGCAATGCCTGTGCCACACGGCGCAAACACGTGCGGGGCGGCCCTCTGCGCCAAACGTCTGCTCGTATGCGTAATCGAATTGGAGGAAATGTTTCAGACGCGCATCGTTTTTGCGGCGCTTCGTCGCCGCACACGTGACTGGGGACATCCCGCAGCGAACGCCGCAACGCACGCCAGGCAACCATGCGAGGTTGACGACATGTCTGCATCGCGGCGCGGTGCGGGCGGGTGAGATGACATGCATCTGGCGAAACGTTTCATCAACGTGACGTCGCGCAGGGTCGCGCGCGGGCGCGATGTGTGATTGCTTCGTGCGGATCAGGGAGAATACGGAGGGCAAGCCATCGGATCTCGACGCCAACCGGAGTGATCCCGAGCACCCGATGCACTTGAGAGAGCGTATGCTCGCAAGCGGCAGTTCATCGGCGATCGTCTCCGCGGAGCCAAGTAAATATAACGCCTAAGCCGAGATAAAGCCGATTCCGGAAACGGGCTGGTTTGCCGCTCGATCGCAATCGAAACAGCGAGCGTTTGAGATTCGGGCAGACCGTCGGAAACGAGTGAACAAGACCAATCGACTCGCGGGAATATCGTGAAGCGCATCGCACTTCTTTTAGAATGCGGGAAAGCTGTCGCGGATCGCCACGTCGATTCCAGGCAGACCGGCGTGGCAACTCGCGCGGCGATTTGACTCCGCGCACCGGGGCCACTCACCCCCGCACCCCGACCACCACCCCACCCGCGATGATCGCCAGCACGAGCATCGACAGCACTGCATGGATCCAGTCGCGCTCGCGCAGAAAAATCCCCATCAACAACGCGACGCGCGTCACCGGCAGCAGAATGAACAACGCGACGCCGGCTTTCGCGAGCGCATGGCCGTCCCGGCCGAGCATGCCGGCATCCGCAACCGGCCACCCCGCACCGAGCAGCATCCCGGCCGCAATCAGCATGCACGCGCACATCGTGCCGTACCGCAGCAGCATGGCAACGGCCCGATCGCGACGCTCGACGCCATCGACGATACGCGTCATGCCGCGCCTCCCGGTGCGTGAACGCCGAGCGCGCTCAGGAACATCTCTACCGCCAGCAGCAACAGCACGACGACGAAAAAGACGCGCAGCTTGTCGGCCGGCAGACGGATCAGCATCCGCGCGCCGACGATCGCGCCGATCACCGAGCCGAGCGCAATCGGCCCGGCCAGACGAATATCGATGTCGCCACGCGTGAAATAGGCGCCCGCGCTCGCAGCGGCCGTCACGCCGATCATGAAATTCGACGTGGCCGACGACACCTTGATCGGCAGCCGCAGCGCCGTATCCATCGCGGGAATCTTCAGCACGCCGGAACCGATCCCGAGCAACGCGGAAATCAGCCCCGCGCCGTACATCAGCGCCATGCCGAACGGCACGCGCCCGACCTGGTAGTCGATCTCGCGGCCGGACACCGGATCGGGAAAGCTCGCATGCAGGCGCAGCGCACTGGCCCAGCTAGCGGCATCGGGCGGCCCGTCGACGACCGCATCGTGCCGCCGCGCCAGCATCTGCTTCGCGGAGACCACGAGAATGATCGCGAACAACCCATACAGGAACGATGCCGGCACGCGGCCGACCAGCAGCACGCCGGTGAGCGCGCCGAGCGTCGTCGCGGTTTCGAGCACGACGGCGAGCCGGACGTTGATCAGTCGCCCCGACAGGAACGACGCGGCGCCGCTGCAAGAGCACGCGATCACCGACACGATGCTCGCGCCGATCGCGGTCTGGATATCGACGCCGAACAGCAGCGTGAGCAACGGCACGACGAAGATGCCGCTCGCCATCCCGAGCACGCCGCCGAGCGCGCTTGCGCCGAACGCCGCGACGCACAACCACAACGCTTGCATGACCGTGCGCCCTTACGAACGCTCGCCCGCGCGGCGGCTCAGCCGCGTGACGAAACGGATGAGGTCGCCGCGGTAATAGAGCTTCTCGAAGTCGACCGGCCGGTGCGCGTGCGTGTGAGACGTCCGTTCGATCAGGAAGACGGGACTGCCGGGCGCGACCGACAGCGCCTGCGCGACGTCCGCCGGTGCGGCGACGGCTTCGAGCCGGTATTCGGCGTCGACGAGCGGCACGTCGTAGCGCTCCTCGAGCAACGAGAAAATCGGCTCGGCTTCCAGATCGTGCGCGACGATCTTCTCGCCGAGTTCGCGCGGCAGATAAGTTTCGTCGAACGAGACGGCGACGCCGTCGGCCAGGCGCACGCGCCGGATCCGCATCACGTCGGTGCCGGGCGGCAACGCGAGCTGCCGCGCGACGGCGGCATCGGCTTCGACGATTTGCCGATCGACGAGCCGCGCGCTCGGCGTGCGGCCGAGCGCGTGCATGTCCTCGACGAAGCCGGTCAGTTCGGTCAATTCCTGCGTGATCTTCGGCTCGGCGACGAACGTGCCCTTGCCGCGCCGAATTTCGACGAAACCGCGCGCGACGAGGTTTTCGATCGCCTTGCGCACGGTCGTGCGGCTGACGCCGAACCGCTCGATCAGCCGCTCCTCGGGCGGAAGCTGGCTACCCGGCGCCAGCGTGCCGGCCGAGATTTCCGAGGCCAGCGTGGCCTCGACCTGCGTATAAAGCGGCGCATTGCCGAAATCGGAGTTCATGCAAGACATCATGACGTCATGATGTCACGATGTCAACCATCGGTCGAAACCCAGCCCGACGGGCTATAGCCCGTAGCCACCGGAGACATTCAACTGCTGCCCGGTGACGTAATTCGCGCGGTCCGACGCGAGAAACACCGCCGCGCGCCCGATGTCGTGCGCCTTCCCCCAGCGCTTGAGCGCGAGCATCTTCTGCGTCTCGTCGATCCACGCCTGGTCGAACTGCCCCTGTGCCATCAACACCGGAAACATCCCGGCCTCGATCACGCCGACCAGGATCGAGTTCGCGCGAATCTCATAGCGGCCCTCCTCACGCGCAAGCCCTTTCACGAGCGCCTCGTTCGCGGCCTTCGGCGCGACCGACAGCCCGTCGCGATCGGGCCAGCGCAGATGGCCGGCCGAGCCGAGCGTGACGAACGACCCGCCGCCCGATGCGCGCAGATGCGGCAGCGCCGCCTTCGCCGCATTGAAGAAGCCGACCGTCTCGACCTCGATCGCACGGCGCCAGTCGTCGTGTGTCATGTCGCCGATATGGCGCTGGTTCACGAACGGGCCGGCTGCCCACACGACCGTGTGCACACGGCGATGCACTTCGATTGCGGCGGCAAGCGCCGCATCGACCTGCGCGGGGTCGGTCACGTCCGCACGATGCGTGCTGACCGCGACGCCTTCGCCGCGAATGTCGCGCGCGACGCGCTCGGCGACATCCCCCTTGCTGCGATAGCCGAGCGCGACCGGCACGCCGGCGCGCGCGAACTCGAGCGCGACGCCCTGCCCGATCCCGCCGCTGCCGCCGAACACCAGCACCGCGCCCTGCGGAAATCCGTTGTCGTTCATGCGTTCACCCGTCGATGTGTCGCGGCGTCGTTCAGGCCGCCGCTTCGGTAGTCGCCCGCAGCCGGTACTTCAGCACCTTCCCTGCCGCGCTCGTCGGCAGTTGTTCGACGAACGTGAAGTGCCGCGGCACCTTGTAGTTCGCCATGTTGCGGCGCGCCCAGTCGTTCAGCTGGTCCGCGTCGGCATGCGCGCCCGGACGCAGCACGACGTACGCATGGCCGACCTCCCCGAGCCGCGTATCGGGCACGCCGACCAGCGCGACCTGCGCGATCGCGGGATGCGCGGCGAGCAGCCGCTCGATCTCGGCCGGATAGCAGTTGAAGCCGCCGACGATGAACATGTCCTTGATCCGGTCGGTGATCTTCAGGTTGCCGTTCGCGTCCACGCAGCCGAGGTCGCCGGTGTGCAACCAGCCGTCCGCGTCGACGGTTTCGCGCGTCGCGTCGGGCTGGTTGAAGTAGCCGCGCATCACGTTGTAGCCGCGCACCCAGATCTCGCCGGTCTCGTCCGGCCCGAGCACGGTGCCACCGGGCCCGGCGATGCGCAGTTCGACGTCCGGCATCGGCCGGCCCGACGTATAGGCAACCGTCGCCGCATCGTCGCCATGACGGCACAGCGTCGCGAAGCCGCACGATTCGGTGAGCCCGTAGCCGGTCAGCACCGTCTCGAAGCCAAGCTCCACGCGCATCCGCTCGATCAGGCTCGGCGCGATCGCGGCCGCGCCCGTCACCGCAATGCGCAGCGACGACAGGTCGCGCGTCGCACGATCGGGCGCATCGAGCAGCGCGTAGTACAGCGTCGGCGGCCCGGGCAGCACGGATACGCGCTCGTCGGCCACTCGCCGCAACACCTCGGCCGGCTCGAACACCAGATGCGGCAGCACGGTCGCGCCGCTCGACAGCGCGGCGAGCCAGCCGGCCTTGTAGCCGAACGTATGGAAGAACGGGTTGACGATCAGATAGCGGTCGTCGTGGCGTACGCCGGCGATCTTCGCCCACGCCTGTGCGGCACGCAGGTTCTGCCCGTGCGCGGTCATCACGCCTTTCGGGCGGCCGGTCGTGCCGGACGTGAACATCAGGTCCATCACGGTGTCGGGCGTCACCTGCGCCTCGCGCTCGCGCACCGCGTCGATCGATACCGCCGCGCCGCGCGCGAGGAATGCGTTCCAGGTCTCGTCGTGCGTGCCGGACGGCGGCTCGCCGTCGAACACGACGACGCGCTCGAGCGTCGCGGGCCGGTGCGGCGCGAGCATCGCCGGATAGGATTCGCCGAGGAAGGTGCCGCAGCAGAACAGCAGTCGCGCGCCGCCGTCGTGCAGGATGCCGCCGACCTCCATCCCCTTCATCCGCGTGTTGACCGGCACGAGGATCGCGCCGACGGTATGAATCGCCAGCGCCGCGACGATCCATTCCGGCAGGTTCGGAGCCCACACCGCGATCCGGTCGCCGGCATCGATGCCGCTCGCGAGCAGCGCTCGCGCCGCTTCGAGGCGGGCGGCATCGAGCTCCGCATAGGTGAGCCGGCCGTGCGCCGATTCGATCGCCGGATGCGCGCCGTGGCGCGCGGCAGCCCGTGCGATCAGCGCGGGCGTCGTAAGAATTTCGTTGTCCATCGTCGTAAGGATCGCAACAGGGTTGCCGGGCACGCCGTCGGCGTGCCGCGGCTCAATCGGGGAACACCACGCGCAGCGCGTCGCTCGCGGGCCGTGCGCAACAGGCAAGCGTCCAGCCGGCCGCGATCTCGTCGTCGTCGAGCACGTGGTTGCTGTCGAGCGCCACCTCGCCGCGCTCGATCCGGCACATGCACGCACCGCATTGCCCCATCCGGCAGGAATTCGGTGCGGGCACGCCGGCGCGCAACATCGCGTCGAGCAGCGTTTCGCCGGGCGCGCTGTCGAACGTGAACGCGTCACCGTCGAGCACCGTCTCGATCGCCGCGCCGTCGCCGGCTTCGGCGGCCGTCGCGGCGGCATCGGCCTGCGCCGGCGCATCGGGCAACGACGCGAAGCGCTCGACATGCACGCGCGCCCGCGGCAGCCCGAGGCCGAGCATCGCGGCAAGCGCGTTCTCCATGAACAGCGCGGGTCCGCAGATGAACGTCTCCTGCCGGCTGAACGGCCGCGCGAGTTCCTCGAGATGCCGCTGCTGCGGCACGCCCTGCACGCTGTCGAGCCAGTGGATCTCGCGCAGCCGGCCCGGATGGCGATGCGCGAGCTGCTGCAGCTCGTCGCGGAAAATCACCGAGCGTTCGTCGCGGTTCGCATAGATCAGCGTCAGCATCCCGCGCCCGTGCACGAGCGCCGATTTCAGGATCGACAGCACTGGCGTGATGCCGCTGCCGCCCGCGAACAGCAGCAGGTCGCCGTCGAGCGTGCGCGGCGTGAAAACGCCGGCCGGCGGCAGCACGTCGAGCGCATCGCCCGCACGGATGTGGTCGCACAGCCAGTTCGACGCACGGCCGTCGCGCACGCGCTTGACGGTGATCTTCGGCGCGGCGTCGATGCCCGGCGCGCTCGACAGCGAGTAACAGCGTGCGACGGTCGCCTCCGCGCACGGCACGTTCAGCGTGAGGAACTGGCCGGGCCGGTACGCGAACGCGTCGCGCAACGCGGCAGGCACGTCGAACACGAACGAGCACGCGTCGTCGCTTTCGGCAATCACGTCGGCAACGGTCAGCCGGTGGAAACGGGAATCGATCGAGGTATCGCTCATCGCCGGTTCCTCATGCCACGCCGGCATCGTGCCGGCCCGCTTCGCGCGCGGCGACCTGCTGCGGGTTCGACGCGAGCGCCGGCGCGATGCACGCGAATGCGTTCAGCACATGCGCTGCCGCGCCGCCGATCAATTGCGCGAGCTCGCGCACGATCGTTGTGTCCGCATCGTTCTCGATGCCGCGGTTCATGGTGCATGTCATGGGTAGCCTCTTTCCGGTGCGGTAAAACACGCGCCGCCGTCACGCGGCCACGCGGCTCGCGGGCGCGCCGGGCGTCGTGTACGCGCCGTCGAGATAGACGAGCGGATCGACGTCGCCGGTCATCAGCACCTCGCGGATCCGGCCGATGAACACCGTATGCGTGCCGTATTCGAACCGGCCGTCCTGCTCGCATACGAGGCTCGCCTGCGAGTCGTGCAGATACGGGACGCCGAGCGGCGACGTGTGCCAGTCGCCGGTCGTGAAGCGCGCCTCGCCCTTCAGGCGGCCGCTGCAGTCGATCGCGATGCCTTCATGACGCGCCGACAGCACGTTCACGCAGAACGGCGCGCCCGCGTCGAGCGGCGGATACAACGACGCGTTGCGGTTGATGCAGATCAGCAGCGATGGCGGATCGGTCGACAGCGAATCGACCGCCGTCGCGGACATCGAGTAGCGCCGGCCGGCGTGCGCGCTGCTGATGACCGTGACGGAGCGCGCGAGGCGGCGCATCGCGAGCAGCATGTCGGTGCGCAGCGGATGGGTAGTGAGATCGCTCATCATTGGACTCCGTCAAGTTCAGTCGTGGACGGCCGGGCTGTCCGGCCGCCGGCGTCGGCCGCTTGCGCGGCCAGGTGGTCGGCGGCGATGAACCCGAAGGTCATCGCCGGACCGAGTGTCGAGCCCGCGCCGGGGTAGCTCGCGCCCATCACCGATGCACTGGTGTTGCCGATCGCGTAGAGACCGTCGATCGGCGCACCGTCGGCGCGCAGCACGCGCGCATGCGCGTCGGTGACCAGCCCGCCTTTCGTGCCGATGTCGCCCGCGTCGATCCGCACCGCGTAGAACGGCGCTTCGTCGACCGGCCCGAGGCACGGATTCGGCTGGTTTTTCGGATCGCCGTAGTACGTATCGAACAGGTTGTCGCCCTTGCCGAACGCTTCGTCGATACCAGTGGCCGCATAGCGCGCCATGTCGCGCAGCGTGTCGTGCAGCCCCGCCGCATCGACGCCGATCCGCTCGGCGAGCGCGTCGATCGTGTCGGCCTTCACGAGCACGTCGCGGAAGGCGTCCGGAATGCGTGCGTCGGGCATCATCGACGCCGGCATGATCGGCCCGCACGGATACTTGCGGCGAAAGCGCGCGTCGAACACCATCCACGCCGGCACGCATGCGCCGGTGCGCGCATGGTCGCGATACATTGCCGGCACGAATTCCGAGTACGGCGCGGCTTCGTTGACGAAGCGCTTGCCGAGGCCGTTGACGATCACGCAGCCCGGCAGGTTGCGTTCGACGAACAGCGCGCGCTGCTTCTCCTCGCCCGCGACGCCGACCGTCGGCGCGCCCCACACGTGCTCCATCAGCGCGAGCGCGCCGCCGAGGCGGTGGCCTTCGGCGATCGCGTCGCCGGTGTTGGCCGGTGGCGTCGCGCTCCACTGCATCTGCGTCGGTTGCGGCAGGTAGCGTTCGCGCATCGGCTGGTTGCGCTCGAAGCCGCCCGCGCCGAGGATCACGCCGCGGCGCGCCGCGATCGTCACCGGCTGGCCGAAGCGCTGTGCGCGCACGCCCGTCACGCGGCCGTCGACGTCGAGCAGGTCGCGCATCGGCGTGTCGAGCCACACCGGCACATTGCGCTCGAGCAGCGCGCGGCGCAGCCCTCCGATCAGCGCGTTGCCGAGCGTCAGGCGCCGGTCGCGCCGCGTGCGGCGGCGCACGCCGACGTCGAGCCAGTAGCGGCCGAACTGCGCGATCGCGAGCTTCATGAAGCCCGGCCCGCGCGAGAACAGCGTATGCGCCTCCTTCGACGTCACCGCGACGCGGCCGCCGATCAGCGTGCCGGGCGACGGCGGCCGCAGCCGGTCGAGCTCGTCGCCGAGCAGCGCGCCGTCGAACGGCCGCGGATCGAGCGCGCGATAGCCGGGCATCGCCCCCGGCAGCTTCTGGAAATAATCCGCGTACTTCGGTAGCGCCTGGTAGCGCACCGGCGTCTTCGCTTCCAGGTAGCGCAGCATCTCGGGCGCCTGGTCGAGATACGCATCGAGCCTGTCGCGCGGCGACGCGCCGGCCGTGCATGCGTCGAGATAGCGGCGCGCGGCCTCGCGCGTATCGGTCGCGCCGAGTTCGGCGATATGGTGGTTGCACGGTATCCAGATGCCGCCGCCCGACACCGCCGACGTGCCGCCGTACAGCGGGGTCTTCTCGATCACGACGACGGACAGCCCGCGGTCGGCCGCGCGGCACGCCGCGAGCAGCGCGCCCGCGCCGGAGCCGACGACCACGACGTCGAACACGTATTGCTGCGCTTGCGTGTCGTTCATTGCCGCCTCGTCAGATGAAGTAGTCCGTGTTCTCGCGGCCGAGCATCACGGCGCCGAGGTTCTGGCCGAAACGGTCCACGTTGTTCGCGTAGTGCGCACGGGCCGCGTGCAGATCGAGGAAACGGCGCACCAGCGGATTGCGGTGATAGATGCCGTTGCCGCCCGCATAGCGAAGCAGCGCGTTCGCGGCCTGCGCGCAGCGCTCGGCGACCTGCGCGGACTGATAGCGGAAATGCACGCGGCGCTCGATCGACACGGCCGGGCCGCCCGTCACCGACGCCATCAGTTCCGCGAAATTGCGCTTGAGCAGCACCTTCATCTCGTCGATCGCGACGGCCGCGTTCGCGCATGCGTTCTGCACGCCCGGATCGTCGGTCGTCTTCGCGCCGCTGTTGGCCGACACGCGCGTGGCCGCATAGCCGGTGAAATCGTCGAGCGCGCCTTGCAGCGCGCCGATACACGACGTGCACACCGCGCGCACGAAAATCTGCGCGAACGGCAGCTTGAACAGCGGCGCATCGTTGACGGCGAGGCCCGGGCTCGTGCCCATCATCCCGTCGATCGCCTTGTGCGTGCGGTATGCGGGCACGAACACGTCGTCGACGACGATGTCGTGGCTACCCGTCGCGCGCAGGCCGAGCACGTCCCAGTCCTGCTGGATCCGGTAGTCGGATTTCGGCAGCAGGAACGTGCGGTACTCGGGCGGCTGGCCGGCTTCGGCCGGCGGCACCAGCGCGCCCAGGAACACCCATTCGCACAATTCACTGCCGCTCGAGAACTTCCAGTGGCCGGACAGGCGGAAACCACCTTCGACCGGGGTCACGCGGCCGACCGGCATGTAGGTCGACGCGATCAGCGTCGCCGGGTCCTTGCCCCAGACGTCCTGCTGCGCGCGCTCGTCGAACAGCGCGAGCTGCCAGTTGTGCACGCCGACGACGCCGTACACCCATGCCGTCGACATGCAGCCGCGCGCGAGCGCCATCTGGATGTCGAAGAAGGTCTGAGGATCGAGCTCGTGGCCGCCGTAGCGCTTCGGCTGCAGCACCTTGAAGAAGCCGGCGGCCTGCATGTCGGCGATCGTCTCGGCCGGAATGCGGCCCTGCGCTTCGGCTTGCGCGGCGCGGCCGGCGAGCGTCGGCGCAAGCGCCTCGGCCCGGGCGATCAGCGTGGCGGCCAGTGCGTTCGAATCGTTGTCGCGATGCACGAATGTCTCCTTATATCTTCGATTTGCTTCAAACTTCAGCGCTGCCGCGCCACCCCGGCTTCTTTCACCTGGTTCGCCGCGGCGGGCGCCGCGAGCGTGGGTTCCTGCTGCCGATGGTCGGCCTCGCGCGGCCGCGCCGCATCGTCCGAAGGGACGACGGGCGCGGTCCGGCCCGCATTACGCGCAGGCGCGCTCCTTCTCATTGTTGAAGAACGGGATCACGTGCTCGCCGATATTGCGGATGGTCTCCATCTGCGCGTCGTGCGGTACCGTACCCATCTGGCACAGGAACAGCACTTCGTCGACGCCCGCTTCCTGCAAGCGGCCGACGTAGCCGATACAGTCGTCGACCGTGCCGTACGCGTGGTTCGGGTTCATCATCGCGAGCGCCGGATCGGCGAAGTTCACGACGACTTCCTCGGACGCGAAGCGCGAACGGATCACCATCTCGCCGGTGTCGGCCTGCACGAGGTCGTCGCCCCACTTCGCCGGATCCGGACGCTCGCCGCCCGTGTACCAATAAGCGAGCGACTCCATGAAGTAGCGCTGGCCGCGGATGCCGATCTTGCGGGCCTTCTGGCCGTCGGCCATCACGACCGTCGGGCACAGCGCGGCGAGGTGCTGGGTCGGGCGGAAGCCGACCTGGTCTTCCGGCTTGCGGTTCGCCCATGCTTCGCGATACACCGCATTCTTCTTCGCGACTTCATCGGGGCCGCCGAAGCCGAGCACCAGCGCGCCCATCCCGCGCTGGCCGGCGCGCAGCAGCGCGTCGGTGTTCGTGCACGCGAGGTACATCGGCGGGTGCGGATCCTGCATGGGCTTCGGGTGAATCGGACGCTTCGGAATCTTGATGTATTTGCCGTCGTGCTCGATCTCGTCCTGCACGAACATCTTCGGCACGAGGTACATCGACTCGTCGATCATCGGCTGCAGTTCGTTGAGGTCGTAGCCGAACGCGCCCGCTTCCTGCTGGCTGCCGCCCTTGCCGACGCCGAAATGCACGCGGCCGCCCGACAGGATGTCGAGCAGCGCGACCCGCTCGGCCACCTTGATCGGATGGTTCATCGCCGGCGGCAGGCACACGACGCCGTGACCGAGCCCGATGCGCGTCGTGCGGCCGGCCAGGTACGCAAGGAAGGTTTCCGGCGCGCTCATGTGCGCATAGTTGGTCAGCGACGTGTGCTCCACGCACCAGATCGTGTCGAAGCCGACCTGCTCGGCCAGCAGCGCCTGTTCGACCGTCTCCTTGAACACCCGGTGGTCGCCCTCGCGCGATGCGTCGGTGGTCTGGGCTTCGTAGATGAGGGAAAACTTCATTGCGTGCGTCTCCATGTATGTTGGACGAGTCGGGGTCGTGCAGCCGCCCGCACGATACGGACGAATAGCGACGGTCCACGAATGGGAGTGTCCGCGCGCGGGCCCGCACGGGCATCGTCTGTTTGGAGTAACGGCGCGCCTGCGGGAACAGAGGGGTTTCACCGTCATCCGATCGGACTGCGTCGCGGCCGGCACCGCGCGCTAGGATCGAACGACGGTGCAGTGCGCGCCGCACACATCACGACAAGGGAGAGAGGAAATGAAGGTATCGATGCTGCTGTATCCGGTCGACGACATCGACACGGCCTTGCCGCTGTTCGTCGACGGACTGGGCCTGAACGTGAAGTTCCGCGACGGCGACCGCTATTGCGCGCTCGACGGCGGCCCGCTGACGATCGCACTGGTGGCCGGCGACGAGCAGATCGTCGAACGCGCGGCGCTCACGCTGCGGGTGGACGAGGACGACGATCTCTATGCGGCGATGGCGCGGGTCGTGAAGGCCGGAGCGTCGGTGCGCGTGCCGGTGCAGGCGGGGCCGCACGAATACCGCGCGGTGCTGGAGGACAAGAACGGCGCGCTGCTGGTGATTTCGCAGAAACGCGCCGCGTGAGGCGGCAACGCATGGCGCATGGCGCACGGCCCGGCCGGCGAAACGCTGGCCGCACGAATACCGTGCATCAGGTATCGACGGGCATCGCGTTCACGACACGCATTACACCTACCCGCATTACGCGGCCGCGCCCGGTGCGCGCAGGTCGCTGGTTTCCAGCAGCTCGAGCAGCGTGCCGGCCGGCTGGCTGAGCCGCTTCGCGGCGAGCGCGATGAATTCGACGTCGGGGAGCGCAGGCAGCCCGTCGCCGTTGACGGGCGGTGCCAGCCCGCGTGCCGACAGGTACTGCGACGTCGCGGTGAGCCCGAGCCCGGCCCGCGCGGCCGCGATGCAGCCCGGCTGGCTGCTGCTCGAACACACGACTTCCCAGCCGATCCCCTTCTCGGCGAGCGCGTTCAGCACCACCGCGCGCGTGACGCTCGGCTCGGCCACCAGCACGAGCGGCAGCGGCCGCTCCAGGTCGACCACCGTGCCCGGCCGCGCAACCCATTCGAGCCGTGCGCGCAGCAGCGGCGTGCCGCGCCGCTCGCCGAGCCGCCGCTTGCCGACCATCAGGTCGAGCGCGCCCGCGTCCATCAGCTCGTAGAGCCGGCTCGTCATGCCGGTGGTGATCTCCAGCGCGACGTCCGGGTGCGCGGCGCGGAACGCCGCGAGCACGTCGGGCAGCGCGACCAGTGCGAGATCGTCCGACGCGCCGAGCCGCACGCGCCCTTGCAGCCGCGGCTTGCGGAACTGCGACTCCGCGCGGTTCAGCGCCTGCAGGATCACGTTCGCATGCACGAGCAGCGCTTCTCCGTCGGTCGTCATCGCGATCGAATGAGTGTCGCGCACGAACAGCCGCCGCCCGACGCTCTCTTCGAGACGGCGGACGTGTTCGCTGACGCTCGACTGGTTGAGCCCGAGCTGCCGCCCCGCTTCGGTGAAGCTGCGGCAGTTCGTGACGGTGGCGAAGGTCTTGAGCCAGACGGGATTGAGCATGATGCATTGTCATTGGCAAATCCGATGACAGTCAATGCCTTGAGGCAGCTTCCCGATAACCACCGGAATCGGTACCATCGGACGCTTGTAGACCGGCCGGGAGCCGGCGCGGGCCCGCCGCGCAGCCTCCGGCCACGGTCGCCGCACCTCGAATTACGTCATGTCCCGGGAACCCTCACACTCCGCGCTGTTGTGGATCGTCGCCGCTGCGTTCTTCATGCAGTCGCTCGACACGACGATCGTCAACACCGCGCTGCCGTCGATCGCGCAAAGCCTGCATGCGTCGCCGCTCGCGATGCAGCCGATCGTGGTCGTCTACACGCTGACGATGGCCATGCTCACGCCGGCGTCCGGCTGGCTCGCCGACCGGTTCGGCACGCGCCGCGTGTTTTCGCTGGCGATCCTCGTGTTTTCCCTCGCATCGATCGGCTGCGCCGCATCGCACACGCTCGGCCAGCTCGTCGTCGCGCGCGCCCTTCAGGGCATCGGCGGCTCGATGCTGCTGCCGATCGGCCGGCTCGCCGTGCTGCGCCGCGTGCCGGGCGAACGGTACGTCGCGGCGATCGCGTTCGTGTCGATTGCCGGGCAGCTCGGGCCGATCGTCGGGCCCACGCTCGGCGGCTGGCTCACGCAGGCGATTTCCTGGCACTGGGTGTTCATCGTCAACGTGCCGGTCGGCGTGGTCGGGTTCATCGCGGTGCAGCGCTACCTGCCGCACGATCAGGCGACGCAGCCGCCGCCGTTCGATTTCGTCGGCTGCGCGCTGCTGTCCGTCGCGATGATCGCGCTGTCGCTCGCGACCGATCCGCCGATGCCCACGCATCGCACCGGTTGGGCGATCGGGCTGGCCGTGCTCGGCGTCGCGAGCGCGCTCGCGTACCTGCCCCATGCGCGGCGCCGCGCACAGCCGCTGTTCCGGCTCGGGCTGTTCCGCGAGCCGAACTTCGGTTCGGGATTGCTCGGCAACCTGCTGTGCCGGATCGGCACGAGCGCGGTGCCGTTCATGCTGCCGCTGCTGATGCAGGTACAGCTCGGCTATACGCCGCTGCAGTCGGGGATGATGATGTTGCCGGCCGCGATCGCCGGCGTGATCGCGAAGCGCTGGATCGCGCCGCTCGCCAGACGCTTCGGCTATGCGGCGTTTCTGGTCGTGAATACGGGGATCGTCGGCTGCGCGATCGCCGGGTTCGCGCTGATTTCGACGCGGCCCGCGCCGGTGCTGGAGATCGTGCTGCTGATCGTGTTCGGCGCCGCGAACTCGATGCAGTTCGCCGCGATGAACGCCGTGACGCTCAAGGGGCTGTCGCACGCCGACGCCGGCAGCGGCAACAGCCTGTTCACGATGATGCAGATGCTCGCGATGGGGCTCGGCGTGTCGATCGGCGGCGGGCTCGTGAACCTGTTCGCCGCGCATTGGGGTTCGATGGCAAACGGCTTCATGCTGTCGTTCGCGTGCATGGGCTCGGTTACGCTGCTGTCGTCGGTCGTGTTCCGGCGCATCGACACGGCCGCGCCGCCGCGCCCGATCGCGCCGCGCCCTTCGGCGTAAGCGGCGCCGCGAGCAAGCGGGCGCGCCGCGCCGTCAGCTCACCTGGCGGCGCTCGACGACGCGCTTGAGCACCCAGCGAATCGACGAGCCGTCGGCCGGCGGCTGCGCAACGCGGTATTCGTCGACTTCCAGCACATATTGATAGCCGGGCTGGTACGCAAAGCCCTCGATGCCCGCGTACCACAGGCTCCACGGCTCGGCCGGGCTGCTGCGCACCTGCAGGCAGTCCATCGGCGCGACGCCCGTGCAGCGCGCCGGCTGCGGTGCGACATACACGGTTTTCGTCACCGGGCGGCCATCGGCCGGGCGGGCCGCGCGCGCGTCCGTCGCGGTCGCGCCGGTCTGGCAGCCGGCGAGCAGCGTGCTGCCGGCAATCGCGGCCGCGCCGAGCAGCGTTCTGGTCTTGCGATTCATCTGATGTTCCTGTGAAAGCGTGGGCGGGGCGATTAGACGAACGCCGTATCGAGAAAGTTCACAAATAGCTTACAGGCCGCGTGCCGTCCCCCTCATTCGCAGGATGTCGTATGTACGCCGACGCGCTACCGTATTCCGGTGCAGGTGCGTGCCGCCGCTGGCGATCGGGCCGCACTCGCACGTACGCATACGCA
Organism: Burkholderia sp. Bp9016; assembly: GCF_003857765.1. Lineage (NCBI taxonomy): Bacteria > Pseudomonadati > Pseudomonadota > Betaproteobacteria > Burkholderiales > Burkholderiaceae > Burkholderia > Burkholderia sp. Bp9016. The sequence goes on from NZ_QTPY01000001.1 coordinate 60,824, forward strand.
CCAGCACGCCCGGCGCACCGCGACCCGGCGGCTGCAACAGGAGACAACCCGAATGACCACGGCGCCCCCGGCCCTTCCCCCGAGCCTTGCCCAATCGACGCTGACGCTCGAGCAATTCGACGCACTGCTCGCGAACATCTACGAAGGCCCGCTGGAAGACGTGCCGTGGGGCGACGCACTGGAACAGATTCGCGTGCATCTCGACGCGAACTACGTGACGATGATCCTGCGCTGGCCCGCCAGCGGTCACGCGGGGCTGATGATCAATGCGTCCGGGCATAGCGCGCCGCTGCCGGGCGTCGCGTCGTACAACAACTACTATTACGCGCTCGATCCGTTCGTGAACCTGCCGAGCAATCGCGTCGTCACCGTCGACGAGCTGCTCGGCGTCGGCGTGTGGCGCGGCAGCGCGATGTATCGCGAGTTTCTCGAGCCGTTCGACGTGGGCTACCTGATGGGCGCCGACCTGCGCACGCCCGACGGAATCGAATGCCGGTTCCGCGTATGCCGCTCGCATCACGGCCATGCGTTCTCGACGACCGACAAGGCCGTCTGCAACGCGCTGCTGCCGCACCTGAAGCGCGCGGTGCGGCTGCATGCGAAGTTCGGGATGGTCGAATCGGAGCGCACGCTGTACGCGAGCACGATCGACCGGATGCTCGTCGCGACCGCGATCCTCGACGAGCGCGGCGCGATCATGAAGACCAATTGCGTCGCGGACGAAATCTTCGCCGAATGCGACGGCCTGCGCGTGCGCGCCGGTGTGCTCGAAGCGTCGTATCCGCTGGAAGACCGCAAGCTGCAGAAGCTGATCCGGCAAGTGCTCGCCGAGCGCGCGGGCGGCCTGCCGACGGTCGCGCAGGCGATCGCGGTGCCGCGCCCGTCCGGCAAGTCGCCGCTCGGCGTGCTGATCCGCACGGTGCCGCTCAGCGAATGGTCGGAGGACAATCCGCGCCGGCCCGCGTGCGCGATCTTCATCCGCGATGCGGAGCGCAAGTCGCAGGCGTCGCACGACATCGTGCGTAAGCTGTTCGACCTGACGCCGGCCGAGACCACGCTGGCGCTCGCGCTCGTCAACGGGTCGACGCTCGAGGAAGCCGCCGACGCGCTCGACATCAGCAAGAACACCGCGCGCTCGCATCTGCGAGCCATCTTCTCGAAGACGGGCGTCACGCGACAGGCGACGCTCGTGCGGACATTGCTGAACAGCGTGTTGTCGCTCGGATGATGCGCGCGGCCTGCGAATCCGTCTGGTCCGTTTCAACGTCGAAGGGCAACCCGACCTGTCGATCCCTGCAACGCCGCAGGCGACAGGCAACTGATAACCGATGCAGACCACGCCGATGGCGCGGCCCGGCGAACCGCGCGACATCGCGGAAACGGTGAGGTGACCGTGCTCGCCGGCCGCGCGTTTCGTCGCCGGCCGGGCGAGCGCGGTGGACGGCGGCTTCACCGTGCGGCGATCGTGTATTACCATCGGCGCTACCTCGACCGCTTCGTCGTGCCCGCCCGGCCATGGGCGGGCGACACGCCTCGCCTCGCTTCGCATGACCTCACCCGTTCCGTCCGACGCCGCGCTGCGGCCGCTGCCCATCGATACGCTGACCGTGCCGGCCGCGCTCGACGGACGCGCGGGCACGAACCGCTCGACGAGCGCGCATCCGCAGATCGCGGCGACCAACGATCTCGACGCGGTGCGCGCGTGGCTCGCGCGCTTCGTCGATACGCCCACCACGTTCCAGAACTATCGCAAGGAAGCCGAGCGCCTGCTGCTGTGGGCCGTGATTGGGTGCGGCAAGCCGCTGTCGTCGCTCACGCACGAGGATCTCGTCGTATACCGGCAGTTCCTGCTCGCGCCGGCGCCCGCCGACGTGTGGTGCGCGAACGGCGGCCGCAAGCATCCGCGCGGCGACCCGCGCTGGCGGCCGTTCTACGGGCCGCTGTCGGCGGCCAGCCAGCGGCAGGCGATGGTGATCCTGAACGTGATGTTCTCGTGGCTCGTGCAGGCCGGCTATCTGGCCGGCAATCCGCTCGCGCTGTCGCGGCAGCGGCAACGACGGCCGGCGCCGCGCGTCACGCGCCATCTCGGCGCGCCGCTGTGGCAGGCGGTCAAGGATGCGATCGCCGCGATGCCGCGCGACGAAGCGCGCGCCGCCTTTCATGCGGATCGCGCACGCTGGGTGTTCACGCTGCTGTATCTCGGCGGGCTGCGCATCACCGAAGCGGCCGACACGACGATGGGGCATTTCTTCGCGCGACGCGACGCGAACGGGCGCGATCGCTGGTGGCTCGACGTGACCGGCAAAGGCGGCCGGCAGCGGCTCGTGCCGGCCACGGCCGAGATGATGGCCGAGCTTGCGCGCTACCGGCGCGCGCACGGCCTGCCGGCGCTGCCCGCGCACGGCGAGCCCACGCCGCTCGTGCTGCCGGTCGGTCGCACGCGCAAGCCGCTCACGCGCGCGGCGCTGCACCGGATCGTGAAGCAGGTGTTCCGGTTCGCCGCCGACCGGCTGCGTGCGCACGGTGAAGCCGGCGAGGAACAGGCGCGCGTGCTCGAACAGGCGTCCGCGCACTGGCTGCGCCACAGCGCGGGCTCGCACATGGCCGACGGCCGCGTCGACCTGCGGCTCGTGCGCGACAACCTCGGGCACGTGTCGCTGACGACGACCAGCCAGTATCTGCATGCCGACGACGACTGGCGGCACCGCGAAACCGACGAGAAGCACCGGATCGACTGGTAGCCGGTCATTGGCCGTGCGCGATGCTTGCCGACGGTGCTCAGTGCTGCAGTTCCAACCCGCCCAGCCCGTCGTTGCTGCGGCACTTCGCGCGATCGCGTTCCGCCGGCACGTCGATCGTGCCGCACAGCACGTCGATGCGTTTCCGGTAACTGTCGGTCAGACACTGCGTGGTGGTGCAGCGGTTGCGCGCTTTCAGCCACGCCCTCTGGCTCGCGATGAACTGGCGATACTCGGGCGGATCCTCGGTCGGCCGGTTGCCGAAGTCGTACACGACGTCCTGGTAATCCTTGTTGAGCGCATCGTCGAGCCGCGACAACGCCGGATTGCCGCAGATTTCGCGTTCGACGAACGTGGACGCTTTCGCGCAATCGAACGACGCGGCCTGCGCGCCGGTCATGCCGGCCGCGAGGGCCAGCGCAAGAAGCCATGCCTTCATGTGGGTATCGTCTGGAAGAAAACGGCGGCGAACCGTCCGAAGACGATCGTGCATCGGACGGCGGCTCGCCGTGACGGACGAACGGAAATGCCCGCCGCCGGATCGCGCAGCTTAGGGCAACGCGCATCGCAGTTCAATACGCGAGCCCGCTTCCGTTCTCCCGTGCCGTCACATGCGCGGCATATTGCATGCGCTCAATACACGGCCACTCAATACACTGCGACCCAATGCCCGGGCACCCACGCCCAGTGGTTGCCGGCCCAGCGGTAATGCCCCTTCGCCCAGCGATAGCCGGGCGCCGGCGGCGGCGGCGCCGCCTCGGCGACCGGCGCGGGCTGCGGCGGCCGCGCGGGTTCGACCACGCATGCGGACATCAGCGCCGCGCTCGCGGTCACCAGGACGGCAAGCGATATGGATCGGATCTTCATCTTCGATTCTCCCTGTCGTGTTATCGGTTGGTGGATGTCGACACCGGCATGCCGGATGCCGCGCATCACGCCATGGCGTGAACGAGGCCCGTCATCGGCCGCGTCGTGCCGCTTTCGGCGAACAATGCAGCGGCGGTACGGTCGGGGTCGAGCCGCAGGCTTTCGGCAGCCGCACCGGCGATCAGTGCGTCGAGTGACGCGGTCGGCTTCAGGTCGCGCCCTTCGTACAGGTCGGCCGGCCGCAAGCCGGGCCAGTCGGCGATCACGCGGCCGCCCGCGACCGCCCCGCCCGCCAGCATCGCGACCGACGCCTGCCCGTGATCGGTGCCGCCCGTGCCGTTCACGGCGGCCGTGCGGCCGAACTCGGTTGCCACCAGCACCGTCGTCTGCTGCCACGCCGGGCCGAGGCCGTCGCGCAACGCGGCGAGCATCGTGTCGAGCGCCTTCAGCTGATTCGCGAGCCGCGCGTTCTGCGCGCTGTGCGTGTCCCACCCGCCCGTCTCGATCATCGCGATCCGCGGGCCGTCGTCGCGTGCAAGAAACGTCGCCGCGAGCTTGCCGACGCCGGCCGGGTCCTGACGCGCATGCGCATCGCCCGCGAGGCCGCGCGCGGCCATCGCCGATTGCCACAGCGGCCCGAGCTGCGCGTCGGCCTCGTAGAGCGCCGACACGCGTGCGAGCAGATCGTCCGGCGCGGCCGGCAATCCCGACGCCGCATACGACGTGGCCTGCACGCTGCCGCGCAACGCGAGCGGCACGGTCGGCGCGAACGCGATCGCGCTGTCGCGCGTCCTCGGCAACATCGCGGCAAGCCGGTTCAACCAGCCGTCTTTCACCTGGTACGGCGCCCGCCCGCCCGTCTCGAGCACGTTCTGTCCGTCGAAATGCGAGCGGTCCCGATACGGCGACGCGATCGCGTGGACGAACAAGGCCTGCCTGTCGCGATACAACTGCGCGGTCCGCACCAGCGACGGATGCAGCGCGAACGTGCCGTCGACGCGTGTCGCGGCCGAAGCGTCGATCGCGAGCGGGCCGCGCAGCGACGCATACGCGGGTTCCGCATACGGCACGACGATGTTCAGCCCGTCGGCCGCGCCGCGCTGGATCACGAACACGAAGCGCCGGTCGGTGTCGACGTTCGCGAACACGATGCGCGGCGCGACGAGGAACGCGCCTGCGCCGGCGGCGGCAACGCTCAGGAAATGCCGACGGGTAAAGGATCGGGCCATGTTCATCTCCGTTGAAAGTCGGGCGACACGAGCAGCAGCGCAAGCGCCGTGGTCGCGCTTTCGGCGCGCGACAGCGCGGTTGCCGTCGGTGCGCTCAGCGAGCCGGCCAGCAGCGTATTGCCGAGCGTGCGCGGATCGAGCCGGTCGCCGGTGCGCGCGGCGAGCCGCTGCGCGATTTCGACGCGGCGCACCAGCGCATCGGGCGCGGCCCAGCTCGCGGCGACGTCGTCGTAGCCGGCCGGCGACCCGGGCCGCCACACTGGCTGGCCGAGTTGCGCGAGCAACGGCGCGGCCTTCAGGCCGCCCGTGTCGCGCCAGCCGAGCCCCCGCAGCGACGACACGGCCCACTCCCACGGCGTCTTGAACTTGCGGTTCACCGGCGCCCACGCGTCGGGCGCATCGACGAGCGCGCGATAGACGGTCGGCAGGTCGCCGCCGCTCGCGTCGAATGCGCGTGCGAGCCGGTCGGTCAGCGCGGGCGGCGGATTGTCGGTGACGAAATGACGGGCGAGCTGGAACGCGATATGCCGGCTCGTCGCGGGCGCAAGCGCAAGGTCGGCCAGAATCGCGCGGCCCTGCGCTTCGCCCGGCTGGTCGTAAGTGCGCCCCATCACCGTGCGTGCGCCCGGTTCGTGCAGCTTCGAGCGGAATACGAACGCGCCGGGCGCCGCATCGCCGGGCTGCGGCCCGCGACCGCCCGCGATGCTCCAGCCCGTCAGCGCGCGTGCGAATTCCGTCACGTCCGCTTGCGTATAGCCGGTGCGTACGCCGAGCGTATGCAGCTCCATGATTTCGCGCGCGAGGTTTTCGTTCAGGCCGCGCCGCGCCGCGGGATTGCGGGCGTCGGCGCGCAGCGCGGCCGGGCTGTCGGGGCCGACCGAGCGCGCCTGGTCGAGGAACAGCTGCATCGCGGGATGCTGCACGACGGCGACGAGCATGTCCTCGAAGCGGCCGAGCACGTGCGGACGGATCGCATCGCGCTCGAATGCCCCCGCGTATGCGGCGACCTGCCCCTTGTCGACCGACACCGCGAAATGGTTCGCCCAGAAATGCACGAGACGCTCGACGAACGGCGCCGGTGTGTTCAGCGCACTGTTCAGCCGCGCGGCGACGGCGCTGCGATACGCGTCGTAGCCGTCGCGACGGATCGACTGCGCGGTCGCGCGCCTGGCCGCCGCGTCGTCGCTCGTCATCGCGTTGCGTGCCTCCGCGAAGCGCGTCGCGAGCGCCACCGCGTCAGGCTCGCCGGCCCACGCGGCAGGCCGTGCGTCGTAACGGTCGAGCTGGGCGACCAGCGCCGCCTTCGGATCCGCGGGCGGCGCTTCGTCGGCCCGCGCGCCGAGACCGAAGCGGTTCAGCGCAATGGCGGCCGGTGAGATGTCGTTCGGGTGGTCCATGACGGGGTTCTCGCGATGCGTACCCGTGTTTAACGGACGGTGGCGGGAAATCCGTCGCCGGACGGCTCGATATTTTTTCTTCGTTGCGCCGCGAGCGCATGCCTTTCCGTTTGCTTTCAAACGATGACAAAAATTCTCCGGGCCATGCACTGCGCGGATTGCCAGGGATCGCGAAGCATGATCTTGCGATCCACCGTCGCGATGCCGATTTTGTTCTATCTGTCCGTTTCCGCTCCCGATCAACCGGCGGTCACTCTCGTTCACCCACAAAGGCGAGCGCCATGAGCCTGTCGCCCGCTTGCCCTTCCCGCAAAGCCATCTAGACTCAAAGGAATGTGCCGTCCGCGCGTCACGCGGGTTTCGTCGCCTCGCTCCGAAGCAATGAATCGGCACAACCGGAGACCGATTCAGTTTGTCGAATCGCATTGAACGCCGCGCATCGTGTTGAAGTCGCGGCATGACCTTGACGAGGAGACGTCGCCGCGCACCGTCGAGCGACGGCGCAATGCGGTGGCCGCCACGACGATGACGCATCCTTGCGCACCATTTCATGGCTCGACTCGCCGACGCGCACCGTCGTTCTGGACGTGCGCGTGGCTGCTCGCCATCGCGTTGACGCTGCACGGCCATGCGGCTCACGCACAAAATGCGCCCAGGGTCGTCGACATTCCGACGCGCCCCGGCGTCACGCAACGGTTTCTCTTCATCGCACCGCAAACGCCGAAAATAGCGGCGATTCTCTATGCCGGCGGACACGGTGGACTGCAGTTGGACCCGTCGGGAAGATTCGGATGGGGAGAAGGCAATTTCCTGGTCCGCACCAGAACGATGTTCGTCGATAAAGGCATTGCCGTGGCGGTCATCGACGCACCGAGCGACCGGCAATCCGCGCCCTACCTCAACGGCTTTCGTCTCTCGCGCGAGCACGCCGACGATGCGCGCGCCGTGATCGCATGGTTGAAGACGCAGTTGCACATACCGGTCTGGCTCGTGGGAACGAGCCGCGGCACGCAATCCGTTGCGGCCATTGCGATCGCGCTGGCCGGCGGCGGCGGGCCCGACGGCATCGTGCTGACCTCGACGATCCTGCGCGACAACCGCGGCGGCGACCCGGTCACGAACATGGATCTCGCGAGCCTCAGGATTCCGGTGCTCGTCGTGCACCATGAAAAAGACGGCTGCAAGTTTTGCCCGGTGTCCGAGACGGATACGCTGATGAAGAAACTGGACCAGTCGCCGAAAGCCGATTTGATGATCGTGTCGGGCGGCACGTCGCGCGGCGATCCGTGCGAGGCGTTCGCCTATCACGGCTTCAATGGCGTGGAGGGCAGCATCGTCGATGCGATCTCGGCGTGGATGCTTGCGCGTTGAGCATGTCGTATCCGTAACGGGATCGCACGTTCGTGGCGACGCTTCGCGGAAGTTCGCCGCCGAAGGTTTTCCGTCAGTGATCTGCGCATGCGATATCGGGAATCGACGACGCGAGCCGAACCCGATCGCATGTCGCCATGCTTACGGGCTCCCCGCTTCGTCCGGCTTCTTCTGCAATTTCGCCGGCAGCCGCCAGTTTCCGCTACGTCGCAACCCGTCGACGAACTTCGCGCGCTCGTCCGGTGTCAGCGTCGCCGCGAAATCGACGACACTGCGCTCGACCTGCCCGCGCAACGCGGTATCGGCCGCACGCGTACGATCGAGCGCGGCATCGATCGCCGCGCGATCGAGCTGCGGCGCAGCCAGCAAATCCAGCACGGTGATCCGGCCATCGCGCCCCTCGCGCGCGAAATCCCGACCGTCCTTGCGCGCCGCCTTCAGCGCCGCGGCAAATTCCCGCCGACGCGCGTCGGTCAATTCGTCCGCGGCGAAACGCAGCGCGGTGTGCTGCGCAGGCATGCCGGCCACATGCAGGCCGCGATGCGTCGAGAACCACTGATACGCGCCGCCGCCGATCGCGCCGAGCATGAACACGTTCAGCACGACGGAGCCGACGAGGATGTACTTCCAGCCGCGTTCGCTCACTCGTCGCCTCCGTCGATGCTCGGGCCGCCGAACGTCGTCGTCAGGTAGCCGGGTTCGTGCTGCGCGATCGGCGCGCTGCCGAGCATCAGCATCGACACGGCCACCGCGCCCGCCAGCGCACCGGCCAGCCCGACGCCCGCGAACGCCGCGCCCGACCACCACACATTGCCGCGCCGCCGCGCGCGTTGCGGCGCGGGCGCCGTCGCGACGATGCGTTCGACCAGCGCCGGCGCGGGCGGCGCAACCGTGTCTTGCGCGAGCCACGCATCGAGGTCGGCCGCATCGTCGAGCGCCTCCAGTGCGTCGCGCGGATGCGCCTGGGCCCACGCTTCGGCCGCCGCACGTTCGTCCTGCGGCCAGCGCCGCGCATCCGAGCCATACGCGGCGACGATGGTACGGAATCGTTCGGGTGTCATCGCTTTTCCTCGCTAGGTGGGTCGCCGGCCAGTTGCGCACGCAGGTTGCGTCTCGCGCGCGCGAGCAGGCTTTCCAGCGCATCGACGGTGATGCCCATCAGGTTGGCCGCTTCGATGTTCGACATTTCCTGATAGTACTGGAGCACGAGCGCCTCCCGCTGCCTCGGCGGCAACGCGGCGAGCGCGTCACGCACGCGCGCGTCGCGCGAGCGCAGCTCCGCGTGCGCGGCCGGCCCGGGTTGCGTGTCGGGCACCTCGGGCAGCGTGTCGACCGGCTCCTCGCGCCGCCCGCGCAAGCGGTCGTAGCAGAGGTTCAGCACGACGCGATGCAGCCACGTGTCGAAGCGCGCCTCGCCTTCCCGCCAGCGCGGCGCGTGATTCCAGATCCGCAGGAAGGTTTCCTGCGCGACGTCCTCCGCTTCGTTGCGGTCGCCGAGCATGCGGGTCGCCAGCGCGAGCAGTCGCGGCAGCTTGCGGGCGACGAGCACGCGCACGGCCGACGCGTCGCGCGCGCCGACCCGTGCGACGAGTTCCGCGTCCGGATCGCCGTCGCTCAACGCAGGTTGCTCCGCCGTGTGCCGCGCATGCGCCGCACTGTACCGGCGGGTGCGCCCGCCGTCCGGATGAAGCTCATCGTCGTGCTCTCCTTGCATGCGTCGGGCCGGCGCCGCCGGGCGCCACGCCGACGGTTCGGCGGCGTGTGGTGCGCCGCGCCCGATGTCGGCACTGTCGGCTTCATCGACATCCGGCTCGAACCGCATACCGATCCTGTCGATCGCTCGCCGGGCGCCGCGACCTGCGGCAGCCGGCCGGCGCGATCAATATACGACGACCGGCGCGGGCCGGTAATAGGCGGGACGCGCCGGCACCACGACGCAGCCGGCCAGCACGATGACCGCGGCCGCCAGTATCACGATGGTTCGGAAAGGCATGGTTCGACTCATGGCGTCTGGACGAAATTCCGCCGCGCCGGCGCTGCGCGCCGCGCGACACCGTGTGCATCACGCCCAGTGGCCCGGCACCCAGCGCCAACCGGGGCCACGCGGAGCCCAGTGTCCGGGCACCCAGCGATAGCCCACGCGAACCGTCTGCCAGTGTCCGGGGACCCACACGTAGCGGCCCTGCCGCCAGCGCCAGTGGCCGTGATCCCACACATAGCCCGCACGCGGCGCCGGCACGACTTCGACGCGCGCCGGCGGCGGTGCGACCGGCGCGACGATAACGGCCTGTGCGAATACGGCGGACGTCGCCAGCGCCGCTGCGCAGCCGGCAGCTAATCGCAATGATGCGGAAAGTTTCATGAAAGACTCCGAAGCGTCGGCTCAGCCGGAAGCAGCTGTTCATTTCCTTGAACGACGCGTGCGGACGAAATCCGTCGCGCCATCGGCAAATATATTTCCGCCGCGACGAAAGCACCGATGCAGGCGAGCGATACGTTGTTTGCCGTCTGTCACAACCCGGCAAAACAGCCCTTCGACAATGCGTGTCACCGGGATCCCGCTCGTTTCCGGCCCACGCCCCGGCCGCGCATGCGCCGGCCGGGCGGTTCCTCATCTCGCGTCCCAATCAACGAAAATACGATCATGTCGAACCCGGACAACTTCTCCGCCGAGCCGAACGAGCCGGCCGCTTCCGTATCGCGTCGCGGCTTCCTGAAACTGGCCGGCGTATCGAGCCTCGCCACCGCCGCGGGCGGGCTTGCGGCCGCCCGTGCCGCCGCGTCGAGCCCGGACGGCACGCCCGAGCAGGTTCACCTGACGTGGGGTAGCGACCCGACGTCCGAAGTCGCGATCTCGTGGGTGTCGCTCGCGCCGGCCGTCAATCCACGCGCGCGCATCGTCGCCGACGGCGAGGCGGCACGCACCGTGCACGGCGTGCAGCGTATCTACACCGATGGCCTGAACGGCGAGACCGTGTTCACGTATCACGCCCGCGTGCACGGACTGAAGCCGGACACGCGCTACCGCTACGAGCTGACGGCCGACAACGACAGCAACGCCGCACAGCCGTTCTCCGCGACCTTCACGACCGCGCCGCGCGGCCGCGCGCCGTTCCGCTTCACGAGCTACGGCGACCTCGCGACGCCGAATGGCGCATGGGTGCTGTCGTCGCCGCAAAGCCGCTTCGCGGTGCAGGCCGTCGAGCAGTTCCAGCCGCTGTTCCACCTGCTGAACGGCGACCTCTGCTACGCGAACCTGAACCCCGCGCATCAGCCCGAGGTGTGGCGCGACTTCGGCAACAACAACCAGACCTCGGCTGCGAATCGTCCGTGGATGCCGTGCCCCGGCAATCACGAGATCGAATTCAACAACGGCCCGCAAGGCCTCGACTCGTATCTCGCGCGCTACACCCTGCCGGAGAACGGCACGCGCTTTCCCGGCCGCTGGTACAGCTTCCGCGTGAGCTCGGTGCTGTTCATCTCGCTCGACGCCGACGACGTCGTGTATCAGGACGCGGCCGCGTTCGTCGGCGGCCCGGATCCGCTCGTGCCGGCCGCGAGCACCGGCCGCCCGCCGATCGCGCCGGGCACGTCGTTCTACGTGCGCGGCTACAGCAACGGCGAACAGACGCGCTGGCTCGAGCACACGCTGCGTCACGCGTCGCACGACGACGACATCGACTGGATCGTCGTGCAGATGCACCAGGACGCGCTGAGTTCGTCGAAGACGGGCAACGGATCGGACAAGGGCATCCGCGAGGCATGGCTGCCGCTGTTCGATCGCTACGGCGTCGATCTCGTGCTGTGCGGCCACGATCACGACTACGAGCGCAGCTACCCGGTGCGCGGCTGCAATCACCGCGCGGGCGTCGACGCGTCGACCGGCGAAGTCGTCGAGACGCTGCAGCCGCGTCCGGTCGGCACGGCCGATCCGGCGCGCACGACGTTCGACACGAGCCACGGCACGATCCACCTGATCCTCGGCGGCGGCGGCACCAGTGCGCCGCTCGACGTGTACGGCGAGAATCCGGCGACGGGTTTCGCACAGGCGAAGATCTTCACGAAGCCGAACCGGCCGGTGCCGGGCACAGCCGCGAACACGTTCGTGCGCCAGGGCGCCGATGCGCTCGAGGACGCGATCTGGTCCGCGCGCCGCGATACCGGCACGGGGTACGGCATTGCCGTGTTCGACCACGATCCGGGCAAGCCGGGTGGCCAGACGACGATCACGATGCGCTACTACCACGCGCCGGGCGCGGATCAGCAACCGACCGCGCAATACGAGCTGTTCGAGACGATCGAGCTGAGCAAGAAGCGGCGTGGGCATTGATGCGCCGGTCGCCCGCCGCGCGTGAGGGCGTGGCGGACGACCGGGGGCGCATGCACGCCCCGCTCCGCCTCGCGCGGCAGGCATCGCCCGGGTCCGCTATTTCGCACGTCGCGACGGGCTTGCAGCACGCGACCTCCGACGCGTAGACGTACGACACCTCGGCATGCGCGATGCCGGCGAGCGTCGCGAAGACCGCGACAGCGGCGGAAAATGCAAGTTTTGAACGACTCAAGGCCGGGCCCCCGGCTATTGGTTTTGTCGGACTCGATACCTGCAACGACCGCCGTTCGACTCCGTCAGCACCCAAGCGCACTCGTCTAGCTTCGCGATTCCAACGCGATGCGTACGGCCAATCCGGCCAGTACCGTCCCCATCAGCCAGCGCTGAGCCAATGCCCACATCGGCCGTCCGGCAAGAAACCCCGCGATCGCACCGGCCATGCACGCGATCAGCGCGTTGACGCAGACGCTGACCGCGATCTGCACGCAGCCCAGTGCGAGCGATTGCGTCAGCACGCTGCCATGCCCCGGTGAAATGAACTGCGGCAGCAGCGACAGATACATCACCGCGATCTTCGGGTTCGCGAGATTCGTCACGAAGCCCATCGCGAATAGTCTCGCACCGCTGTCGTGCGGCAATTGCCGGACCTGGAACGCCGAGCGACCGCCCGGTTTGAGTGCATTCCACGCGAGATACAACAGATACAGCGCGCCGCAAAAGCGCAACGCGTCGTACGCATACGGCACGGTCAGCACCAGCGCGGTAATGCCGAACGCTGCGCAGAACATGTAGAACACGAACCCCAGCGCCACGCCGCCGAGCGACACCAGCCCCGCGCGGCGGCCCTGGCAGATCGAGCGCGAGATCAGGTAGATCATGTTCGGGCCGGGCGTCAGCACCATGCCGAGCGACAAGAGTCCGAATGCAATCAGGGCGGGCAATGCCGGCATGGCGATATCCTTCGAGGCAATGGAATCAGTGGCGTGTATCCAGCAATGTATTGCATGTCGATATGCGTCGGCATGAATAAACTGCAAGTACCGCATGAGCGCGCTTCATCGCGCCGCGCCCCCCATTACTTGCCCTTGTTCGCCCGCGTCCGGGCCGCCTTGCCTGCCTTGGCGCGCTGCGCGTCGACCAGCTTCACGAACTCGTCGGCGACCGCGTTGCCGGTCGCATTCCACGCCAGGCGCACCGAACGGCGCAGCCTGGGCGACAGCTCCAGCACCCGTCCGCCGAATCGCGTGTAGGTCAGCGTGATGCGCGGAACGATCGACACGCCCATTCCCGCCTCCGCCATCGACAGGATCGTCCGCATCTCGACCACGTTGAACCCGGCGCGCAGTGCCGCACCGTTGCGGGCGAAGTAATCCGCGATGACCGGCCCGCACCCGGCTTTCGAGAAAATGAATGGCGCCGCCGACAACACCTTGGCCGACACGCTCTTGCGGCCGTCGAACGTGTCGTGCGCAGCCACCGCGACGAAATCCTCGTCGAGCAACGGCAAGTCGTGCGCGAACGTCTTGGTGCCCGCCACCACGCCGATGTCGGCCGTCCCGTCGTCGATCCACCCTTCGACTTCCGCGTCCGTGCCTTCGAGCAGCACTGCCGTCACGCCCGGATGCCGCTCTTTCAGCGTCTCCAGCGCAGGCACGACGAACGCCAGCGATACGCTCGGCAACGACGCAACCACCAGCCGCCCTTCGAGCTTGCCGCGCGACAGGCTGAACTGCTGGCGCAGCGTCTGCGCTTCGCGCACGACGTTCTGCACGTACGGCCACAGGCGTTCGCCCGCGGCAGTCAATACGACCGGCTGCCGGTCGCGCAACAGCAGCTTGACCTCGGTGAGCTCTTCCAGTTCGGTCAGCGCGTGGCTGATCGCGGACTGGCTGCGGCTGAGCCGTTCGGCCGCGGCCGTCAGCGAGCCGAGTTCGACCACGGCCGCCAGTGCCTGCAACTGCGCAAGCGTCATCTCGCCTCCTCGTTTCGATGCATGCATTTTTCACATGACAGGGTTGCACATCATGAATCGAATTGTATTGAACGGCGGCAACGACAGGTGGCGCTCGCCGATGCCCCGCGCCGCGCTCGGGTAAGATTCAGCCTCGAACCGTGTTCGTGCTGTCGAAGGGGTGCGCGTCTGCTGCGGTCCGGCTGGCGTAGACCGACGGCCGGACCGCAGCAACCGGGCGACCGGTTCGACTCCCAACCCGACAACAACTGCGTGCCGAGCCGCACGCGCCGGCAGCGAGTGCGCTCGATCGCGCCCGCCGCCGGTTATGTCTCGACCCGCTTCCGATGACCCATCTCGATCTGACTGAAGGTGTGCTGGTTTCCAGCCTGCACGGGCTTGCGCTGCTCGATCTCGCCGGCATCGCCGTCGCGCTGCTGCTCGGCGGCATGGTCAAGGGGATCACCGGCATCGGCGTGCCGCTGGTCGCGATGCCGATCCTCAGCCAGTTCCTGCCGATCCGGCATGCGGTGCTGCTGCTGTCCATGCCGATCATTCTCGGCAACATCCCTCAAGCGCTCGAAGGCGGCGAAGTGCTGGCCACCGCCCGCAAGATCGCCGCGCCGATCGTGGGTACCGTGATCGGCAACGTCGTCGGGGTCGCCATCCTCCTTTCGCTGAACGCCGGGCACGCGCAGGCCGCGTCGGGCGCGCTGCTGATCGTCGCCGCGACGCTGATGCTGAGCGCGCCGAAGCTCAACCTGCCGCCCGCGTGGCAGAAGCCCGTCGGATTCGCGCTCGGGTTCGGCGCGGCGCTGATGGAGAGTATCGCGTCGGTACCGGGGCCGCTGCTCGCCACCTACCTGATTTCGTCCGGCGCGACCGGCCGGGCCTTCACGAAGCAGATCGCGATCATCCTCGTGGTGTCGATCGTCACGCTGATCACGACATTCGGCGGTGTCACGCACGCGAGCGGCGCCGACCTCGCGGTTTCCGCGATGGCCAGCCTGCCGGCCATCGCCGGCATGTGGCTCGTTCGGCCCCTGCGGGACCGGATGTCGCCGCGTATCTTCCGGACCGTCGTGCTGTTGTTCGTGCTGGTCGCCGCGTCACAGATGATCTGGAAGTCCGGCATCTTCCGGCACGCGGCACCGCCCGCCGCGCAGATGGACAACGGGCACGCCGGCAAGAAATGACGCCGGCGACGCCGCCCCTGCTCCCCGACTGCAAGAAATCGCGCATGCGTTCTGAAAGCTCCGAAGCGTAGTATTCGCGGACCTGACGCACCGCGCCCGACTCCGAGAGAACGGGCCGGCGTCCGGTATCGACATTGCTGCTTGCCGGCCGACACCCCGTCGGCGACGGCACGTTCTTCAAAGGCGCGAAATGGACACATGGGTGTTGCTGGGCTGCGGGTTCGGTCTCGGTTTGCTGATTGCCATCTGGGGGATCTGGTCGCTCAAGTAACGTGAGCACGACGAAGTTTTCGCCACGACGTTCGCCGGCGCGCTTCCCCGAGCGCGCCGCCCCTGTTATCCCAGCCCCTCCGCCCTCGCTCCCCGCCACGTTCCCCAAGACGCGTTAGACTGTCCGGATGGAACAATGCCGTTATTGCCAGAGAATCCGCGATGAATGGGATTGCCACGGGGACGAATGCCGCCGTGCGATCGCGAAGGCACTGCGCCGGCAGCGTGCGGGCCTGCCGATGGTGCCCGATCGCATCCGCAACGAATTGCCGTCCGGCGCGCCGACCCAGCAGGTGATCGCAGTCCTGTCGCGCCAGCGCCTGCGCGCGCGCCGCGGCAACGAGGAACGCCGCGAGCGCAAGGAAATCGACGACGCCGACGGCGTCTGATCCCGCGCCAACCCCCGGTCCCGCCCCGTTTACCGGCGCCCCGCCGCCGGGCGTCCGCCCGTGCACGGCGGATCGCCGCCTTCCCGCCCTTCGCTTGCAGATCCCGCAATAGCGACTGGGGCCAGACCGAGCTTATCCTGATATTGTTGCCTCGCCCGCAATGATCTTTCGCTGGAATGCACGTTTACCCTAGGTCCACCGAAGCCTACGATGTAATCAATCGCTTACGACATGGTGTCGACGGCGAAGTCAATAAAACATCGGAGGTCATCATGAAATCGCTCGTTTCCGCAGTCGTCGCCGCTGTTGCCCTGTCCGCCTCGTTCGGCGCATTCGCGCAAAGCACCGTGACTCGCGCCCAGGTGCGCAACGAACTCGTCCAGCTCGAAAACGCCGGCTACAAGCCGAGCCAGTCGAGCCCGTACTACCCGGCCGACATCCAGGCTGCGCAAGACCGCGTGCATGGCGCAGACGCCACCGGCTACGGCGCGCAGCCGGCCCCGGTCGTCCGGGGCGGCGCGCCTGCCGTCAAGGTGCAGAACGCCCGCGACTCGGTCTACTTCGGCCACTAAGCCTGCCGCCGCCGCGCGTGTCGCGCGCGGCTCGCGCCCATCGACGAGCCCGTCCCGCGACGGGCTCGTCGCGTTTGCGCCGCCGGCCGGCGCAACCGTCAGCCGCCAACTCCGTCAGCCGGCGCCGCCGGATGCAATCCGGCCGTCCGATTCCGTGCCGAGCCTGCCACCCAACAGCTCCTGATAACGCACGCACGCGCGTTGTGCGGATGCCTTCGCCGCATACATCGCCGCATCGGCCTTGACGAGCAGTTCCTCGGCCGATGCGCCGTCGGCCGGATACTCGCTGACGCCGATGCTTGCGCCGACGGCCACGTGCCGGTCGCCGAATTCGAGCTCCTCGGCCATCACGAGCTGGATGCGCGACGCGATATCGCCGATCGCCGCGGACGAGCGCACATCGGAAATCAGCACGATGAATTCGTCGCCGCCAAGCCGCGCGGCCATGTCGCCGCTGCGCAGCACCTGGCTCAGCCGTTTCGCGACGGCGACGAGCGCCCGGTCGCCGGCCGCGTGTCCGTGCTGATCGTTGATCTGCTTGAAGCGGTCGAGGTCGACGAACATCACGGCCAGCCCCTGCCGCACCGCGGCCGCATGCCGGATCGCCGCGTCGAGATGCTCCATGAAGAGCAGCCGATTGGGCAGCGCCGTCAGCGGATCGTGGCCGGCGAGGTGCGTGAGTTCCTGCTGCTTCGCGCGCAGCATCGCGACCTGCGTGCGGATCTCGACACGCATGCTGTCGAAACAGCGTGCGAGCACGCCGATCTCGTCCGACCGCGCAACGGGCAGCCGTTCGGCGGCCGGATCGTCGAACACGTGCGTCGCGACGCGCGCGAGCATCTGCAGCGGCCGCGTGATCGCGCGCGCGAACAGGATCGCCAGGATCACCGCCATCACGCTGGAGATGAGCACCATCCGGATGATCCTGTCGCCGAGGATCCCGGCCGGCGTCAGCACGTCGGCGAGCGGACGCGCCATCCCGAGCACGACGAAGCGATTGCCCTCGTTTTTGCCGAACGGCGTGCGCACGAACGCAAACATCTGGCCCGGCGCCTCGTCGGGCTGCCGGAGGCCGTTGAGCGTCACGTGCGTGTCCAGGCCGGCAAACAGCGTGCGCGTCACGCCAAAGCTGTCCTGCATCAGCACGCGCCGCCCGCGATCGAAGCCGAACGTCTGCGACGGATCGGGATGCACGAGGAAATCGCCCCATTCGTTCGCGAGATACACCGCGTAGTCCTGCGGCAAATCGCGCTCGAGCCGGTCGAACATGCGCGACAACGCGACGTCGACGATCAGCGCACCGACGATCCGGCCGGACCTATCGACGACCGGCGTTCCCACGCGCAGGATCGGCAGCCCTTCGGCCGCATGCGAACCGGTCTCGTGATTGATGACGATCGGCGACAGGTAGATATGACCGGGTGCGGTCGCGAGCGTATCGAACACGTAGGAAAACTGCCCCTTCTCCTGGAACGCGCTTTCGGGCAACACGACGACGCCGCGCGTGTCGCGATCGACGCGGATGCGCTCCAGCCCGAAATGTCCGCTCGCTATCAGGCGGATCCGCAGGTATTCGGGGTGGTTCCTCATGAAGCTGTAGTACACCTGCTCGAGCCGCGTGCGCGGCCCGCGATCCGCGTTTTCGTCGCGCGCGACGAGCGGCGACGACGGCAACTGCGCAAGCACGAGCGCGTCGTCGGCGACGTCGGCCAGTGCCGTCGTGAAACGTTGCCCGAGCAGTTGCGTCGACATCAGCAGGCTGTGCTGCGCTTCGTCCACGAGCATCGTCCGGTTCGCGCGATACGCGTAGTAGCCTGTCGTGCCGGACGCGATCACGCCGATGCACGCGAACAGCACGGACAATTTCGACGTGAGCCCGAGCCGGATCATTTTTCGAATCGCTCCGGGCGATCGCCCGACACGATGCGGCTCCACAGCGACTCGCGCCGCGCGATGTCCTCGACCGGCTGAATCCACACGAGATGCGGATGCCCGGCCGCGAGACCGGGGGGCGGTTCGAGCGTGTTCGCGAGCCCCTGGCGTTCGGTCAGCAACGCGCCGATCGCCGGTTCGAGCATGTAGTTGATCCACGCGAACGCGAGTTCGCGACGCTCCGCACCGCGTGTGACGGCCCAGCAGTCGAGCCACGCGAGCGCGCCCTCGTCCGGAATCACGTAGCCGACATCCACGCCGGCGCGACGCAGCAGTTCGACCTGCTGCGTACCGTAGTTGCCGAACATCAATGCCGCGTGATGCTGGACGAACAGCGCGGTCGCCTCTTCGGGAAGCGTGTAATACGTAAGCAGATTGCGACGCAGGTCGATGAGCTTGTGCGCGACGGTCAGCGTCTGCGCGTGCGACAGGCGGAACGGATCGGGATAGCCGAGCGCGAGCGCGGTGAACGAGAAGTTGTGCTGCGCGCTGTTGAAGTCGAGCACCCTGCCGCGGTAGCGGGGATTCCACAATTCAAGCATCGAGCGCGGCGTGTCCGCTACCTGCTTGCGATCGTAGATGAGGCCCATCGACGAATACGTGAACGGAATCCCGTACGTCAGGCCGTCGTACACGAGGCCGCCGATCGCCGCGACATGCCGGAAATTAGGCAGTTGCCGCCGGCGGTTCGGGATACGCGACAGGTCGATCGGCGCGAGCAGGCCTTCACGCGCATAACGCTGGATCTCCGCCGTGTTGGCCGCGAGCACGTCGTACGGCGGCGGAGACGCACTGTGCAGATGCGTCCAGAGCGCCTCGTCGGAATCGACGAACGTGACTTCCACATGCACATGAAATTGCGTCTCGAATGCATCGACCACATCCTGGTCCGCATAGCCGGGCCACGCGAGCACACGCAGTATGCTGTCGGCGGCCATGCCGGCCGACGCCGCGGACGCTGCCAGCGCCGGCACGCAGAACGCGCCCAGCGCCACGACGACGAACAGCCGACGCAAGACACGGCGCACACGCCGACGCGCGCCGATTCCTCTGATCGATGGCTCCCCGTCCTTATTCCCCGGCTGCATTCGACTGTCCTTTTTCGAGCCGATGCGAGATCGTGAAACGAGACCATAAAACGCTCGCGGACGCAATTGGCACAAGTCGCACGAACGCACGCGTCCGGGCGACGGCCGCCGGTTGCGCGCATCGAATCGTCAGATGAAAGCCTGCGCCGCGCGGCCGTGCCGCGAATGCATTCCGCGTGACCGGCAACGCATGCGGTCATGCCCGCATGCCGAGGCCCCCGTCGATGCTCCGCGGCACGTTCAGCGGATTGCCGTCACGCAGCGCGTCGGGCAACAACCCGTCGGGAACGTCCTGGTAGCAGACAGGCCGCAGGAAACGGCCGATCGCGGCGCTGCCGACCGACGTGGAGCGGCCGTCCGACGTCGCCGGATACGGCCCGCCGTGCACCATCGCATGCGCGACTTCGACGCCCGTACCGAAGCCGTTCACGAGGATCCGTCCGGCGCGACGCTCGAGCAGCGGCATGAATGCGCGTGCCGCATCGCGATCGCGCTCGTCCAGATGCAGGGCTGCCGTAAGTTGCCCATCGAGCCGTTCGACGAGTGCGTGCATCGCGTCGAGACTCGGGCACCGCACGACGAGCGACGCGGGGCCGAACACCTCGTCGTGCAATTCTGCGTGTCGCGCGAAATACTCCGCCCGCGTCGCGAACAGCGCCGCGCGGCCCGCATGACGGATGTCGCCGCGCGCCGCGCCACACGCCAGCCGTTCGACGGCGGCATGGTTCGCGAGCCGCTCGACCGCCGAATCGTATGCGGCATGAATGCCCGGCGTCAGCATCGCGGCCGCGGGAAGGTCGGCCAGCGTCGCGGCGGCGGCCGCCTCGAAGCGCCGCAGCGCCGGACCGTCGATGCCCAGAATCAACCCCGGGTTCGTGCAGAACTGGCCGGTGCCGAGCGTCAGCGACGCGGCGAACGCGCGGCCGATCGCTTCCGCACGCGCGTCGAGCGCATGTGGAAACAACAGCACCGGATTCACGCTGCTCATCTCCGCGTACACGGGAATCGGCTGCGGCCGCGCGGCGGCCAGCGTCATCAGCGCGACACCGCCCGCACGCGACCCCGTGAAACCCACCGCCTGGATCCGCG
Organism: Burkholderia sp. Bp9016; assembly: GCF_003857765.1. Lineage (NCBI taxonomy): Bacteria > Pseudomonadati > Pseudomonadota > Betaproteobacteria > Burkholderiales > Burkholderiaceae > Burkholderia > Burkholderia sp. Bp9016. The sequence goes on from NZ_QTPY01000001.1 coordinate 81,243, forward strand.
GATGACGCACGAGCGCCGCGCCGACGTCGTGGCCATCGTCGAACAACAGCGAGAACGTACCGTCCGGCATCCCGCATGCGTCGACGGCCTCCCGGATCGCATGCCCCGCCAGCGCCGACGTGCCGGGATGCGCGGGATGCGCCTTCACCACCACGGGGCAGCCGGCTGCAAGCGCCGACGCGGTGTCGCCGCCCGCCACCGAAAAAGCCAGCGGGAAATTGCTCGCGCCGAACACGGCGACCGGGCCGAGCGCGACGTTCTGCAGACGCAGGTCCGCGCGCGGCGACGGCTGACGTTCCGGTTGCGCGGGGTCGATGCGCGCGCCGAGGAACGCGCCGTCCCGCACGACCTGCGCGAACATCCGCAGTTGCGCGACCGTGCGGGCGCGCTCGCCTTCGATCCGCGCGCGCGGCAAGCCGCTTTCCGCAACACAGCGCGCGATCAGCGTGTCGCCGAGCGCCAACAAACGATCGGCGATGGTGTCGAGAAAGGTTGCGCGCGCATCGAGCGTGCGGTTGCGATAGTCGTCGAACGCTTGTGCCGCCAGCGTGCACGCCGCGTCGACGTCCTGCGCCGACGCACGGCCGAACACGGGATCGAGTGCGGCGCCGCTGGCCGGATCGATCGCCTGGAACCCGGCCGCGCCGACAACGTCGTGCCGGCCGATCAGGGAAGCGCAGGAAATATGCATGAATCGTCCTCGGTGAATCGTTGAATCGTTGAATCGATAAGGCATGCCGCCCCGGCATGCCGGCCGTCGGGCAGCATCGGCATACGCGGCAGCCTCAACGGCCCCAGCGCAGCACGAGCGGGTCGAGCGGTCGTGCGATCCGCAACAGGCTTTCGCGCGTGGCCGGATGCATCGCCGGCAGCGGATGACGCACGGCGTCCGACGCGATCACGCCGCCGGCCTTCATCAGCGCCTTCGCGGTCGCGATGCCGCCCTGCCGGTTCTCGTGATTGATCAACGGCAGCCAGCGCTGGTACCGCCGCTCCGCTTCGGCGGCGTCGCCGGCCCCCCATGCGTCGAGGATCGCGCGAATGCCGTCCGGGTAGGCGCCGCCCGTCATCGCCCCCGTCGCACCGGCCTCCAGATCGGCCATCAGCGTGATCGCCTCTTCGCCGTCCCAGGGCCCCACGATCGCGTCGCCGCCGAGCGCGATCAGTTCGCGCAGCTTCGCGGCCGCCTGCGGCACCTCGATCTTGAAGTACGACACGTTCGGAATCTCGATGGCCATCCGCGCGAGCAGCGCGGCGGACAAGTGCGTGCCGCTCGCCGGTGCGTCCTGGATCATGATCGGGATGTCGATCGCATCGGACACGGTGCGGAAGAACTCGACGATCGCCGTCTCGCTCGCGCGGAACGTCGCACCGTGATAGGGCGGCATCACCATCACCATCGCGGCCCCGGCGTCCTGCGCGCGACGGCTGCGCTGCGCGCAGACGGTCGTGCCGAAATGCGACGTCGTGACGATCATGGGCACCCGGCCCGCCACGTGCTCCAGCACGCAGTGCATCACCGCGTCGCGCTCGTCGTCGGCCAGCGAGAACTGCTCGGAGAAATTCGCGAGCACGCACAGGCCGTCCGAGCCCGCGTCGATCATGAAATCGACGCAGCGGCGCTGCCCGTCGAGGTCGAGGCGGCCGTCGTCCGCGAAGATCGTCGGGACGACCGGAAACACGCCGCGATAGCCGGCGGCTGAAAGACTCGATTGCATGGGTGAAACTCCTTGCTGCGAAAGGTGAGGTCAGGTAATGGCGCCGATCTGCCAGGGTACGAACTCGTTCTGTCCGTAGCCGTGCAGTTCGCTGCGCGTCGGGCGGCCCGAGGCCGCATCGAGCATCATCCGGAACAGCGTCGCGCCGAGCGCATCGATGCGCACGCCGCCGTCGAGCACGTCGCCGCAGTTCAGGTCGATGTCGTCGGCCTGCCTGCGCCACAGCGCGCTGTTGGTCGCGAGCTTCAGCGACGGCGTCGGCGCGCACCCGTACGCGGAGCCCCGCCCCGTCGTGAAGCAGATCAGGTTCGCGCCGCCCGCGACCTGGCCGGTCGCGGAGATCGGGTCGTAGCCGGGCGTGTCCATGAACACGAGCCCGTTCGCGCGCACCGGCATCGCATACTCGTAGACTTCGACGAGATTCGTGCTGCCGGCCTTCGCGATGCCGCCGAGCGATTTCTCCAGCACGGTCGTGAGCCCGCCCGCCTTGTTGCCGGCCGACGGATTGTTGTTCATCGATGCGTGATGGCGCGCGCAGTAGTCCTCCCACCAGCGGATGCGCGCGACGAGCTTCTCGCCCACGTCGCGCGACACCGCGCGGCGCGTGAGCAGATGCTCGGCGCCGTAGATCTCCGGCGTCTCGGACAGGATCGCCGTGCCCCCGTGCCGCACCAGCAGGTCGACCGCCGCGCCGAGCACCGGATTCGCGGTAATGCCCGAATAGCCGTCGGAGCCGCCGCACTGCAGACCGACCGTCAGGTGGCTCGCGCTTACCGGCTCGCGCCGCACCTCGTTCGCGGCGGCGAGCATCGACTCGACGAGCGCGATGCCCTTCTCGATCGTCTTGCGGGTGCCGCCGCTGTCCTGGATCGTGAAGGTGCGCAACCGCGCGTGTTCGGCCAGCCCCTGCGTCTCGAGCAGGCGCGGGATCTGGTTGGTTTCGCAACCGAGACCGATCATGAGCACCGCCGCGAAATTCGGGTGGCACGCATAGCCGCCGAGCGTGCGCTGCAGGATCGCGAGCGCCTCGCCGTCCGGGTCGACCGCGCAGCCGACGCCATGCGTCAGCGCGACGACGCCGTCGACGTTCGGATACGCCGCGAGCGCCTCCGGATGGATGTCCCGGCGGAAATGATCGGCGATCGCGCGCGCCACTGTCGCCGAGCAATTCACGGAAGTCAGGATGCCGATGTAATTTCGCGTCCCGACGCGACCGTCCTCGCGCACGATGCCGTCGAAGGTCGCACGCTGCGCGTCCGGCACGAAATCGGTTGCACACGCACCCGCGCCGAACGCGTAGTCCCGCGCGAACTCGCCCATGTCGAGGTTGTGCGTATGAACGTGCTGGCCGGGCCGGATCGACTGGCTCGCGAAGCCGATGATCTGGCCGTAGCGATGCACGGGTGCGCCGGCCGCGATCGCGCGCGTCGCGATCTTGTGGCCGGCCGGGATCAGCCCGGCGACGGTCACGCCTTCGTCGTCGATGAGCGTGCCGCCCACGAGTTGCTCGACGGCGACGACGACGTCGTCGGCGGGATGGAGCCGGATCGTGCGCGCGCGCGGCGCGGCGGGCGCCGGCCGGGTTTCGATGGAAAGGGACGACATGGTGGTTTCCGGTTGGATCAGGCGACGGGCATCAGTCGAGGCCGCGATCGCGATAGTCGATGAGGCTCGCGCAAACTGCCAGGCCGAACGCGGCCACGACGAAGAACATCAGCGCGAGGAAATAGGTGCCGGTGAATTGCACGATGAGGCCGATCAGGATCGGCACGATGACGCCGACGATGTTGCCGCCGAAGTTCATCGCACCGGCCAGCAGGCCCGCGCGGGACTGGCCGCCGAGCGTCGCGGGCACGCCCCAGAACATCCCGCACCAGCGGATGAAGAACAACGCGATCGACAGCAGCACGACGACGCTGACGAGCCCCGTCGCGAAGCTCACGGCGAGAATCGCCGCGGCGGACGCGAAGCCCGCGACCGAGAACATCGAGCGCATCACGCGGTTCGGTGCGCCGCCGGCCGCGCGCCACTTGTCGGCAACCCAGCCGCCGAACAACTCGCCGACGAAGCCGCACATGAAGATGATGAAAGTCGCGCCGCCCATCTGCTTCAGGTCGAAGCCGTGCGCCTTGTGCAGGTAGCTCGGCATCCACGTCATCAACCCGTAGAACACGCTGTTGTAGCAGGCCCAGCTCGCGAACATGAACAGCACGGAACGGTCGCGCAGCAGTTCGCGGAACGGCACGCGCGCCTTCGGCTCGCCGGTGCCCGCCGCGGCCGCATGCGCGCTCACGTGCTCCAGTTCGGCCGCATTCACGCCAGCATGTTCGGACGGATGATTGCGGATGTACCACCACGCGCCGATGCCGACCACGATCGTGCCCACGCCCGCGACGACGAACGCCAGCCGCCACGAACCGAGGCCCGCGATCAGCGCGGTGATGATGATCGCGCCGCAGGCCGAGCCGAGCGGCGCGCCGCCGTCGAGCAGCGCCGCGCCGCGGCCGCGCTCGGACGGCGTGAGCCACGTGCCCGCGAGCTTCGCGCCGGCCGGCATGATCGGCGACTCGGCGATGCCGAGCCCGAGCCGCGTCAGCAGCAGCGGCACCCAGCTGAAGCAGACGGCCGCGACGGCCTGGCACGCCCCCCACGCGATCGTGGCAAGGCCGACGATCGTGCGCGCCTTGAAGCGGTCGACCAGCAGCCCGCTCGGAATCTGCATCAGCGCGTAGGTCCAGAAGAACGCGCTCAGCAGCACGCCCTCCATCGCCGGCGACAGGCTGAATTCGGTCGAGATGATCGGCAGCGCGACCGACAGCGACGCGCGATCGATGTAATTGATCGACGACAGCAACAGCAGCAGCCAGAAAATCCGCCAGCGCACGGCAGTCGGCGCGGCGGCCGGGGCATGGACCGTCTGGCGGGGTCCGGCTGAGTCTTCGATATGCATGCCTGTCTCCAGTGGGGATGATCGTCGGCCTGCTTTTTCCTTCGCGATGGCCAACTAATATATTAGTTGGCCATTATAGAGATGCACTCGGGCGGCGTCACCGGGGTAAACCCGCTGACCGGTTCGAGCCGAGCGGCTGATTTGCGGCGCGACATCCCGGAAATGATTCGTGCACTAATATACTGATCGACCGGCCCGCGCCGGCCCGCACCGGAGTGCGACGCGACCGCGTGCCGGCTACCTGCCACCCTCTTGCCGATTTATGAAGTCAGAACCCACCGTCCAGGACACTTTCATCGCCCGCCTGATCCCCGCGGACTTCGCGCTGGACCGCTCGCAGGCGCTGTCCGCGCAGATTCACGCGCTGTTGCGCGACGCGATCGTGACGATGACGCTGCACCCGAACGACGTGATCTATGAGCGCGCGATCGCCGACGCGCTCGGCGTGTCGCGCACGCCCGTGCGCGAGGCGCTGCTGCAGCTTGCGCGCGAGGAGCTCGTATTGATTGCCGCGCAGTCGGGCACCTTCGTCGCGCCGGTGAAACGCGAACAGTTCGCCGAGAGCGCATTGATCCGCAAGGTGCTGGAAACCGCCGCCATCCGCCGCGCGGCCGAGGTCATCAGCGCGCGCGAGCTCGAGCAGCTGCACGACATCCAGGAAGCCCACCGGCGCGCAATCGCGCGCGGCAACGCGGTCGCCGCGATCGCCTGCGACAACGCGTTCCATGCGACCGTCAGCGCGGCCGCACGGCTGCCGCGTGTGCAGCAGCTCGTCGAGTTCGTGCGCGCACCGATCGATCGCGTGCGGCACGTGACCGTGCGCGACCCGGTCGTCGGCGAAGTCACGCTCGCGCAACACCAGAAGCTGCTCGACGCGCTCGAATGTCACGATGCCGACGCGGCCGAGCGCGCGCTGCACGAGCACCTCGACGACGCCTACGCGCGGCAGCAGCGTGCGTACGACGCCAATGTCGCGCTGTTCGAGGGGACCTGACACGCGCGCCGGGCACGCCGATGAAGCGCCCGCCTTCCGCGGCCCGACATCCGGACGACAAACGGCTTCCCGGGACGGCGAACCCCCGGGCTAGCGCCAGGCCTGGGTGAACTCGGCAATCACGCGCGACAGGTGCGCGCGCATCGCCGGAACTTCGGGCTGCCCGGCATCGTGAAGAACCGCGACGATCTCGCGCGGATCCTGTGCATCGTCGACACGCCCGCGAACGGGCTGACGCTGTGCTCGGGCTCGCAGAACGACGTCGAGGCGCCCGTGCAAACGCAAGCGGCGCGATAAACCGCCCCTCCCGAGGCAGCCGGCCCAGCGGATCGCCGGTCGCCCGTCACGACATTCCGCGTGGAGACTTCCATACCACGCATCCGATGGACCATGATCCTGATGTGCTTCCTGGCCAACGTCTTGACATCCTCCGCCGCCTGAAGGCGATGGATTCCTACCGCGTCTGAAGCGATGATGCTTATTTCAGATCGGATCGGCGGGTTCCTGCTTCACGGAGCGGCCCGACTGCACCGACTCTCCACAGGCTGCAACGCGGTGTCCCCGCGCCAGTATGTTGATCGCACCGACCACATCGGCATGGTCCTCATGCCCGCACCCGACACAGCGAAATACGGCCTGCGTCTGCCGGTTCTCGATACTCACATATTCGCAGGCCGGGCACGTCCGACTCGTATTCGCCGCAGGCACTGCGACGAGCCAACCGCCATGCCACGCCAGCTTGTAGTCCAGTTGACGACGAAATTCGAACCAACCCTGATCGAGGATGGCTTTGTTGAGACCGGACTTGGCCTGAACGTTTCTGCCCGGGGCATCGGAATTGCCGGCCGCCGATCTCGACATATTGCGCACCTGCAAGTCCTCGATGCACACCATCGCGTGGTTTTGGCTGATCGTGGTCGTAGCTTTGTGCAGGTAGTCGCGGCGAGCGTTGCCGATGCGGGCATGGATACGCTGGATGCGCGCCTTTGCCTTCTTCCAGTTGCGGCTGAACTTGACCTTTCGGCTCATTGCCCGCTGCGCACGACGCAGCCTGGCCTTGTGCCGCTTGAAGCTGTTGAGCGGCGCGAGAAAGCTTCCGTCGCTCAGCGTGGCAAACCGTGCGATGCCCAGGTCGATGCCGATCGCGCTGGTGGCCTGTGGCACCGGTTGCGCGACTTCACGCGAGGTCTGAATCGACACGAACCATTTGCCTGCGTGTCGCGACACGGTTGCATTACGTACTTCGCCCAACACATCCCGGCTGTTGCGATAACGGAGCCAGCCAAGCTTGGGCAGAAAGATGCGGTTGCCGACCTGATCGAGCTTGATCTGCTTCGAGTCCGGGTAGCGGAAGCTGTCGCCATGCCCCTTCTTCTTAAAGCGCGGGAAAGCCGCACGCTTGGCGAAGAAGTTCTTGTACGCTCGCTCCAGATCCTTGAGCGCGTGTTGGAGCGGATGCACCGGGGCATCTTTGAGCCAAGGCGTTTCCGTGCCGTTACGCCATGCCGTCAGGTGCTTTGCCATCGTGACATACCCGATGAACTTGTCGTCCGTCTCGTAGTTCTCCTTCTGCAACGCCAGCGCCTTGTTGAAAACGAAACGGCATGCCCCGGCGAAGCCGCACATATTGCACTGCTGCTCGCCGTTTGGCGTCAGTTCGAACTTGAACGCCCGGAGTCGTTGCATCGGGCCATTGTATGTTCGGCCTACAAGCGAGAGTCAAGCCATTCGACGCGGTCGGTGTTTACCGTCGCAACCGGCGCCGCGCGGACTCGCGCAGTTCGTCGGCGTGCGGTTGATGCTGGGCGGCGGCGAAGCGGCCGAGATCCCGTCGATCACGAAGGGCTCGTTCGTCGTGCCGCTCGCGGTTGCCGGCGCACTGTGCGTGGTCGGCGCGCTGTCGTACCTGTTCGTCGTCGGCAAGGTCGAACCGCTGCCGCCACTCCGTCACGGCGCGAACGGACGCAACGCGGAGCCGAACGCGGCCTGATGCCGCGCAGGCGTCGAAAGCGCGGGAAGTACCTGACGTGCCGCGCAAGCACGCGTGATCGCGGCCGTCGCGCTTTCCTTTTCGGGCCGCTCGTCGGACAATGACCCGCGCCCGCCGGCGCGGCGCCGCACCGGCCCGCGCGCGGCGGCGACGTGTTCCCGCCCGCGCCGATGAAACGCTACGAAACCCTAGCCCATACGATCGCCGACGAAATCCGCAACGGCAACCTCGCGGTCGGCACGCGCCTGCCGTCGTTGCGGCAGATCATCGCGCAGCATGGCGTGAGCCAGTCGACCGTGTTCCGCGCGTACTACCTGCTCGAGCAGTGGGGGCTGATCCGCGCACGGGAACGCTCCGGCTACTACGTCGCGCCGGGCGCCGTCCCCGACGCGACCCCACCCGCGAAACGCCGCGCGACCCGCGCCGGCGCCACGCGCAAGGTCGACATCAGCGATCTCGTGTTCTCGGTGCTCGATGCCGCCACGCAGCCCGGCATCGTGCCGCTCGGTTCCGCGTTCCCGTCGCCACAGCTGTTTCCGCTGCCGCGCCTCGCGAAATCGCTCGCACAGGCGACGCGGCTCGTGAGCCCGTGGAGCACCGTCGTCGACCTGCCGCCCGGCAACGAGGCGTTGCGCCAGCAGATCGCGCGACGCTATCTCGCGACCGGCGTCGCGCAGCCCGTCGACGAGATCGTCGTCACGAACGGCGCACTCGAAGCGCTGAACCTGTGCCTGATGGCCGTCACGCGGCCGGGCGACGTCGTGGCCGTCGAATCGCCCGGCTTCTACGCGGCGCTGCAGGCGATCGAACGGCTCGACCTGCGCGCGGTCGAGATTCCCGTCGATCCGCGCACGGGCCTCGATCTCGACGCGCTCGCAAACGCCCTCGAGCGACACGACATCCGCGCGTGCTGGTTCATGACCAATTTCCAGAATCCGACCGGCGTCACGCTCTCCGTCGACAAGAAGCGCACGCTGGTGGACATGCTGGCCGCGCGCGGCGTGCCGCTGATCGAGGACGACGTGTACGGCGAACTCCATTACGGCCCCGACTACCCGTTGCCCGCGCGCGCGTTCGACCGCCACGGGCTCGTGATGCACTGCAGTTCGTTCTCGAAGACGCTCGCGCCCGGCTACCGGATCGGCTGGGCTGCCGCCGGCCGTTTCGCGGAAAAGGTGCAGCGGCTCAAGCTCATGACGACGCTGTCGGCGAGCATTCCCGCGCAGGCCGGCATCGCGAACTACCTGGAGCACGGCGGCTACGACCGCCACCTGCGCAAGCTGCGCGGCGCGCTGCAAACGCAGCTCGCACGCATGGACGACGCGCTGCGGCGCTGGCTGCCGGCGGGCGTCGAATGGGTGCGGCCGGACGGCGGGTATTTCCTGTGGCTGTCTTTTCCCGACGCGATCGACGCGATGGCGCTGCACCGCGAGGCGATCGCGCGCGGCATCAGCTTCGCACCGGGGCCGCTCTTCTCCGCCGCGCACGGGTTCGAGCGCTGCGTGCGCGTGAACTTCGGCCATCCGTGGAGCCGCGACCTCGAACGCGCGATCCGCGTGCTCGGTGAGCTGGTCGCCGAACCGACGGTGCGCAAGCCGGGCTGATCGCGCATCGTGCGCAAGCTGCGCGCCGCCGGCATCACGTCCCTGCAGCGAAGCCGCGCGCGGGTTACATTGCGGATCCCGCCGCTCCTTCACGATTTCCCATGAGCCAACTGCCCTACCTCGATCGCGACGCGTTGCTGAAACTGGCGGCCGAAGCGGCACACGTCACGCAGCCGTGCACGTGCACGAAAACATCGCTCGCCAGCTGGACCACCCTGCCGCTGTCGCTGCCGGACTCGCAACTGACCGAAGTGGCCACGCTCGCGCCGCCCGGCGAGGCCGAGCCGGTCTACGACGAATATCATCCCGCCGGCACGCGCTATGCGTCGGACGACGCGCCGATCGCGCTGCGTCATTTCCCGTACAACCGCTGCAACGTCAGCCGCTGCGTATCGTGCGGCCGGCTGTACCTGCGTTACCAGGAAGGCGGCGGCTACTTCATCGACCAACGCATCCGCGCGCTCGATCCGGCACTCGTCGTCGACGCCTGAACCCGCCGCGGGCATGCTCGCCCGTTTGCGCCGGCCAATCTGCTGCGCCCTTTTCGTCCCGATCTGCTGCTTGTCCCGCCGCCCGGCGTTCCCTACGCTGTCTCCGGTTGCCCGACAACCGTCGCAACCTTCCCTGTCGAGTGGCGCACGCCCCGTGCGCCGCCGCTCATCTCGCGTATCACGTCATGTACCGATATACCGATTTCGACCGGGCGCTCGTGCACAGCCGCGCCGCCCAGTTCCGCGACCAGCTCGAACGCTGGCAGCACGGCACGCTGAGCGAGGACGCGTTCCGGCCGTTGCGGCTGCAGAACGGCTGGTACGTGCAGCGCCATGCGCCGATGCTGCGCGTCGCCGTGCCGTACGGCGAACTGTCGAGCGCACAGCTGCGCGTGCTCGCGCGGATCGCACGCGACTACGACGTGCCCGACGACGCCACCTATCGCGCCGCCTGCGACGCGCAGGCGCTGCTCGGCACGCTGCGCCTGCCGACCCGCAACGCCCACTTCACGACCCGTACCAACGTGCAATTCAACTGGATTCCGCTCGCGAAGGCCGCTGACGTGATGGACCTGCTCGCGACCGTCGACATGCACGGGATCCAGACGAGCGGCAACTGCATCCGCAATATCTCGTGCGACGAACGCGCGGGCGTCGCGCCGGACGAGATCGCCGATCCGCGGCCGTTCGCCGAGGTGATGCGTCAGTGGACGACGCTGCATCCGGAATTCGCGTTCCTGCCGCGCAAGTTCAAGATCGCGATCACGGGCGCAACCGAAGACCGCGCGGCCACCGACTGGCACGACGTCGGGCTGAAGCTCGTGCGCAACGACGCGGGCGAACTCGGTTTCCGCGTGAGCGTCGGCGGCGGCATGGGACGCACGCCGATGATCGCGACGCTGCTGCGCACGTTCCTGCCGTGGCAGCACGTGATGAACTACATCGAGGCGATCGTGCGCGTGTATAACCGCTACGGACGGCGCGACAACAAGTACAAGGCGCGCATCAAGATCCTCGTGAAGACCGAGGGGCAGCGCTATATCGACGACGTCGAGGAAGAGTTCCGCCAGATCGTCGAGCTCGACGGCGGCCCGCACACGATCCCGCAGGCCGAGTTCGAGCGGATCGCGGCGTCTTTCGTGCCGCCGCGCCTCAAGCCGCGCACGCTCGACCTGAAGGACGCCGACACGCGCATGGCCGCGCACGCCACTCGCCATCCGGCGTTCGCGCGCTGGCTCGCGCGCAATGTGGCCGCGCACCGCGACCCGGCGCTGCGCATCGTCACGCTGTCGTTCAAGCGCCGCGTGCAAGCGCCCGGCGACGCGTCGCCGGAGCAGCTCGACGCGCTCGCCGACCTCGCCGAGCGCTTCTCGGCCGGCGAGGCGCGCGTCACGCATGCGCAGAACGCAGTGCTGCCGTGGGTGCACGTCGACGACCTGTTCCTGCTGTGGGAGCACGCGCGCGCCGTCGGTCTGGCCAGTGCGAACGTCGGACTGCTGACCGACATGATCGCGTGCCCCGGCGGCGACTTCTGCGCGCTCGCGAACGCCCGCTCGATCCCGATCGCCGATGCGATCGCCGAACGGTTCCAGGATCTCGACACGCTGCATGACGTCGGCGACATCGACCTGCACATCAGCGGCTGCATCAACTCGTGCGGCCACCATCACAGCGGGCACATCGGCATTCTCGGCGTCGACAAGGACGGCGCCGAGTGGTACCAGGTGACGCTCGGCGGCTCGGACGGCTCGAGCGCGAGCGGCCCTGCGCGGCCGGGCAAGGTGATCGGCCCGTCGTTTTCGGCGGAAGAAATCGTCGATGTCGTGGATGCGCTCGTCAACGCGTATCTCGATGCCCGGCTCGACGCCGACGGTCACGCCGAGCCATTCATCGACACGGTGCGCCGCATCGGCGCGGAACCCTTCAAGGCGGCCGCGAACGACGCGCGTCACCAGACGGAGCACGCATGAAACCAACCGACGACCACGACGCGAACGCCCGCATCCGGCTGCTGACGCCTGCCGAGCACGCCGGCGACACGGGCATGCCCGACACCGCGACGCCGAACGTCCTGACGATCGGCAACGACGAGGAACTGCCGCCGCTCGCCGCACGAATCGCGCAGGCCGCGCGCATCGACCTGCATTTCCCGTCCTTCACCGACGGCCGCGCTTACAGTCAGGCGTACCTGCTGCGCAAGCGCTTCGGCTTCACCGGCGACCTGCGCGCGACGGGCGACGTGCTGATCGACCAGTTGCTGCTGATGGAGCGCACCGGGTTTTCGAGCGCGGTGCTCGGCGGCGACACCGACATCGCGGCCGCGCGCCGGCAACTCGACCGGTTTCCGGGCTTCTATCAGCGCGACGCGAGAGGAACGGTGCCGCGGCAGGACGCCACGACATAGGACAACGGGCGGCCCGCAGGCCGCCCGTTCGATGAACCTCATGCACCGCGCCCGCCGCGAAGCGGGCGCCGGCGTTCAGCGCGCAACCACCGGCTTGCCGAACGCGCCAAGAATCTTCTTCTCGAGCGCGATGTAGTCGTGGCCGAAGTGGTGGTCGCCCCCCGTCTTGATCACGTCGACGCCGGTGTTCACGAGCGCCGGGCACATTGTGTCCTTCTCTTCCGCGCCGTAGAAACACTGCACGAGCTGCGGCGGCACTTTCGCCATTTCCGGCGCGACCTTCAGCGCCTTGTCGCTCGCGGGCATCCCGAGCCAGCCCGTCACGCGGATCTGGAAATCGGCCGCCGGTGCGAAGCCGAGCAGCGACATCACCGAGACTTTGTCGCGCAGGTCGGCCGGCAACCGGTTGTATGCGAACGGCATCACGTCGGCGCCGAACGAGTAGCCGACCAGCGCCACCCGGTCCGCATGCCAGCGCGCCATGTAGGTGCGCATCACGCGCGCCAGGTCGCGGCTCACCTGTGCGGGCGGCCGCTCGCTCCAGAAGTAGCGCAGGCTGTCGATGCCGACCACCGACACGCCGTCGCGCTGCAGCGCCTCGGCGATCGTCTTGTCGAGATCGCGCCAGCCGCCGTCGCCCGAGATCACGATCGCGAGCCGGTCGCTGCCGCCCTTGGCCGGCAGCTCGACGAGCGGCAGGTCCGACACGTCGAGCTCGTCGCTCGCGCTGGTGTCGTGCAGGTGCGCGGTAACGAGCGACACGAGCTTCGTGGTGTCGCCTGCCGCGGCCGTTTCGACGAAGCCCGGCATCGCGCGGCGCACGATCGTCGAATCGGGCGGGCACGGCTTGAAGCGCGCATCGAGCTTCACGGACGGGTCAACCGACACGACGCCGGCAATCGTGTTTTCCGGCGCCATCGACAGGATCTGCTTCGCGATCGCGCCGCCCTGGCCCACGCCCGCCACGATCGGCGCGTAGTAACGCGACGACTGCGCGAGACGTTCGAGCTGGTGGCTGACCGCTTCGGCGTCGCCGTCAAGGTGATGACAGGTTTCCTGCTTCGCGGCGAGGTTCGCCGCATAGCGCTCCGAATCCACGCCGACCGTCATCGCACCCACTTTCGCGAGCGCGTCGGCGGCCTGCTGATCGGCCGCATTCCAGCCGGCTTCACGCGAGAACAACACGACGAAGCCGCGCAGCGGCCCGTTCGGCTTCGTCACGGTCACGGGCCCGTAGCGGCCGCCGGACACGGTTTGCGCCTTCATTGCGGCCGGCTGCGCTGCGCACGCGGCGCCGGCCAGCATCATCCCCGCGCAGACGAGTGCCGCCTGCGCGATAATCTTCTTCAACATCATGAACGCCGACCTCCAGCCAGCAGGGACAGATCCGCGAGCGTGACGAACACGCCGACCGAGCCCGAGGCCGCGAGATAGCGCGGCTCCCAGTGCGGCTCGAACTTGCTCTTGAATGCACGCAAGCCACGGAAGTTGTAGAAGCGGCCGCCGAAGCGCCAGACCATCAGGCCGAGCCGGTGCCACGGCGACGGCATCTTCGCCGCCCCCATCCCCGAGAACGGCGCGATGCCCAGGCTCAGCTTGCGGAAACCCGCTTCCTTCAGATGCAGCGCGAGCTGCGTGAACAGATACTCCATCGCGTACGGCGACGCTTCCGGCAGATGGCGCATCACACCGACGGTGGCCTCGGTGTTCAGGTCGGTCGTCATGAACGTGACGAACGCAATCGGCTTGTCGGCCTGGCGCACGAGCATCACCGACTGCGTCGCGAGATAGCCGTCGTGGAACGCGGCCACCGAGAAGCTCTTCTCGCGCGCGTCGCGGCTGTCGAGCCAGCCGTCGGAGATGTCGCGCAGCGCCGGCAGCGCAGCCGGCACGTCGGACGGCGCGATCACCTCGACGGTCAGCGCGTCCTTGTCGCCGCGACGCAGCGCATAGCGCAGGTGCGAACGATTCGAGCCCTTCAGGTCGAACCGGTCGAGCGCGATGTGCGCTTCCTCGCCGAGCTTCATCAGCGTGAGCCCCGCGTCGAGATACAGCGGCAGCGCGTTCGCGCGCACCTGGTAGAACGCGGCGCGACCGCTGTGCGCATGCGCGAGCGCGATGAACTTGCCGATCAGGGCCGGCCATTCGTCACGCGGGCCGACCGGGTCGTGCAGTGCGGCCCACGTGCGGCCGTATTTCGCATACATCAGGAACGCGCGGCGCGACTCGGAAAACAGGAACGACTTGTCACCCATCAGCGCGAGGCCCGCATCGCTGCATTCCTGCGCGCGGATGATCTGCTCGGCGTCGAGCAGGTCCTGCGCGACGGGCTTCACGAACCGGCCCGGCGCGGGGCGCAGCAGTTGCCACAGCGCGAACATCGCGACGAACACGCCGGCGGCGAGCGTCGCACGCAGTGCGCGCGGCGCGCGGGCGTCGAACGAGAAATGCGACCAGAGATCGCGCGTGTACGGCACGTCGCGGAACGCGAAACACAGCACCCACACCGCGAGGACCAGCACCATCGTCACCGACACGAACCAGCTCACCGTGAAGCGCTCGGCGAGCAGCGACGAATGACGGTTGAAACGGCGGCGGCTGACGAGCAGCAGCACCAGCAGCGTGCCGAGCACGCCGGCTTCGACGAACGCGAGGCCCTTCGCCAGCGACAGCGCGAGGCTCGCGAGCGTCAGCGCGAAGGTCATCCACCATGCGCCGTCCAGGCGGCGCAGCAGCCCGCGCGCGACGAACAGCAGTGCGACGCCCAGCACGCTGCAGATCACCTGAGAGCCTTCGAGCACCCACAGCGGCACGATGTTGCGCAGGATCGCGATCCGGTGCCAGAACGCGGGCGTCGCGCTCGAGATCACGAGCATCCCGCCGACCGCGAACGTCACGAGGCTCAGGAACAGCGGCGCCAGTTGCGACACGCGCGCGGCCTGCCGCGACACGAGCCGGCGCCGCAGCGCACGCCCTTCGAAAGCGGCCAGCAAGCCGGCCGACAGCACGAGCGGCACGCCGAAGTAGATCGCGCGGTACGCGATCAGCGCGGCGACCATCGCATGCGCGGGCACTTCGCGGCCCAGCGTGAAGACCATCGCGGCTTCGAACACGCCGATCCCGCCCGGCGTATGGCCGATCATCCCGAGCAGCAGCGCGGCCGCATAGACGGTAATGAAGGTCGGAAAGCCGACCGGCGCCGCGGGCAGCAATACCCACAGCGTCAGGCCCGCGGCCACGACGTCCATCACCGCGTAGACCACCTGCGCGACGAGGTCGCGCCGCGCGGGCACGTCGAACGCCAGCCATTTGAAGCGCGTGACGACCGGGCGCGCGGTGTTGCCGCACATCGCGACCATCACGGCCAGCAAGACCAGCAGCGCGGCGCCGCTCCACGTGAGCACGCCGGGCGCGACGTGCAGCATCGCGGCGAGCGTCTGCGGCACGCAGACCATGCCGACTGCCGTCATCAGCACCAGCGCGAGCGCGAGCGTGCCGCTGGTAAACACGGTCATCCGGCCGATCTGTGCGGGCGTGACGCCCGACACGCCGTACACGCGGGCGCGAACCGCGCCGCCCGTGAGCGCGCCGAAGCCGGTCGCGTTACCGAGCGCGGAGCCGGCGATCGCGCCGATCCACAGCGCGGCGCGCGGCACTTTCGCGGCGACGTAACGCAGGCCGACCGCATCGCGGGCGACGAGCGCGAGATAGCTGAGCGCCGTCGCGGCGAGCGACGCGCCCCATTCGCCGATCGCCATGTGGCGCAGCTGGCGGATCACCGAGCGGTAATCGACGGATTCGGACAGGTGCTGGAAAACCACGATCAGCAACAGGCCGATGCCGAGCGCAAGCAGCGGCGACAGCACGCGCTCGTTGCGGATCAGCGCCGAGACACGGGCGATCGCCGCCGCGGCACGGCCGGGCGGACCAGGGTGGCGGGAAGACATAGATTGTTCAGTGGTGGTGCATAGCGAGTCGCGGCGCGGCGGGCCGGGCGGCGACGAATCTGGTTTTCTGCGTGGGCGGTCGGCCTGGGACAGAGGCAGGCAGCGCCTGGATCAGAATCGAAGCCGACAAGTATACGGAATTTAGATTACAGAATCTTTCGACCTCGGGCCACGCCGTTCGGGCGCGGCGGGTGCATCAACGGCGCATCGAAATCATGCGCAAGGTGCGCATCATACCGGGAACCGGCCGGGTTTTTTCATCGGATGAATGACGAATTCCCGATTCGGGCGAAATTCTCCGCGAAACGTCGTGCGTGAGGGCAAAAACGCGGCGGAGCACGGGTTTCCAGCAATGGGGACGGACCGTTGCGCCCCCGCTGGCATGCCCCGCCGGTACGCCCGCTCGTGCCCCCTTCGTCGCGCCCGTCACTTCGCGCGCTCGCGCAGCACGTCGATGAGCGCGCGCAGCTTCGCCGGCACGTGCTTGCGATTCACGTAATAGAGCCACATCGGCGGCAGCGTGCGGCACGCGCCGGGCAGCACCTCGACGAGCGTGCCGTCGCGCAGGTCCTGCCCGAGGCGCTCGCGCATGAACGCGAACGCGATGCCGACGCCCTCGCGCGCCGCGTCGATCACCGCATCCGCATCGTTCGTCACGAACACGCCGTCCGGATCGAGATCGACGTCGCGGCGGCCGTCGTGCAGCAGCCATTTGTGCAGGCGCCCGCTTTCCGAGAAGCGGAAACGGATGCAGGCATGCCGTTCGAGCGCCGCGATCGACGCTGGCGTGCCATGCCGCGCCAGATAACCGGGCGACGCAACCAGGGCGCACGACAGCGCGGGCGCGATCCGCACGCCGATCATCCCTGGCTGCAGCCGGTCGGCCAGACGAATCCCCGCATCGAAACCGTCCTTCGCGATATCGACCAGTTCGTTGTCGTAGCGGATCTCGAGCCGGACTTTCGGATAACGCTCGCGGAACACCGCGAGGATCGGCGCGATCACGAGCGTGCGCGCCAGCGGCAGCGCGGTGATGCGCAACAGCCCGCCCGGCTCGCTGCGCACCTCCTTCAATTCGTCGCGCGCCTGCATGACCTGCCGGTACGCCGGCTCGGTCTGCCGGCGGTATTGCTGGCCGGCTTCGGTCAGGCTCACGCCGCGCGTGCTGCGGTTGAACAGCTTCACGTTCAGCTCGCCCTCGAGCTGCCCGATCGCGAGGCTGACGGCGGCAGGCGTCAGCCCCAGCGCAGCGGCCGCGCGCGTGAAGTTGCCGGCGGTCGCGACGCTCATGAACACGTGCAGCCCGGCCATCGGATCGCGCCTGCTCATCATTAAAAAAACTTGAAACTCCTTCGAGTGGAATGCGGATTCTCCCATATACCGCAACTGCCTACACTGGCCTGGTCGCCCTCACCGGAGCACCCGATGCAACCCCATGGCCCCCCTGCCGCTGGCAGCCGTTCAACGCACGATCGACGCGGCGCTCGCGCACGCCGCGTCGTTGCAGGTCGACGGCGTGTCGATCGCGATCGTCGACGCCGGCGCGAACCTGGTCGCGTTCATGCGCACCGACGACTGCTTTCTCGGCGCGATCGACCTCGCGCAACGCAAGGCGCTGACGGCGGTGCGATGTCAGGCGACGGGCCGCTGCGCGGCATCGAGCACAGCCACGGCGGGCTCGTCACGTTCGGTGGCGGCGAGCCGCTCGTCGACGGCAACGGACACTGCGTCGGCGCAATCGGCATCTCGGGCGGCAGCGTCGAACAGGACGACACGATCGCGCGTCACTGCAGCGATCTCTTTCATGCAACCTTCCACACATCGAGGTAAGTACATGGCACGCAAACGCATCCTCATCACCGGCGCGGGCACCGGTTTCGGCCGCGAAGTCGCGTTGCGGCTCGCACAACACGGTCACGACGTGACGGCCGGCGTACGCACGACTGCCGAGATCGACGCGCTGACGCACGACGCGGCGCGGCGCGACACCACCGTGCGCGCGGTGAAGCTCGACGTCACGTCGGCCTACGATCGCACCCGCGCCGCCGAACTCGACATCGACGTGCTCGTGCACAACGCGGGCGTCGGCGAAGCCGGCGCGCTGGTCGACCTGCCGGTCGAGATCGTGCGCGACCTGTTCGACGTCAACGTGTTCGGCCCGCTCGAACTCACGCAGCAGATCGCACGCGGGATGCTCGCGCGCAAGCACGGCAAGATCGTGTTCGTGTCGTCGATCGCGGGGCTCATCACCGGGCCGTTCACGGGCGCCTATTGCGCGTCGAAGCACGCGATCGAAGCGGTGGCCGAGGCGATGCATGCGGAGCTGGCGCCGCACGGTATCCGCGTGGCGGTCGTGAACCCTGGCCCGTACCGCACCGGCTTCAACGACCGGATGATGGAAACGCCGCGGCGCTGGCACGACCCGGCCGTCCACACCGTGACGCCCGAGCGGCTGACCTTCCCGCTCGAACAGCACGATCCGGAGGAAATGATCGCGAAGATGGTCGACGTGATCGAACGCGACGGCGGCGCGTTCCGCAACCTGCTGCCGCAAGCGTCGGAAGCGTTCGTGCGCGCCGAACAGGCCAACGCGTGGGAACGGCAGCAATAAGCGCCAGCCGCCCACCGTCAATACACGTCGCGCATGTAGCGCCGCGCCTTCGCGAGCCGCGCGACGTAGTCGTTCGCGGCTTCGTCCGACATCCCGCCGTGCTCGGCCACGACCGCCTTCAGCGCGGTATCGACGTCCTTCGCCATGCGCGCGGCGTCGCCGCACACGTAGAAGTGCGCGCCCTCCTCCAGCCACGCGTACAGCTCGGCGCCCTGCTCGCGCATCCGGTCCTGCACGTAGATCTTGTCGGCCTGGTCGCGCGAGAACGCGAGATCGAGCCGCGTCAGGAAGCCGCTGTCGCGCATCGCGCTCAGCTCGTCGCCGTAGTAGAAGTCGGTCTGCGCATGCTGCTCGCCGAAGAACAGCCAGTTGCGGCCGCGCGCACCGCGCGCCTGCCGCTCGTGCAGGAAGCCGCGGAACGGCGCGACGCCGGTGCCCGGCCCCACCATCACGACCGGCACGTCGCCGTTCACCGGCGGCCGGAAATGCGCGGACTTCTGCACGAACACCGGCACGCGGCCGTCGTCCGCGCGATCGGCGAGGAACGTCGACGCGACGCCTTTGCGTGCGCGGCGGCCGTTGTGATAGCGCACGGCCGACACGGTCAGGTGAATCTCGCCCCGATGCGCGCTCGGGCTCGACGCGATCGAATACAGCCGCGGCTGCATGCGCTTGAGCATCGAGACCAGCTCCGTGCCCGACAGCTCGACCGGAAACTCGTGCAGCACGTCCGCAAGCTGTTGGCCCCACAACCACTGCTTCAGGTCGGCCCTGCGCTCGTCGCCGAGCAGCGCCTTCAACGCGCCGTTCGTGCTGCGCGACGCGATGAACGCCAGCGTGTCCGGATGCGGGCGCGTGATGTCGAAGTGGCGCGCGAGCGCATCGCCGAGACGCACATCGCCGATGCCCGCGACCGACACCGGCGCATCGGCCTTCAGCGCGGTGACGGCCAGCAGCTCGTCGACCAGCTCCGGGCAGTTGGTCGGCCACACGCCGAGCGCGTCGCCGGCTTCGTATTCGAGATTCGCGCCGTCGGTCGACAGCGACACGTAACGCGTGTCCTTCGCGGCGCCCGGACGATTGAGCCGCAGGTTCGCGACGAGCTTCGACGGCGCCGGATGCGCCTTGCTCGGCAGTAGCCCCGACGGGCTCATCCCGGCGGACGGCACCGCGTGCAGCGCCGCATCGGCCTCCTTGATCCGCGCGACCACGCGTTCGAGCCACTGGTCGGCATCGCGCTGGAATTCGACGTCGCAGTCGACGCGCGCGCACAGGCGTGCCGCGCCGAGTTCCGCGAGCCGCGCATCGAGCCGGCGGCCGTGTCCGCAGAACTGGTCGTAGTTGCGATCGCCGAACGCGAGCACCGCGAAGTGCACGCCGTCGAGCCGCGCCGCGCTGCCGGCCTGCAGCGCGTCCCAGAACTCGCTGCCGTTGTCGGGCGCGTCGCCATCGCCGAACGTGCTCGTCATCAGCAGCACGTATTGCGCGCCGGCCAGCGACGCGACCGGGTAGTCGGACATGCATGCGGTGCGGATCTCGAAGCCCGCGTTCATCAGCTGCGTCGCGTAATCCTCGGTCAGCGATTCGATGTTGCCGGTCTGCGACGCCCACAGCAGCACGACCTTGGGACGCGTGCGCACGATCCGCACGCCGCCGGGCGCGGCGGCTTCCGCCGGCAGCGCGGGCGCCGCCGCAGGCACGCCGGCGGGCGAGGTGCGGCTGAACAGCCCGGCGAGCATCCCGTCGAGCCAGAACCGCACCGGCGGCGCGAGCGGCGCGCCGGCCGGCAGCACCGGCACGCTGCCTTCGCGCCGGCCGGCGCTCGCCTTCAGCCCGCTGACGAGGCCGGCCACGTACAGGCGCTCCGCATCGGTCAGCGGCGGCGGCGCGAGATCGGCCACGCCGAGCGCGGCCGCAAAAGTGTCGAGGTCTGCCATGTCGGATTCCTGTGAAGCCGTGATCGGCGCGATCGCGGGTGCGGTTCGCGCGCCGTCCGCGCATGCATCGTTGCGCGCCGTGTCGTCGTCGGCCGACGCGAACACGTCAGTGTCGACGCGCGTCAGCGCGACCGCGCAATATTTCAGTTCGGGTTGCTGCGATTCCGGATCGATCGCGTCGTTCGTCACCGCGTTGATGCACAGATCGTCGCCGTACACGTCGTTCCAGTGCATCGGCGCGAAACAGTTGCCGCGCTGCACGCGCTCGGTCACGACGGCCGGCAGCACCGCGCGGCCGCGCGCCGAGCGGATCTCGACGCTGTCCTTCGCGGCGATGCCGAGCGCGCTCGCATCGTCCGGATGCAGTTCGACGAACGGACGCGGATTCAGCTTGTTGAGCATCGCGACCTTGCCCGTCTTCGTCATCGTGTGCCATTGGTGCTGCAGCCGGCCGGTGTTCAGCACGATCGGGAACGTGTCGTCGGGCAGTTCGGCCGGCGCGACGTGCGGCCGCGCGAAGAAGCGCGCCTTGCCGGACGGTGTCGGGAATGCGAGGCGCGGCGCGTCGCGCCCGTCGGCGGCTGCGCGCAGCGTCTGGCTCACGCCGTCGTTCAGGTAGCGGACCGGATGCCGGTCGCGCGCGGTGCCCGGCGCGACCGGCCATTGCACCGGGCCATCGCGCAGCGCCGCATGGCTCGCGCCGCGCAGGTCGTAGCCCGTCGCCGGATTCGAAAAGCGCACGATCTCGTCGAACACGTCGGCCGCCGACGCATAGTCGAACGCATCGCCGAAACCCATCGCGCGCGCGACTTCCGCGACGATGCGCCAGTCGGGCAGCGCGTCGCCGGGCGGCGCGATCGCGGCGCGCATCAGCGTCATGTTGCGCTCGGAGTTGATCATCACGCCGTCGCCCTCGGCCCACAGCGCGCCGGGCAACAGGATGTCCGCGTAGCGATTGGTCTCGGTGTCGAGGAACGCGTCCTGCGCGATCACGAGCTCGGCGGCCTGCAGCCCCGCGATCACGTTCTGCCGGTTCGGCACGGTCGCGACCGGATTCGTGCAGACGATCCAGCACGCCTTGATGTCGCCGGCCGCCATCCGCTCGAACAGGTCGACGGTGCCCTTGCCGGTATCCTTGCGCAGCGTGCCGGCCGGCACGCGCCACAGGTTCTCGACGAAGCGCCGGTCGTCGTCGGATGCCACCGAGCGCTGGCCCGGCAGGCCGGGCCCCATGTAGCCCATCTCGCGCCCGCCCATCGCGTTCGGCTGGCCGGTCAGCGAGAACGGCCCGCTGCCGGCGCGGCAGATCCTGCCCGTCGCGAGATGCAGGTTGCAGATCGCATTGGTGTTCCACACGCCGTGCGTGCTCTGGTTGAGCCCCATCGTCCAGCAGCTCATCCATTCCTGCGCGTCGCCGATCCATTGCGCGGCCGTGCGGATGTCGGCTTGCGCGAGCCCCGTGATTTCGGCGACGCGCTCGGGCGTGTAGTCGGCGAGGAACGCGGGCATCGCGTCCCAGCCTTCGGTGTATGCCTCGATGAACGCGGCATCGGTGCGCCCGTTGGCGTGCAGCAGGTGCAGCAGCCCGTTGGTCAGCGCGAGATCGGTGCCCGGCCGGATCTGCAGGAACAGGTCGGCCTTGTCGGCAGTGCCGGTGCGGCGTGGATCGACGACGATCAGCTTCGCGCCGGCCTTCACGCGATCCATCATCCGCAGGAACAGGATCGGGTGGCAGTCGGCCATGTTCGCGCCGATCACGAAGAACAGGTTCGCGCGATCGAAGTCCTGGTACGACCCGGGCGGGCCGTCCGCGCCGAGCGACTGCTTGTAGCCGGTGCTCGCGCTCGCCATGCACAGCCGCGAGTTCGACTCGATGTTGTTGGTGCCGACGAAGCCCTTCGCGAGCTTGTTGACGAGGTATTGCGCCTCGATCGACATCTGCCCCGACACGTAGAACGACAGCGCATCGGGCCCGTGCGTGTCGAGCACCGCGCGCAACCGCCGCGCGGTCTCGGCGATCGCGTCGCGCGCCGGCAGCGGCACGAGGTCGTCCTCGCGCGCGCGGCGCACGAACGCACGATCGAGCCGCCCCGAGCGGCGCAGCGCGACGTGCGCGGACGAGCCCTTCGTGCACAACCGCCCGAAGTTGGTCGGATGGTCGGAGTCGCCGGATACCTTGACGACTTCGCCATCCTCGACGTGCAGCACCATCCCGCAGCCGACGCCGCAGTACGGGCACACGCTCTTGACGGGGGTGGCGCTCATGCGTGCTCCGGGTACTCAGGCGGCGATCCACACGAAACCGTCCTCGACCCGCGACGGATACGCGCTCACCGATTGCTCGGGCGATTCGAGGCATTCGCCGGTGCGCAGGTCGAAATGCTGCTTGTACAGCGGCGATGCAACCACGACGCGCTCGCCGAGGCTGCCGATCAGCCCGCGCGACATCACGGCCGCGTGCGACACCGGGTCGACGTTGTCGATCGCGAACACGCCGCCTTCTTCGGCATGCGCGACGTGAAAAACCGCGACCTGCTCGCCGTTGACGAGCGCGCATACGCCGGTGTTCGGCACGATGTCGTCGAGCGGGCATACGCGGGTCCAGGACAGCGGAAGACGATCGTTCATGATGGGCTCCTTGGAAAAGACGCTGGTGTCGGTCAGGGTCAGGCGGTTGCGGATTCGATTGCGGATTCGGCGACGACGGGAATCGAGACGGGCTTGCCGCCCACGCGCTCGTCGGGCGTCGCGGGACGGATCTGGCCGCGCGTCTCGACGAATGCGATGGTTGCGTCCGGCGCGTCGCTGTTCACGAAATGGCGGAAGCGCCTGCGCGTTTCCGGATCGGTGACGGCCTTCTTCCATTCGCATTCGTAGGTGTCGACCACGTGCTGCATGTCGGCTTCGAGTTCGGCGGCGATCCCGAGCTTGTCGTGCACGACAACGTCGGTCAGGTAGTCGAGCCCGCCTTCGAGGTTGTCGCGCCACACGCTGGTGCGCTGCAGCCGGTCGGCCGTGCGCACGTAGAACATCAGGAAGCGGTCGATGTAGCGGATCAGCGTCGCACGGTCGAGGTCGGACGCGAGCAGTTCGGCATGACGCGGCTTCATCCCGCCGTTGCCGCACACGTACAGGTTCCAGCCCTTCTCGGTCGCGATGATCCCGATGTCCTTGCCCTGCGCTTCCGCGCACTCGCGCGTGCAGCCCGACACGCCGAACTTGATCTTGTGCGGCGCGCGCAAGCCCTTGTAGCGATTCTCGATATCGATCGCGAGGCCGACCGAATCGCCGACGCCGTAACGGCACCACGTCGAGCCGACGCACGACTTCACGGTGCGCACCGACTTGCCGTACGCATGCCCCGATTCGAAGCCGGCCGCGATCAGCTCCTCCCAGATCGACGGAAGTTGCTCGACGCGTGCGCCGAACAGGTCGACGCGCTGGCCGCCGGTAATCTTCGTGTAGAGGCCGTATTTCCGCGCGACCTGGCCGACCGCGATCAGCCCTTCCGGCGTCACCTCGCCGCCCGGCATGCGCGGCACGACCGAATACGTGCCATCGCGCTGGATGTTCGCGAGGTAGTAGTCGTTCGAGTCCTGCAGCCCCGCGTGCTCCTTCTTCAGCACGAACTCGTTGAAGCACGACGCAAGGATGCCCGCGACGGCCGGCTTGCACACGTCGCAGCCGAGGCCGTGGCCGTGCTTTGCCAGCAGTTCATCAAAGGTCGTGATGCGCTCCACGCGAATCAGGTGAAACAGCTCCTGGCGCGAATGCGGGAAGTGCTCGCACAGATGGTTGTTGACCGCGAGGCCCTGCTTCTTCATCTCGGCCTTCATGATCTGCGTGACGAGCGGCACGCAGCCGCCGCATGACGTGCCGGCGCCCGTGCACGACTTCAGCGCACCGAGGCTGGTCGCGCCGCCGGCGACCGCCGAGCAGATCTGCGACTTCGACACGTTGTTGCACGAGCAGATCTGCGCGCCTTCCGGCAACGCGTCGGCGCCGATCGCGGGCTTCGCCGCGCCGTCCGACGACGGCAGGATCAGGAATTCCGGCGACTCGGGCAGCTCGATGCGGTTGAGCATCATCTGCAGCAGCGTGCCGTATTCGGCCGCGTCGCCGACCATCACCGCGCCGTGCAGGAACTTGCCGCAGTCCGACACCACCAGCTTCTTGTAGACCTGGCGGCGCTCGTCCGCGTACTGGTAGGTGCGACTGCCTGCGGTGGTGCCGTGCGCGTCGCCGATGCTCGCGACGTCGACGCCCATCAGCTTCAGCTTGGTGCTCATGTCGGCGCCGGCGAACGCGGCTTGCGCCGCTTCGTCGACGTCGCCGCCGAACTGCTTCGCGACAACGCGCGCCATGTCGTAACCCGGCGCGACGAGGCCGTACACCATCCCGTTCCACGCCGCGCATTCGCCGATCGCGTAGATGTCGGCGTCGCTCGTGCGGCACGTCTGGTCGATCGCGACGCCGCCGCGCGGGCCGATGTCCAGTCCGCATGCACGCGCCAGTTCGTCGCGGGCGCGGATGCCGGCCGAGAACACGATCATGTCGGCGTCGAGGTGCGAGCCGTCGGCGAACGCCATCCGGTGCGTGCCCGCCTCGCCGTCGACGATTTCCAGCGTGTTCTTGCCCGTATGCACGGTCACGCCGAGCGCCTCGATCTTCGCGCGCAGCATCCGGCCGCCGCCGTCGTCGACCTGCACCGCCATCAGCCGCGGCGCGAACTCGACGACGTGCGTATCGAGCCCCATGTCGCGCAGCGCCTTCGCGCATTCGAGGCCGAGCAGCCCGCCGCCGACCACCACGCCGCGCTTCGCGTGCGTGCCGCACGCCTGCATCGCTTCGAGATCCTCGATCGTGCGGTACACGAAGCAGCCGGCGCGATCGTGGCCGGGCATCGGCGGCACGAACGGGCGCGAGCCCGTCGCGAGTACCAGCTTGTCGTACGCGAGCGTTTCGCCCGATTCGAGCATGACCGTGTGCGCGGCGCGATCGATCGACGCGACGCGCGCATTCAGGCGCAGGTCGAACTGCGGATGGCGCTCGAAGAAGCCGGGCTCGACGAGCGACAGGTCGTCCGCCGACTTGCCCGCGAAGAATTCCGACAGGTGCACGCGGTCGTACGCCGGGCGAGGCTCCTCGCCGAGCACCGTGACCTGCGGCGCGTGCGCCGTGCCGGCCTGTGCCGCGATGCATTCGAGGAGCTTGTGGCCGACCATCCCGTGGCCGATGACGATGAGTTTCATGATGACGTTTCCTTCCGTCGGTCAGTTCGCGGCATTCACGGCAGCCAGCGCGCGATCGCGCAGCTCGGCCTCGCGTGCCTTGTGTTCTTCGCTGAAGCGCACGGCCATCGCGCACAGCGCGGTCGCGGTGACGGCGAGGCCAAGCATGCTCAGCGTCTGCTGCACGTCGCCAACGCCCTTCAGCAGGAAGGCCGCGGCCACCGCGCCGACGTTGCCGCCCGCGCCGACGATCCCCGCGACGCCGCCGAGCGCCTTGCGGTCGATGAACGGCACGAGCGCGTAGGTCGCGCCGCAGGCCATGTGCGTGAAGAGGCCGAAGGTCAGCATCGCGACAAGTGCCGTGCCGATGCCTTGCGCGTGCGAGAACCCGATCAGTCCGAGCCCTTCGCCGACGATCAGCGCGCACAGCAGCGTCGCGCGCACGTCGAGGCTGCGGCGCGCGGCGATCTTGTCCGACAGCCAGCCGCCGAGCGCGCGGGCGAACAGTGCGAGCAGCCCGAACAGGCCCACCGCGAAGCCGGCGTCCTTCAGCGACAGCTTGAAGTGGTCGACGTAGTACAGCGCGGCGATGTTGTGGATGAAGACCTCGACGCCGAAGCACGCGCCGTAGGTGACGAACAGCATCCACACGCGATAGTTGCCGCATGCGGCGACAAAGCTGGCCCAGCCGCCCTTCTTGCCGCTGTCGACCGTCACGCCCTGCTTGCGCAGCGCAGCGAAGTCGCCTTGCGGGCAGTCCTGCGTGAAGCGCCAGTACGCCCACGCCATCGCGAGCATCGCGACGCCCGGCACGACCAGCGCGACGCGCCACGACGCGTCGTCGCCGAAGCCGAGCATCAGGCCGGCCGCGACGAGCAGCGGCATCATCGCCTGCGTCGCGCCCGCGCCGGCGTTGCCCCAGCCGGCCGTCGTCGCGTTCGCGGTGCCGACCACGTTCGGCGCGAACATCACCGACGTGTGGTACTGCGTGATCACGAAGCCCGCGCCGATCGCGCCGATGCCTAGCCGGCAGATCAGGAACGACAGATAGTCGTGCGTGAACGACACCGCGAACACGGGGATCGCGCCGAGCACCAGCAGGCCGACGTACACGCGGCGCGGGCCGAAGCGATCGCACATCGGGCCGACCAGCAGCCGCACGGCGATCGTCGCGGCCACTGCCGCGATGTTGATGTTCGCGACCTGCGCCGCGGTGAAATGGAATTCGCGCGCGATCAGCGGCATCAGCGGCGCGCATGCGAACCACGCGAAGAAGCACACGAAGAACGCCATCCACGTGAGATGGAACGCGCGCATCGGCGCGGTGCGGAAGCTGAAGAGATCGATACGGGTAGCTTTGTCGGTCATGTCAATCCGCCAAACGAAAAACGGCGTCCTGCGCACCCGGTCTCGTCGAGAGACCCGATGCGTAGGACGCCGTTGCCCATGAAGCCCGTTGCCGGGCGCGTCGGTAATCGGTACTGCGGACGGATCGCCGTTGATCCGCCCGGACGAGCTTACGCAAACGCCGTGCCATGTCGGCGCAAATCGCGCGAAGACCCTCGCCGTACAAGGCTCACCGGTGGTCGAACGCGTCACCGCAGTGCGCCGCGCGCGATGCGCCGGCATGCGGCGAGGCACAGATGTGGTGCGCTGCAGCACTGTCGCCGTGCGACATCGCGGTGCGCGCCGGTGCGGCACGACGCACATCGCTGCGGCATCGCATGCGCCGCGCCCCCGGCGGCTGCATGAGCATTCCCCGCCCGTCACGGCCGTCGCGCAGCACATGGCACCACGCGCGCCGCACCGTTCGCGCCAGTTGGCCCGGATATTGCTGAGTCTGCTTCACACACCGGCAACGGCGCCGGTGGGCAGTCTCCGCAAAGCAGGCCCGCCGTCACCGGCGGGCACAGCAAACCAGGACAACGACGTCCCCCGTGCGCGGCACGGCCGGATGCCGTGGTCGCTTCGACCGCCCGCCGCCGCCAGCAACAATGTTTGATCGGCCGCCGCACGCACGCGGCACTGGAATACGACATGACGACAGGCAAAGTCACGCTGCTGGGCGCCGGCCCCGGCGATCCCGATCTCCTCACACTGAAGGCCGTGAAGGCGCTGGCGGCTGCCGACGTGCTGCTGCTCGACGATCTCGTCGCGCCCGGCATCGTCGAACTCGCCCCGCACGCGCGCGTGATCCGCGTCGGCAAGCGCGGCGGCTGCCGCTCCACGCCGCAGGCGTTCATCGAGCGACTGATGCGCCGCTACGCGCTGCGCGGCGCGCACGTCGTGCGCGTGAAGGGCGGCGACGCGCTGCTGTTCGGCCGCGCCGGCGAAGAACTAGCGACGCTGCGCGCCGCCGCGATTCCGGTCGACATCGTCAACGGCATCTCGTCGGGCTTCGCGGCCGCCGCGAGCCTCGGCATCTCGCTCACGCACCGCGAGCACTGCCAAGGCGTCACGTTCGTCACCGCGCATCGCCAGGATCACGGCGAGCCCGACTGGCGCGCGCTCGCCGCGACCGGCACGACGCTCGCGATCTACATGGGGATGAGCCGCGTCGAGCGCATCGCGGCCGGTCTGCTCGACGCGCTGCCCGCGTCGACGCCGGCCGCCGCCGTGCAGTGGGCAGGCACGCCGCACGAACGCCGCTGGACAGGCACGCTCGGCAGCCTCGCGCACGGCGTGGCCGCGGCCGGGCTCGGCAGCCCGGCCGTGATGCTCGTCGGCGCGGCGATCGGCGAAGCGTTCGTGCAGTGCACGGATGCTGCCGATGCCGCCGATAACGCGATGTTGCCCAGGGCCGCGTAATGCGTCGCATCGCGCGGCGCTGTCCGCACGCCCTTTCCGTTGACCGCAGCCGCGTTCGCGCCGGCTGCCGGGGACGCGAACACGAGGTCACGAATCCGTCGTCATCCGTCCGCGCCCCGCAATCTCCGTTCACTCGTTGCATCGCAGCCTGTCCGCTCCCGTTCGCGTCATGAGTTCGCCCGCCTCGCCCGCACGCCTGCGCGTGCTGCTCGTCACCGATACCGACAAGCCGATCGGCGAACTCCGCGACGCGCTCGCGCGCCTCGGCTACGAGATGCTGAACGACGTCGCGACGCCCGCGCGCCTGCCCGCCGCCGTGGAGGAGCAGCACCCCGACGTCGTGATCATCGATACCGATTCCCCGTCACGCGACACGCTGGAACAGCTTGCCGTGATGAACGCGACCGCGCCGCGCCCCGTGCTGATGTTCAGCCACGACGCCGACCAGGCGCTGATTCACGCGGCGGTCGGCGCGGGCGTCAGCGCGTATCTCGTCGAAGGGCTGTCGGCCGAGCGTCTCGCGCCGATCCTCGAAGTCGCGCTGGCGCGCTTCTCGCACGACGATGCGCTGCGCCGCCGGCTCGCCGACGTCGAACGCGAGCTCGCCGAACGCAAGCTGATCGACCGCGCGAAGCGTCTGCTGATGGATCAGCGCAGGCTGACCGAGCACGATGCGTATGCGCTGCTGCGCAAGCGCGCGATGGATCAGGGGCTGCGCATCGTCGACGTCGCGCGGCAACTGCTCGACGCGCCCCTTCGGACCTGAATCCCATGAAACCTTCCTCTCCCGCCGCGCCGGAACGCGCGCATCTTCGTCTCGGGTTCGTCGCGCTGAGCGACGCGGCCCCGCTGATCGTCGCGCAGCGGCTCAATCTCGGCGCGCGCCACGGCCTCACGCTCGAACTGAGCCGCCAGCCGTCGTGGGCCGCCGTGCGCGACAAGCTGCTGAGCGGCGAGCTCGATGCCGCGCACGCGCTGTACGGGCTCGTGTGCGGGCTGCAGGTCGGCATCGGCGGCCCGCAGGCCGACATGGCCGCGCTGATGGTGCTCAACCGCAACGGCCAGGCGATCACGTTCGCCGGTGGCCTCGCCGACGCGTACCGCGCGAGCGGCGATGTGCGCGCCGCCTTCGCGACGCTCGGCCGCAAGCCCTTGCTCGCGCAGACCTTCCCGACCGGCACGCACGCGATGTGGCTGAACCACTGGCTCGCGTCGCATGGCGTCGATCCGCTGCGCGATGTGCGCAGCGTCGTGATCCCGCCGCCCGAGATGGTCGCGGCGCTCGCTGGCGGCGAGCTCGACGGCTTCTGCGCGGGCGAGCCGTGGCACGCGGTGGCCGATGCGTGCGGCGCGGGCCGCACCGTCGCCGTCACCAGCGAAATCTGGCCCGATCATCCGGAGAAGGTGCTCGCGGCCCGGCGCGAGTTCGTCGCGCTGTATCCGGCCACCGCGCGCGCACTGATCCGCACGCTCGTCGATGCGTGCGCATGGCTCGACAGCGCCGCACACCGCCGCGACGCGGCCGGCTGGCTCGCATCGCCCGATGCGCTCGGTGTGCCGGCGCGGCTGATCGCGCCGCGCCTGCTCGGCGACTACGGCGCGGGGCCGTTCGCGCAGCCGCCGCTGCCGGTCCGCTTTCACGACGGCGGCGCCGTGAACCGGCCGGATCCGCAAGAAGGCCGGTGGTTCCTGTTGCAATACCGGCGCTGGGGCATGCTCGAGGGCTCGCACGACGACGCGGGCATCGCCGCGGCGATCGCGCAAACCGCGTTGTATGATGCTGCGGTCGCCGAAGGCGGTACAGCGGACATGTGACGACACCCGACACGGGGCACGGGCCAACCTTGGCGCCGCCTCGCCCCACCTCGGCGCGGTGCGCCATGCCGAGCCCCCGAAGCGATACCCCGCCCCTGACCCGCCGCCCAGGCGCCTCGTATCCGTGCCGAATCGATGCCGAAACGAACGCACACGCCGCTCGACGTGCTGCTCACCGAAATCCGCGCATGCCGCGCGTGCGAAGCCCACTTGCCGCTCGGCCCGCGCCCCGTGGTGCGCGCCCATCGCGACGCGCGCATCCTGATCGTCGGGCAGGCGCCCGGCGCACGCGTCCATGCGAGCGGCATCCCGTGGGACGACGCGAGCGGCAAGCGGCTGCGCGACTGGCTCGGCGTCGATGCCGGCGCGTTCTACGACGAGACGCGTTTCGCGATCGTGCCGATGGGCTTCTGCTACCCGGGCCGCGGCGCGAGCGGCGACAACCCGCCGCGCCCCGAATGCGCGCAGCTGTGGATCGGCCGGCTGCTCGCCGAACTGCCGTCGATCCGGCTCACGCTGCTGATCGGCCAGTACGCGCAGCGGAATTTCCTGCGCGACACGCGCAAGGTCACGCTGACCGACACCGTGCAGGCCTGGCGCGACTACGGCCCCGACGTATTGCCGCTGCCGCATCCGTCGCCGCGCAACCAGGCGTGGTTCAAGCACCATCCGTGGTTCGACGCCGAGGTCGTGCCCGAGCTGCGCCGGCGCGTCGCGCCGCTGATCGACCGGTAGCCGGGACGGGAGCGGCCGCCACGAACGCCGCTGTTTCCGCGCGCCGTTTCCGTGATTGCCGCCCGAACCGGAATCCGCAAAACACGATTCATCTCAAGGTAATGCGGGTTTTCGACTCGAAACGCGCGTCCGCCGACGCCTCGCCGAATCCGCTGTGCTAGCCTGATTTCCGTCCGAACGAATGGCGAGCACGCGCTCGAGGAGTCCAGCAATGCGTTTCGAAAACAAGGTGGCGATCGTCACCGGCGGGGCAAGCGGCATCGGCGAGGCCACGGTCCGAGCATTTGCCCGCGAAGGTGCGAGCGTGGTCATCGCCGATCTGACCGACAAGGGCGCGCAGCTCGCCGACGACGTCATCGAGAACGGCGGACGAGCGGTCTATATCGAGACCGATGTCACGGACAGCGAAGCCGTTCAGAACCTGATCGCGCGAACCGTGCGGATTTACGGCCGGGTCGACATCATGTTCGCCAATGCCGGCATCGCCGACGACGCGCGGATCGAGCAACTCGACGAATCCGCATGGCGGAAGACGATCGACATCAATCTGACCGGCGTGTATCTCTGCGACAAATACGCGATCCAGCACATGCACGCGCAAGGCGGCGGCGTGATCGTCAATTGCGGCTCGATCCACAGCCACGTCGGAAAATCAGGCGTGACGGCCTATGCCGCCGCGAAAGGCGGCGTGAAGCTGCTGACGCAGACGCTCGCGATCGACTACGGCCAGCACAACATCCGCGTGAACGCCGTATGCCCCGGCTACATCGACACGCCGCTGCTGAAAAACGTGCCGGACGCGCAGAAGCAGGCGCTGGCGGCACTGCATCCGATGGGGCGTCTCGGGAAAGCCGAGGAAGTCGCGAACGCCGTGCTGTTCCTCGCGAGCGACGAGGCGTCGTTCATCAACGGCTCGTCGCTGATGGTCGACGGCGGTTACACCGCGCAGTAACGGCGCTCGGGGCCGCCGGCACGATTCGGCGTCCCGGCCCCGTCCCCTGCTCACCCGCCCGCCGGCTCCGCAACGCGGCCCGCTTCCGGCCTCCGATTTCGGCCGACGTCCGGGGCAGACCGATTTCGCTGTACCATCGCGGCTCAACCGCGCCACGAACAGCAGAATCCTTCATGCCCTCCACCGCCCCGCCGCGCCTGTACGGGATGCCCGAACGCAGCGACCGGCTCGATTTCTACATCCGCGACCAGACCTCGCGCCAGGCGATCACCGAGCCGCACCGGCACGCGTATTTCCAGATCCAGTTCAACCTCGGCGGCGACACCGAGCAGCGGATCGGCGGCGTCACGCGGCCGTTTCCGCGCGGCGCGCTCGCGTTCGTGCTACCGCACCGCGAGCACCTGATTCCGCATCCGGAAGGCGCGCATTTCATCGTGATCAACTTCAGCCAGGCGTTCCTGCGCGCCGATCTCGACGTCGATCCGCTCGATCTCGAGGACGTGCCCGCGCACCGCTTTCCCGAGCTGACGCCGTTCCGCTTCCAGGAGCACCTCGATTTCATTCTGACCGGCGACGCGTTCGACGAGGCGCGCCGCCTCGCGCTGTGCATGCTCGACACCGACCGTGTGCGCACGTTCGGCTCGACCACGCTGCTGCGCGGCTACCTGCTGCAACTGATCGGGCTCGTCTGCACGCAGTACGCGGGCGCGCTCGACAAGCTCGCGCAGCGCGGCGCGCAACGGGCCGGCCGGCGCGACGCGCTTGCGCGCGTGCTGCGCCATGTGCGCGCGAACCTGACCCGCGAGGACCTGACGCTCGCCGCGACCGCCGAGGCCGCGTTCCTGTCGCCGAACTACCTCGCGCATCTGGTGCGCAAGGAAACCGGCAGCACCTTCACCGATCTCGTGACCGAGCGCCGGATCGCGCTCGCACAATCGTTGCTCGCGCATACGAGCCGGCGCATCGCGGACATCGCGCGCTCGGTCGGCTTCCGCGACGAAGGGTATTTCGCCCGGCGCTTTCGCGCGCGGGTCGGCGTGTCGCCGAAGGCGTACCGGGACGCGAACGCCGCGCTACCCGACGCCGACGACATACCCGCGGCCGGCGACGCGTAGTTTTGTCCGGTTAAAACGCAGTTGCGTCGCATCCGGGAGCGCATGCGTCGGGTATCGTTTCATGCATGCCGGCCCGTGCCGCGTTGCGCGGGCGTCGGCATCCGTCTATCCATCGAACGAGGCCATCCGATGTCCGCATACGTCATCGACGCTTCCGAGCGTCCTTCCGTCGAAGTCGAACAGTCGTCCGCGCGCTTTCCGGTGCGCCGCGTGTTCTGTGTCGGCCGCAACTACGCCGACCACGCACGCGAAATGGGTGCCGATCCCGATCGCGAACCGCCGTTCTTCTTCACGAAACCGGCCGACGCGATCGTCCCGGCCCGCGGCACCGTCCCGTATCCGCCGCTGACGAACGATCTCCATCATGAAATCGAGCTGGTCGTCGCGATCGGCAAGGACGGCCGGTCGATCGACCCGGCCGACGCGCTGTCGCACGTGTGGGGCTACGGCGTGGGCGTCGACCTCACGCGCCGCGACCTGCAGGCCGAAGCGAAGAAGCTGAGCCGTCCGTGGGACTGGGCGAAGGGCTTCGACGCGTCGGGTCCCGTGACCGCGCTGCGTCCGGCCACCGCGACCGGCCACCCGGCGAGCGGCCGGATCTGGCTCGACGTCAACGGCGAAACGCGCCAGCAAGGCGATCTCGCGGACATGATCTGGGCCGTGCCCGACGTGATCGCATATGTATCGCGCTCGGTCGAACTGAAGGCCGGCGACCTGATCTTCACCGGCACGCCGGCCGGCGTCGGCGCGCTGCAGCCGGGCGACCGCGTGACGGGCGGCGTCGATGGCGTGGCTTCGTTCGAGTTCGTGGTCGGCACGAAGCCGTAACGCATCCGCAGGCGCGCGCGACGGGCAGCCCATTCAAGGGCCGCCGCGTTGCGCCGCCTGCCGCCAAGCGCTGCGGATCGGCACGCCCTTCGCATGCCGTCGTCGATTACACGTCGTCTTCGCGTGCATCGAACCGGCGCACGCACATGGCGGCCGCGAGCGCGAGCGCGGCGGACAGCAGCATCATGACCAGCGGCGCATAACCCGCGTTGCCGGTCGTCAACACCGCGCCCGTCAACGCCGACAACGCGGCCCCGCCCGCGATCGTCATCGCGCCTGCCAGCCCTGACGCACTCCCGGCCAGTTCCGGCCGCACCGACATCGCGCCGGCATGCGCGCCCGGATTCGACAGCCCGTTGCCGACGCCGATCAGCACGCACGGCCCGAACCACGCGATCGCGTGCGTCGCCCCGCCGAACCACAGCGCGAGCGCGATCACCGGCCCCAGGCACGCGACGACCCGCCCGCACAGGATCGTCGTGGCGAGCGGATAACCGCGCGCGCGCCGCGCGGCGAGGAAACTGCCGCACACGAACCCTGCCGTGACCGCCCCCATGCAGACACCGATCTCCGCCGGCGGAAGGCCGAACACCGTTTTCGCGGCGAGCGGCGCGCCGGCCAGGAACGCGTAGAACGTCCCCGTCGAAAACGCCATGCAGAGCGCATAGGCCCAGAAGCGGCGCGCATGCAGCAACGCCGGATACGCGCGAAGCTGACGCGCGAGCGACGACGACCGGTTCGTATGGGTTTCGACGAGATCGAACGCGCACCAGCCGAGCAACGCCATCCCGGCCGCGCCGAGCAGCCAGAAGCTCGCGCGCCAGCCGGCCGTCTGATCGAGCGCGCCGCCGAGCGTCGGGCCTAACATCGGCGCGAACGCGGCCGCCATCGCCGCATAGCCGATCCGGCTTGCCGCCCGCGCACCGCCGCCGGTATCGCGAATCGTCGCCATCGACACCGGATAGACCGACGTGATCGCCGCCTGCATCAGCCGGCAGCCGAGAAACACGCGGATATCGGTCGCCATCGCGCAACCGAGCGAGCCGATCGTAAACACGCCGACGCTCGTCAGCACGACCGGCCGCCGCCCGAACCGGTCCGACAGCGGCCCCATCACGCACTCCAGCGACGCGGCCACCGCCGCGTAACCGCCGAGCGAAAGCGCGACCGTCGCGTAGCCGGCGCGCAGGTCGCGCGCGATCGCCGGCAGCGACGGCAGGAACAGGCTCAACGGCAGCACCGAGAACGCGCACAAGAAAAGCAGCGTCACGTGTCGCGGCGCAGCCGGTTCGGAAGCGATCGGCAGGTTCGATTGCAAGCGGATGCCCTCCGCGCACGCGCCGCATGGCCGTGCGCAACGCAAAAAAAACCCCCGAACCAGTCGGGGGCGCATGGGTGCCGGCGCGGTGCCGCTACCGGACCCTGCGCCTGTGTACTACTACGATGAAGCTTGCCGTTTTCATGTCCATTTTCATGCCGGATGGCTCCTGAATGCCCGAGTCACGGGCGACGATGTCGAACGATGGTAGGCGCATGACGCAGCCCGCGTCAACGCCCTATCTCGCATGCACCGACACGAACTTGCGCGCGTTGTCGCGCTGGATCAGCACCGCGATCACGCTGCCGCCGTTCGCTTCGAGTGTCTGCACGTCGTCCGGCGTTTCGAGCAGCGTGTCGTTGAGTTCGAGGACGACGTCTCCCGGCCGGATCCCCGCACTCGCCGCCGGGCCGTGCACCGCGTCGACCATCATTCCGACCGCGAGCCCCGTCGAGCGCCGTTCATCGTCGCTCAGCGGGTGCATCGTCAGCCCGAGGCGATCGCCGCCGTCGGCCGGCCGTGCGGCCGCCGCGGCTACACCGGCCACACCGGCCACACCGGCCACACCGGCCACACCGGCAGCACCCGCAGCACCCGCAGCGCCGGCCGCGCCAGCGCTGCCCGCGGCGGCGGCGTTGCCGATCGCATCGCCCGCCGCCGTGACCGACAGCACCATCGGCACGCGGTTGCGGACGAGCCGCAGCGGCACCTTCCCGCCGGGCGGCAACGCAGCGGCCAGGTCGTTGAGCTCGGCCGACCGGCCGATCGGCTTGTCGCCGAACCGCACGATCACGTCGCCGGGCTTCACGCCGGCCGCGGCGGCCGGCGAACCGGGATCGACGCCGTTGACGAGCGCGCCTGCCGGACGCGGCAGGCCGAACGCGGCGGCCAGACCGATGCCGACGTCCTGCACGTCGACGCCCAGCGCGTTGCCGGACGACGCGCGCTGGGCCTGCGCATCGGCCCGCATCTGCGCCTGGACCTGCGCGCGCACCTTCGCCGCGAGCGCGATCGGAATCGCGAACGTCATGCTCGCGTAGCGGTTGGCGCCCGTGTACACCTGCACCGCGATGCCGATCACGTCGCCCGCCCGGTTGAACACGGGGCCGCCGGAATTGTCGGGATTCACCGCGATATCGGTCTCGAAGAACGGAAACACGCCGCCATCGGGCAACGCATGCGACGTCGCGCTGACGATGCCGGCCGTTACCGTGTTGCCCGAGCCGTCCGGCGCGCCGATCGTCATCACCGGCTCTCCCGCGCGCACCCGCGACGAATCGCCGATGCGCACGAAAGGCAGCTTCGCCGCGTCGGCGTGCAGCACAGCGACGTCGCTCTGCGGATCGACGGCCAGCACCGTCGCCTTGAATTCGCGGCGGTCGGTGAGCCGCACCGTCACGTCGCTCGCATCGCCGACCACATGCGCGGATGTCAGGATCAGCCCGTCGGCGCTGACGATGAAGCCCGAGCCGCTGCCGGACACCGCGCGCGGCGACGTGTCGGGCGCCGGCGCCTGCGGCCCCTGGGTCGACGGCGGCGGTGCGCCGCGCCGGAAGAACGCGGCGATCGGATCGTCGGGATCGAGGATCGCGAACGACGGGCCTGCCGCCTGCTGGTCGGGAGCGGCGGTCATGATGGTCACGACCGTCGGGCCGTAGCGGTCGACGATCGCGGGGAAGTCGACCGGCATCGAGTAAGGCGGCGTGGCCGGTCGAGCCTTCGCGAGGGGCGGTGTGGCGGGCGGCGCGGCGGTCGCGGCAACGGTGGGCGGCAGGGACGACAAAAAGCCGGCGAACACGCCCCCGATCAACGCGGTGCGAAGCACGGCGCGAGCAAGCGTCTGGCGAACCACGGTGCACCTCCCCCGGCAGTCGCGCGACGCCCGGCGCGAGACGCGCGGACGCCCGACAAGCACCGGTACACGCTCCATTTATAGTCCACGCCGCATCGCCGAACATACGAATCGAAACCCGGATGCCGGGTGGCCGCGCGACCGGGAAGCCGCGACAGCGGGCATTCCGGACAAAGTGGGCGATTCGTCAATCCGAATATTCACCGCGGGTCGCATCCGGTCCATCGACGAAATGGGCAACGAGCGGCCAGCCTCATTCGGCGTTCACGCGAGTCGATGGAAATCGCCAAGCCGCACTACCACGCCAGCGTCAGAAAATTACGCACCACCGCCGACGGATCATCGCGTCGCGACGCAATCGCAAGCCGCGCGCGCAGGCCATGGCCCGCGACCGGCCGATACACGACGCCCGCGACCTGCACCTGCGTGATCGCCTTCGGCACGATCGACACGCCGAGGCCGGCCGCGACGAGCGTCACCGCCGATGCGATTTGCGGTGCCGGCTGCGCCATGCGCGGCTGGAAGCCGGCCGCATTGCATGCGGCGACGATGTCGTCGAACAGCGCGCTGCCCGCTTCGCGCGGCACCTGGACGAACGCTTCGTCGACCAGTTCCGCCAGATCGATCCGGCGCCGCTGCGCCAGCCGATGCGCGACGGGCAGCGCGACGAACATCGGCTCCTCGTCCCAGTCCGCCGCCAGCAACGTGTCGGCGATGCGACGCTCCGGACGCACGATCGCCACGTCGAGCCGCCCGGCTTCCAGCGCCTCCAGCAGCACGCCGGAAGTCGCTTCCTGCAACGTCAGTTCCGTGTCCGGAAACGCTTCGCGAAAGCGGCGAATCAGGTCGGCCACTTTCGAATTGAACGCCGCCGTGCCGGTGAAGCCGACCCGCAGTTGCCCGATTTCGCCGCGTGCGGCCCGCCTGGCCGCCCGCGCCGCGCGCTCCGCATCGTCGAGCACGCGCCGCGCCTCTTCCGCGAACACCTCTCCCGCGACAGTCAGCTCGGCACCGCGCGCGGTCCGCTTGAACAGCTCGACGCCCAGCTCGCTCTCGAGCGCCTTGATCTGCTGGCTCAGCGGCGGCTGCCCCATGCCGAGCGCTTCCGCGGCCTTGGTGAAGTTCGACGCGGCGGCCACGGCCAGGAAGTAGCGGAGATGTCGGAGTTCCATGCGCGATGTGATCCCGGGGTCAACGGAAACGGCTTCACAGCCAGATGCGAAACGTATCGCAACGGTTCATTTCATATATTGGACATATGTTTGACCATGCGCAAGAATCCGGGTATTCCCTAGCACATCGGGTGCATACCATGTCCTCTCCTGCGATTTCGCCTGCCGCCGCGCGCATCCCGAACGCGACGGCCGATGCGCTGCCCGCCGGCGTGTCGCCGCGCTCGGCAGCTTACAAGCGCATCGCGCTGGCGCTGTTCCTTGCCGGCTTCTCCACCTTCTCGCTGCTGTACTGCGTCCAGCCGTTGCTGCCCGCGTTCGCGCGCGAATTCAACATCGGCGCAGCGTCGAGTTCGCTGTCCCTGTCGCTGTCGACCGGGATGCTGGCCCTCTCGATCCTGTGCGCCGGCGCATTGTCCGAGCGCGTCGGGCGACGCGGGCTGATGTTCGCGTCGATGACGCTCGCCGCGCTGTTCAACCTGCTCGCGGCGATTTCGCCGAGCTGGAACCTGCTGCTGGTCTGGCGCGCGCTCGAAGGCTTCGCGCTCGGCGGCGTGCCGGCGGTCGCGATGGCCTATCTTGCGGAAGAAATCGCGTCCGAAGGGCTGGGGCTATCGATGGGGCTGTACGTCGGCGGGACCGCATTCGGCGGCATGATCGGGCGAATCGGGATGAGCGCGCTCGAAGAGTATTTCTCGTGGCGGACCGCGATGCTGACGATCGGCGTCGTCGATCTGCTCGCCGCGATCGCATTCGTGATGCTGCTGCCGCAATCGCGACGCTTCGTGAAGCGCACCGACCTGACGCTGCGTCACCACTTGCGGCTGTGGAGCGCGCAATTGCATCACGCGCGGTTGCCGTTCGTGTTCGCGATCGGCTTTCTCGTGATGGGTTCGTTCGTGACCGTCTACAACTATGCGGGGTTCCGGCTCACGGCGGCACCGTTCAACCTGAGCGCAACGGCGTGCGGGCTGATCTTCGGCGCATACCTGTTCGGGATGGTTTCGTCGTCGAGCGCGGGCGCGCTCGCCGATCGCCTCGGACGGGCACCGGTGCTCGTGAGCGGCATTCTCGTGTTCGCGGCCGGCCTCGCGCTGACGCTGTCGCATTCGCTCGTGACAATCGTCGTCGGAATCGTGCTGATCACGATCGGCTTCTTCGTCGCCCATGCGGTCGCGAGCGGCTGGGTCGGGCATCTTGCCGGTTCCGCGAAGGGGCACGCCGCGTCGCTCTACCTGCTCGCGTATTACCTCGGGTCGAGCGTGCTCGGCTCGGCCGGCGGCACGTTCTGGCAACACGGTGCGTGGAACGCCGTCGTCGTGTTCGTCGCGGTACTGCTCGTGCTCAGCCTGGTGGCCGCGCATCGGATCATTCGGGCCGAACGGGTGCGGTAAGTTCGATGGACTCCCGATCGGGCTCCCCGGCACGCTGACATCCGATCTTTCGAGGTGGCAAGCCATCGTGGCCACCTCGCGCGCTTCTCCAGCGGATCCCGCCAGTATGGTGCAGCGTCATCCGTCGATCGCCGCCCGTTTCGGGCACGTTCTGCGTCAGTGCGACTGAAGGAATCGCCGGCCTCGACGCGACACGCGCGACCGAGGCGGGACGCAGATGCCGGACAACGGCGCTCAGCCCGCCAGCGTCCGGCAGAATTCCTGGACCGCGGCGCACGCGCGCAGCAGCGACTTGTCGTCCAGCGCGTAGGCAATCCGGATGTACGGGCCCAGCCCGAAAGCGCTGCCATGCACGGTCGCCACGCCCGCTTCGTCGAGCAACGCGTTTACCACGTCCTCGTCGCTATCGAGGCGCGTACCCGCGCGTGTCGTCTTGCCGATCAATGCCTCGCACGACGCGAACACATAGAACGCGCCCTGCGGGACGTCGCATCGCAGACCCGACGCCCGATTGAGTTGCCCGACGACCAGATCGCGGCGGCGCTCGAACGCGGCGCGGGAATCCGCGATGAAATCCTGCGGGCCCGTCAACGCGGCCAGCGCCGCGTGCTGCGAAATCGTCGAAGCACCGGACGTCTGTTGCCCCTGCAGCTTCTCCATCGCATCGATCAGCCACCGCGGGCCCGTGCCGAAACCGATGCGCCAGCCGGTCATCGCATATGCCTTCGACACGCCGTTCATCGTCAGCACGCGCTCGCGCAGTCGCGGTTCGACCTGCGCGATCGTGAAGAACGCGATGCCGTCGAAGATCAGGTGTTCGTAGATGTCGTCGGACAGCACCAGCACATGCGGATGCGCGAGCAGCACGTCGGCGAGCGCCTGCAGTTCCGCACGGCTGTACACCGCGCCGGTCGGATTGGATGGCGAGTTGAGGATCAGCCACCGCGTGCGCGGCGTGATCGCCGCACGCAGCGCATCCGGCGTGAGCTTGAAGCCGCTCTCCGCCCCGCTCGCGATCGTGACGGACCGGCCGCCGCACAGCTGCACGATCTCCGGATAGCTGACCCAGTACGGCGCCGGGACGATCACTTCGTCGCCCTCGTTCAGCGTGGCGGCCAGCGCGTTGAAGATCACCTGCTTGCCGCCGCTGCATACGAGCGTGTCGTGCCAGTCAACGTCCAGCCCGTTCTCGCGGCGGAACTTGTCGGCGATCGCCTCGCGCAGCGCGCGCAGCCCGGCCACCTGCGTGTAACGCGTGTAGCCTGCGCGGATCGCGGCGATACCGGCTTCACGCACGTGCTCGGGCGTGTCGAAATCCGGCTCGCCGGCACTCAGCGAAATCACCTCGGCGCCGCTTGCGCGCCGGGCGGCCACGCGATCCATCACCTTGTAGGTCGCCGACGGGCGAGCGGCGGCGAGGAAGCGGTTCAGCGTATCGATCGGCGCGTTCATTGCCCGTTCCTCCAGTGCGTCAGCCCCATCAGCTCGAGCGTGCTGCGCCCTTCGCGCAATGCGTCCATCATCTTCGCTTCCTTGTCGGCGCGCGCCTGCCCGTCGGCCAACGTCGCTTCGACGTATACGGCGGGAATCATGAGCACGCCGTCGTCGTCGGCCACGACCAGATCGCCGGCCGCCACCGGCGTTCCCGCGAAGCTGATCGGCTGCCCGACCGACGGCGCGCTCGCCTTGATCGTGCCGCGCATCGACACGCCACGCGTGAACACGGGGAAACGGCGGGCCACCAGCGCCGCGATGTCGCGCACGCCGCCGTCGATGATCAGGCCGGCCACGCCTGCCGCTTCCGCCGCCAC
This sequence comes from Burkholderia sp. Bp9016, assembly GCF_003857765.1. Lineage (NCBI taxonomy): Bacteria > Pseudomonadati > Pseudomonadota > Betaproteobacteria > Burkholderiales > Burkholderiaceae > Burkholderia > Burkholderia sp. Bp9016. Next base: position 122,920 of record NZ_QTPY01000001.1, read on the forward strand.
CGTCAGCACCTCGCCCCAATAGCCGGACACGAAGCCGCCGGTCGACACGACGAGCACGCTGCCGCGCGGTGCCCTCTCCATCGCGATGTGGATCGCGAGGTTGTCGCCGGGCGAACATTCGAGAGGATACGCGGGGCCGGCGATCGACGCGCCCGGCCACACCGTGCGAATGGCCGGATCGACCGAGCTGGTGGCGACACCCGACGCTTCGTGAAGCGTCGACGTGCCGAGTTTGCAGGCCTGCTCGAGCAGCGCCGCATCATACGTCCGGGTCGGGTTCATCGTTCAGGCCTTGCTTTGCAGTGTGTGATAGCCCAGCGCCGCGCGCGCGTCGCCCAGCGTCTTGCCCTGCGCGATCTGTTCACGGATGCGCGATTCGACTGCTTCGATCTGGCGAGCAACCCGGGCCACTTCCCGCGCACGGCCGCGCGGCACGATCACGACGCCGTTCGCATCCGCGACGACGATGTCGCGCGCCGCCACGCGCACGGTGCCGATCCCGACCGTCGCGTTCACCGCTTCGACCTGCACGCGATCCTTGCCGGTCCGCATGAAGCGACCCGCGGTGAACAGCGGATAGTTGTCGCCCAGCGCCTTGTTCACGTCGCGGCACACGCCGTCGATCACGGTGCCCGCGATGCCGTGCAGCCCCGCGTACTGGGTCATGATGTCGCCCCACACCGTGCAGTCGGTGCGGCCGTCGTTGTCGATCACGACGACATCGCCTGACGCGACGTCGTCGATGAAGTCGCCGACGGTGCCGGGCGGCACGCTGGCCGGTACGTACTTGACCGTGAATGCGGGGCCGACGACGGCCTTCGTGTAATCGGCCAGCGGCATGATGCCGAGCGCCTGTCCGTGCAGCCCGAGCTTGTCCATCGCGTCCGACACGCCGGGCGTATCGAGACCTTCGAACAGCGCGACCAGCTCCTGGTCGTCGGCCGCGGCCTTGTGTGAATTCGTCATGTCAAATGCTCCGTATGAGGTCGGCGTTCAGCGCACCGCAATGGCTTCGAATTCCTTGTCGTGCATTACGTCGGCGACCGGGCGGCCGGCGCGCACGGCGGCGACCATCCCGGCCTGCCGCGTCCCGATCCGCTCGCCGAGATCGAGCACGTCGTCGATACGCGCGGCCGGCACGAACACCGTGCCGCAACGGTCGGCAATCACGTAGTCATCCTGATTAACCGTCACGCCGGCCATCTGCACTGGCGTGCCGGACAGGATCTGCACCACGCGGTTGCGTGCGCTGATCATCGTGACGCCGCGCCCGTACACCGGATAACCGACCGCTTCGCTGCCCTCGATGTCGCGGCTCCAGCCGTCGATCACCGAGCCGCGAATCCGCTTCGCGGTCGCCGCATTGGCCAGGATGTCGCCCCAGCAGGAAATGCCGTCGGTACCGCCGGCAATCACCAGTACGCGGTCGTCCGTCGTGACTGCATCGACAACCGGCGAAATCAGGTGCACCGTCGGCTTGGCATCGGTCTTCGGACCGAGCTGGATGGTGCTGGCACGCCCGACGACCTTCGGGCAGTTCCACAGCGGACGCAGGCCGACCGTCGCGCCGGGCAGGCCGAGAAAGTCGAGTGCATCGGATAAGGTGTTCGTGTCGAGCGATGCAAGGCGCTCGAGAATGGAAGGCTGGTTCATCACGCTGATCCCGGTTGACAAGTGCGGCAATCGTCGCCTCGGCAGCGTGGTATGTAAATTTCGTATTTCGTATCTGCGTGATACGATTTACGGATCACTGAAAGCGTGGCTCGCGGCAGGGCCAGCCCCCATCATGGCGCGCCGCAGCGCCCGCCCCGCCGCCGCTTGCGTGCTATCTCGTCCTGGGTGCCCCGCCATGAACAACACGATCGACTACCGGCTGATTCGGCAGCTGTGGATGTTTCTCGCCGTCGCCGAGGAACAGCATTTCGGGCGGGCGGCGAAGCGGCTGAACATGTCGCAGCCGCCGTTGACCGAACAGATCAAGGTGCTCGAGCAATCGCTGAAGATCCAGTTGTTCTACCGCTCGCGACAAGGGACGCAACTGAGCCCGGCGGGCGCCGCGATCCTGCCGGCTGTCAGGCAATTCGCCGGTCAGGCCGAACGGCTGCAACGCGTCGTGCGCGAGGTCGCGGCCGGCCAGTCCGGCGTGCTGCATGTCGGCGCGATCACGTCCGCGATGCTCGATACCGTTCCGCCGCTACTGGACGCACTCAAGCGCGCGCATCCGAACCTGACCGTGTTCGTCAACGAGATCGACAGCGTCGACGCGATTCCGGCGCTGGAGGCCGGCGAGCTCGATCTCGCGTTCGCGCGCGTCGACGGCGAGGTCGCGAACGGCATCGCGACGATGCCGCTGGCCGAGGACCGGCTGGCCGTCGCGCTGCCGCGGGAACATCCGCTGGCCGCCATGTCGACAGTGCGGCTGCGCGCGTTGATGGACGAGCCGCTGATCATGTCGTCGCGGCAAGTCAGCCCGGTCTACTTCGACATGCTGACATCCGTCTGCCGCACGCACGGACTGACGCCGCGCGTGATTCACGAAGTGCGTTCGGTGACGTCGCAGGTTGCCTACGTCGGCTGCGGTCAGGGCGTGGCGCTCGTGCCGGCCTCGATGCGCAAGCTCGCGCCGGAGAACGTCGTCGTCCGGCCGTTGAAGGAAAAGATAATGGTCGTGACGGCCGCCGCGGTATGGAACACGAACCGGCATCACCCGATGGTCGATGAAGCGCTCGAGATGCTGAAGAAGTAGCGGGTAGCGGCGATCGACGCACGCTGCGCCCGTCTCAATCTCCCGCGACCCGGTGCGCGATCGCCGACAGCGTCCGCAGCATCGGCGCGAACGCATCGGCCGACGTATTGCCGAACCCGAGCACGAGCCCGTTGGCCGCCGACGTCGCATGGATCGAAAACCCCGACAGCGGGAACGGCCCGATGCCGTGCGAGCACGCCGTCTCGACGATCGCACGGTCGCGATAGCGCGCCGGCAAGCGCAGCGCCAGATGGAGGCCGCACGGCCCGCCCTCGACCTGATGCGGCACGCTGAATGCTTCGTCGAGCGCGGCGAGCAGCGACCGCCGACGGTCGCGATACAGCCGGCGCATCCGCCCGAGATGCCGCCCGTACTCCCCCGTCTCGATGAAATCGGCAAGCGCAAGCTGCACGTGGCGCGTGCCGCCGCGCAGCATCTCCGGCAGTGCCGGCCGCACCGCGGCCAGCAACGCGTCGGGCAGCACCAGAAAGCCGATTCGCAGCGCCGGGAACATCGTCTTGCTGAACGAGCCGAGATAGACGACCGGCGAATCGGCCGCGAGCCCGTGCAGCGCGCCGATCGGCTCGCCGGTGTGGCGGAACTCGCTGTCGTAATCGTCTTCGATGATCCATGCGCGATGCCGGCGCGCGGCGTCGATCAGCGCGAGACGGCGCGAGATCGACAGCACCGCGCCGGTCGGGAACTGGTTCGACGGCGTCGTATAGACGAGCCGCGGCGTCCGTTCTCGCCAGTCGGCGTCTTCCGCGCGCAGCCCCTCCGCGTCGACCGGCATCGGCACGACGTCGAGGTCGGCCGCCTGCATCGCGCTGCGCGCGCCGCGATAGCCGGGCTCCTCCACCCAAACCGTGTCGCCGGGGTTCGTCAGCAACTGCGCGCACAGCGCGATCGCGCCCTGCGCGCCTTCCGTGATCACGATCTGCTCGGGATCGCAGCGCACGCCGCGCGTCACGGCCAGATGGCGCGCGATCGATTCGCGCAGCGCGCGCTCGCCGAGCGGATCGCCGTACGCCAGCAGGTCGCGGCCCTCGCGGCGCAACGCGCGGTCGATCGCGTGCCGCCACGCGTCCACCGGGAAATGCGACAACGCGGGCACGCCCGGCCGGAAACCCTCCGACTCGCCGGTGCCGATCAGGCTCGGACGGATCCGCCCGAGCCGCTGCGCGACAGCCGGCGGTGCCGCCCGGCGACGCGGCGCGGCCGGCCGCGACAGCCCGACCACCCGCGTGCCGCGACGATCGGATTGCAGGAAGCCTTCGGCGACGAGTTGCTCGTAGACGGCCGCCGTCGTGTTGCGCGACACGCCGAGCGTCTCGGCCAGCGCGCGCGTGCCGGGCAATCGCGTACCGGCCGGCATCGCGCCGCCGAGAATCGCGTCGCGCACGCGGCGCAGCAACTGGCGCTGCAGCGAAGGCGCACCGGCCGTGCGCGCGAGTGGCGCGTCGAGCGGCAACAGCGGCGCGGCGCCGGAAGGAAAGGCATTCGTCATCGGGATATCGCGGCGTGAAAGTCTCGGGCATGGCGCCATCATGGCCCCATCGTGGCACCATAAATTCAGCGCAGTCTGGCGCTTCTCATGGTACCTCGCCAGGACTACGATCGTCTGCATGCCGGCATGTCGCCGGCCGCCAACCGAAGCGAGATCGACCTTGTCCACGCTCACCAACGCCTTCCAGCAGCCCATCGGCCACCCTGTTCCGGACTGGTCCGCCCGCCCGCGCCCCGAGCGCATCGTGATCGAAGGCCGCTACTGCCGGCTCGAACCGCTCGACGCCGACCGCCACGCGTCCGACCTGTATGCCGCGTACGCGCAGGCGCCCGACGGCGCCGACTGGACCTATCTCGCGCACGGCCCGTACGCCGACGAGTCGGGCTACCGCAACTACGCGCGCGGCGCGGCGGCGAGCACCGATCCGCTGCACTACACGGTGATCGACCGTGCGACGAACCGCGCGGTCGGCACGCTCGCGCTGATGCGCATCGATCCGGCCAACGGCGTGATCGAGGTCGGCTCCGTCACGTTCTCGCCGCTGCTCAAGCGCACGCCGATCTCGACAGAAGCGCAGTACCTGCTGATGAAGTACGCGTTCGACACGCTCGGCTACCGGCGCTACGAATGGAAGTGCGACGACCTAAACGAGCCGTCGCGCAAGGCGGCCGCGCGGCTCGGTTTCCGTTACGAAGGCACGTTCCGGCAGGCGATCATCTACAAGGGCCGCAACCGCGACACCGCGTGGTTCTCGATCATCGACGGCGAATGGCCGGCCGTGCGGGCCGCGTTCGAAACCTGGCTCGCACCGGAGAACTTCGATGCGCAAGGCGTGCAGCGCGAGTCGCTCGTCGCGATCCGTCACGCGCAGGCGCAGGCCCGCGATGCGGCCGGCCGCGCGAAGGACGCGACGCGCGTCACGGTCCGCCCGCTCGTCGCCGCCGACGAAGCCGCATGGCGCCCGCTGTGGCAGGGTTATCAGAAGTTCTACGAGACCGCGCTGAGCGACGCCGTGTTCGCGACCACGTGGGCACGGCTGATGGATCCCGCCGAGCCGATGTTCGTGCTCGGTGCATTCGATGCGTCGGGGACGCTGATCGGAATCGTGCACGCGATCTACCACCGCTCGTGCTGGACGGAAGGGCCGTACTGCTACCTGCAGGACCTGTTCACGGCGGCCGACGCACGCGGACAAGGCGCGGGCGGCGCACTGATCGAGGCCGTATACGAGCGGGCCCGCGAAGCCGGCGCGAGCCGCGTGTACTGGCTCACGCACGACACCAACACGACCGCCCGCGCGCTGTACGACAAGCTCGCGAACAACGCGGGGTTCATCCAGTACCGGAAGGATCTCAAGTAACGCGCAACCGCGGCCGGCCGGCGTTCAGCCTGCCACGTCGGCGGGATCCGTCGCGTCGTGGTCCGGCTCCGGCACGCCGGCCCGCGCGGCACCGCCCAGGCCCGGCACCGACGCCGGGCAGATCATCTCGTCGCCGTTCGCCGGCACGGGCCGCCGCACCGGCCGGAACACCGGCTCGCCCGGCTCGATCGGCCGTCCGGAGATCGCGCAGCGGCCGGGCATCAGCGCCACGCGCAATCGCCACCGCTGCTCGCCGTAGTGACAGCGCCCGCTCTCGACCCAGCGCACGAGCAGGCCCTCTTCCCCCGCCTCGAGCACCGTGACGAACAGTTGCGGACGCAACGGCGACCGTGCCGCTGCGGCGTGTTTGGGCGCGGGTTCGCTGTCGAACGCCATGCAGGCCGCTGGAGATCCGGGATCGTCTCCGGGCCGTCGCATCGGGTCGTGCGCGCCGGATGCCGACACAACACACGACAGGTCTTCTTCGCAGATCAGGCTATCCATGGTGTCAGGCATGCTTGACGAGTGGTTTCAAGTGAATGGCGCCGCGCCTGGCGCCGTTCCCGCGGTACGTGCAGCAGCGCGGGCCGAGCGGGCAACTCAACGCGCGGACGTTCGCGCCAATCCCCTTCCGACGTTCAACGCGGATGCGACGCTCGCGGCGGCGGCACGACAAGCCCGGCGACAACCGGCAAGCCAGTCACGCCCACCTCCGTTGCCACCGCCGCGCGCCGAACGCGATCGCACCGTCGCAAATGATACAAATTGAAGTTGACTTCAAGTAAAGGGGAAACTTGCGCAACAATGCGTTTCGCCGATCGAGGCAATCGATCGGTACGCCCACGCGTGCCGCACGCCCCATGCGTCTCGCAATTCGTCTCATATCGGTGAGACGAATGTCCCGCCGTCTCACTGGAACCGGGTTTTCGCAAGCGCAGCAAATTCGATGTGCAATTTCGCGCCGGCCGCCGACGATAGCCGTCAGCCAGCCCGCTGCATTGCACACGAAACACCTTGATTCGCTGCCGCCCGGCCCCGCATTCATGCTGGCCCCGTTCCTGCATATCGGTCGCTCGCGCAATCGCGCGACGGACGCAGCGGCCCCCTCGCCCCGCGCCCGACGACAACCTGACGGAGACAGCAACGTGAGTACACCGGCACCGAACACCGCACCGAGCATGAAGGCCGCCGTCTGGCGCGGCCGCCGCGACATCCGCGTCGAAGAGGTTCCCGTTCCGGCGCACCCGCCGGCCGGGTGGGTCCAGATCCGCGTGCACTGGTGCGGGATCTGTGGCTCGGATCTGCACGAATACGTCGCGGGGCCCGTGTTCATTCCCGTCGACGCCCCGCATCCGCTGACGGGCCTGAAGGGCCAGTGCATCCTCGGTCACGAATTCAGCGGCGAAATCGCGGCGCTCGGCGCGGGCGTGACCGGCTTCGCGCCCGGCGACCGCGTGACGGCCGACGCCTGCCAGCATTGCGGCAAGTGCTGGTATTGCACGCACGGGCTGTACAACATCTGCGAGAACCTCGCGTTCACCGGCCTGATGAACAACGGCGCATTCGCCGAATACGTGAACGTGCCGGCCGAACTGCTGTACCGGTTGCCGGAGAACTTCCCGACCGAAGCCGGCGCGCTGATCGAGCCGCTCGCGGTCGGGCTGCATGCCGTGAAGAAAGCCGGCAACATCGTCGGTCAGACGGTCGTCGTGGTCGGCGCGGGCACGATCGGCCTGTGCACGATCATGTGCGCGAAGGCCGCGGGTGCCGGACGCGTGATCGCGCTGGAAATGTCGGCCGCGCGCAAGCAGAAGGCGCTCGAGGTCGGCGCAACGGCCGTGATCGACCCGAAGTCGTCCGACGCGATCGCGGAGGTCAAGGCACTGACGGGCGGCTACGGCGCCGACGTGTCGTTCGAGTGCATCGGGCACACGACCACCGCGAAGCTCGCGATCGACGTGATCCGCAAGGCCGGCAAGTCGGTGATGGTCGGCATCTTCGAGGAGCCGACGTCGTTCAACTTCTTCGACATCGTGTCGACCGAGAAGGAAGTGATCGGCTCGCTCGCGTACAACGGCGAATTCGCGGACGTGATCCGCTTCATCGCGGACGGCCGCATCGACGTGCAGCCGCTGATCACCGGACGCATCGCGCTCGGCGACATCGTCACGCACGGCTTCGAGGAGCTGGTCAACCACAAGGACCGGAACGTGAAGATCATCGTCCAGCCCGCAACCGCATGACGCGTGCGTGACGGGTACGCCGGCCGCCCCGGCCGGCGTGCGTCCGCGCCCGTTGTCGATGCGCGCGCAACGGCAGGCTCCGCCACACTCGGGGTCCGACTTCGATATACTCGAATCGACATCACCGCTACGCGCGCCACCCGCGCGCCCGCTCCCGTGAAACCACGAGCCGGCCTGATTCTCGAACTCGTCGTCAACCTGCTGCTGCCCTGGGTCGCCTACCGGGTCGCGCATCCGTATGTCGGCGAAACCGGCGCGCTGTACGCGTCGGCGGTTCCGCCGATCGTCTGGTCCATCGTCGAGTTCATCCGCTCGCGCCGCATCGACGCGGTCGCTGCCGTCGTGCTGCTCGGCATCGCGCTGTCGATCGCCGGGATGGCGCTTGGCGGCAGCGCGCGCACGCTGCTGATGCGCGAATCGCTCGCGTCCGGCTCGATCGGCGTCGCCTTCCTGCTGTCGCTGTTCCGCGACCGTCCGCTGATCTTCTATCTCGCACGCGCGACGGTGGCCCGCGAGATGGCCGGCGGCGCCGCGCGTTTCGAGACGGTCTGGGCCGAGCAGCCCCAGCTGCGCCGGATGCTCCGGCTGATGACGTTCGTCTGGGGCGGGTGCATGACGCTGGAAATGCTGCTGCGCCTGTGGATGGTCATCACCTGGCCCGTCGAGCGCGTGCTCGTCGTGTCGCCGATCATCGGCTACACGGTGTTCGGCGCCCTGCTGCTGTGGACCTTCTGGTATCGGCGGCGGGTACGCGAGCGCAATAGCGTCGACATCCCGACCCGCGACGGCGCGACCGAAATCGTCGGCCGCTGAGCGCCGCCCCGGCGTGCGCGGCCGGACGGTATGTCGCGGTCGCTACGGTATGATGCGCGGCGTCTCGTCCGACGAATGCCCCGCCCCATGTCCCTTTCGCTTCTCCCGAGCGCCACGATCTGGCTCGCCCTGTTCGCGGCCGCCGCGCTCGCGTGGCATCGTCCGCTGCACGGGCCGGGCATCGCGCTCGCTGCGCTCGGCTATGCCGGTGCGCTGGCGTTCGGCTCGCTGTCGCCCGTCGTGCTGGCACCGCTCGCGCTGCTCGCGGCCGCCGCCTGGGGCGTCGCGCCCGGCCGCCCGCTCGCGGTTCGCATCGCCGCCCACCTCGGGTTTGCCGCGCTCGTGATCGCGCTGAGCCTGCACCTGATCCCCGGCTTCCACAATCCGCGCGTGATCGAACCGACGCGGTTCACGCCGGATGCGGTGCCGTTCACGATGTACCTGAATTTCGACAAGCCGCTCGTCGGCCTGTGGCTGCTGTGGGTGCTGCCGTGGGTCGCGCCCGACGTCCCGCTGTCGCGCGTGCTGCGCACCGGCGCCGTGGCGGCCGCAGGGACCGCGGCGGCCTGCCTGGCCGGCGCGCTTCTGTTCGGGATGGTCGGCTGGGCACCGAAATGGCCGGCGTCGGGCTGGATATGGCTCGTCAACAATATGCTGCTCGTGACGCTCGCCGAAGAAGCGCTGTTCCGCGGCTACGTGCAAGGCGGGCTGACGCGCATCCTCAGCCGTTTCGCGTGGGGGCCGTGGGCCGCGCTGGCGATCGGCGCGGTGCTGTTCGGCGCCGCGCACGCAGCCGGCGGCTGGCCGTGGATCGTGCTCGGCACGATGGCCGGTGTCGGCTACGGCCTCGCGTGGCGACGCGGCGGCCTACTCGCGGCCGCGCTCGCGCATGCGGGGCTGAACGTCATCCACTTCGGGCTGTTCACCTACCCGATGCTCGCCGCCGCGCGCTGAACACCGCGCGCAGCGGCCAACTCCCGCCGGCGTCGCTCAGTTGAACCCCGCCACCGCGTGCGGCACGTACGGGCCTTCGAGCGCCGCGATTTCGTCGTCTGTCAGCTTCAACCGCAGTGCGCCGAGCGCGTCGTCCAGGTGGTGCGGCTTCGAGATGCCGACGATCGGCGCGGTCACGCCGCGCTTGTGCGCGACCCACGCGAGCGCAACCTGCGCACGCGGCACGTTGCGCGCGGCGGCGATCGCCGCGACCGCGTCGACGACCGCCCGGTCGGCATCGGCCGTCGCATCGTACAGCCGCTGGCCAACGTCGTCGCTCTGCTGCCGCCCCGTCGATTCGTCCCAGTTGCGCGTGAGCCGGCCGCGCGCGAGCGGGCTCCACGGAATCACCGCGACACCCTCGGCTTCGCACAGCGGCAGCATTTCCCGTTCCTCCTCGCGATACAGCAGGTTCAGGTGGTTCTGCATGCTGACGAAGCGGGCCCAGCCGTTCTGCTTCGATGTATACAGCGCCTTCGCGAACTGCCACGCGAACATCGACGACGCGCCGATATAGCGCGCCTTGCCCGCCTTCACGACGTCGTGCAGCGCCTCGAGCGTCTCCTCGATCGGCGTGCCGTAATCCCAGCGGTGAATCTGGTACAGATCGACGTAGTCGGTGCCGAGCCGCTTCAGGCTCTGGTCGATGTCGGTCATGATCGCCTTGCGCGACAGCCCCGCGCCGTTCGGCCCCGGGCGCATCCGGTAGAACACCTTGGTCGCGATCACCACCTCGTCGCGCTTCGCGAAGTCGCGCAGCGCACGGCCGACGATCTCTTCGGACGTGCCGTCCGAATACATGTTCGCGGTGTCGAAGAAGTTGATGCCGGCCTCGATCGCGCGCTGGATGATCGGGCGGCTTTCCGCTTCCGGCAGCGTCCACGGATGCGTACCGCGCGTCGGCTCGCCGAACGTCATGCAACCCAGCACCAGCTTCGACACGTCCATCCCGGTCGACCCGAATTTCACGTATTCCATTGCACGCCTCGTCATTGAAGTTGGGTTTGCGGCCGGATGCGTGACGCGCTTCGGCGCACCGGGCATAAACGGTGCGGCACGCATCCGCCAGACGTCGCATGGTATCGCGCGGCGCGCCAACGCGTATGGCTTGCCGCTGGGCCTGCTGCTCGGCAAGGTTGCGCTGACCAACGCGAACAGCAAGCTCGACGCGCTCAGGCACGACTTCGACGGCTGGGCCGACGTGCCGCGCGGCGCCGACTATCCCGACGCGTAGCGCCGGGCCGCGAATCGCAGGACGACCGGTTACTTGATCTGGTCGGCGAGCGGCTGCAGGAATTCGGAGAAGCCGGTCAGCATGATCTGCACGCCGATGCACAGCAGCAGGAACGCCGACACGCGCTTCGCGACCTTGGTGCCTTCGCTGCCGAGGTAGCGCGACAGCAGCGCGGAGCGGCTGTAGACCTGCCAGATCACGATCGCAACCAGTACGGAGACGGTGACCGATACGATGCTCGACAGCATGAACTCCGACAGCTTGTGCGTGCGGTTCGCATTCAGCGCGATCGCGGTCGCGATCGAGCCGGGGCCGACCGTCAGCGGCATGGTCAGCGGGAAGAACGCGCGCGTCATGATCGCGTTCGCGTCGATCGGCTTCACGGGCGTGTCGCCGCCGCCCGGGCCGTCCGGCTCGTTGAGCATCTGCCAGCCCGCCACGGCAACCGCGAAACCGCCGCCGATCCGCAGCGCTTCCATCGAGATCCCGAAGAAATGCAGCACCGGCGTGCCGGCGAAGAATGCGACCAGCAGCACGATGAACGCGTTGAACGCGACCTTCTTCGCGAGCAGGTTCCGCTCGTGCTCGGTCAACGCCTCGGTGCGTTCGAGAAACAGGAACGCAATGCCGATCGGGTTGATGATGCCGATCAGGCCGGTGAAGCCGAACAGGATCTCGGAGATAAGGCGGTTGACGATCATCGAAGCGAAGCAACGGTCAGGGCTGGGCCGGCGGGGCGCCGGGGGTCACGCATTGTAGAGCAAGCGCCGGCGCCCGAGACGCAAATCGCGGCCCGCGCGCAACACGCCCGCCGCACGCCGCTGCCGCGCGTTATTCCGCGCCCGGCTCCCATGCCGGCGGCCGCTTCGCGAAGAACGCGGCGAAGCCCTCCTTCGCCTCCGGCGTCGCCCGCACGCGGGAGATCGTTTGTGCGGTGAAGGCCGCGCGTTCGTCCGACGGCGGATACTCGCCGATCGCGTCGAAAAAGCGCTTGATCTCCATCAGCGCGTTCGGGCCGTTGCGGCTCAGCTCGGCGAGCGTCTTGTCGAGCGCTTCGTCGAGTGCGTCGAGCCGCACGGCCTGATGAATCAGCCCGATCGCGACGGCTTCGCCGGCCGCGAGCTGCGTCGCGGTCAGCGCGAGCCGGCGCGCCTGGCGCTGGCCGACCGCCTCGACCAGATACGGGCCGATCACCGACGGCAGAATCCCGAAACGCGCCTCGCTCACCGAAAAGCGCGCGTGATCGCTCGCGATCACGATGTCGCAGGCCGCACACAGGCCGACGCCGCCGCCGAACGCGTGGCCCTGCACGCGCGCAACCGTCGGCTTCGGGCACTGCCGGATCGCGCGCATCATCGCGGCGAACCGTTCCGCGTCGCGCAGGTTCGCGGCCGCATCGTTCGCGCTCGCACGCTGCATCCATTGCAGGTCGGCGCCCGCGCAGAACGCGCGGCCGTCCGAGCGCAGCACGATCGCGCGCACGTCGTCGCGCCGGCCGAGCGTCGTGAACGCGTCGGTCAGCTCGGCAATCATCGTCTCGTCGAACGCGTTGAGCACGTCGCCGCGCTGCAGCGCGACAGTCGCAATGCCGCGCGCATCGACGGCGACGGCCAGGGTCTTCAATCCATCCATCGAACAGGTTTCCTCGGGGTAGAACAGGGAACGGACGCGCTCAGGCCACATGCCGGCGGTCGATCACGCGGCGCGCCTTGCCGGTCGCGCTGGCCGGAATGCCGCCCGCCGCGAGCACCGTCACGCCGGCCGACACGCCGATCATCGTCTTGATCCGGTGCTGCAACTCACGCGCGATTGCCGCACGCTCGCCGTCGGTCACGCATGCGACGGCCTCGGAACGCAGTTCGACCGCGAGATCGAGCCGGTCCATGTGGCCGTCGCGCGAGATCGTGATCTGGAACTGCCCCGACAGCTTCGGTTGCGCGACCACGATCTCCTCGATCTGGCTCGGGAACACGTTCACGCCGCGCACGATCAGCATGTCGTCGGAGCGCCCCGTGATCTTCGCGAGCCGGCGCATCGCGCGCGCGGTCGGCGGCAGCAGCGCGGTGAGGTCGCGCGTGCGGTAGCGGATCACCGGCATCGCTTCCTTCGTCAGGGACGTAAACACCAGCTCGCCTGCACTGCCGTCGGGCAGCACTTCGCCGGTCACGGGATCGATGATCTCCGGATAGAAATGGTCTTCCCAGATCACCGGGCCGTCCTTCGTCTCGACGCATTCGCACGCGACGCCCGGGCCCATCACTTCCGACAGCCCGTAGATGTCTAGCGCGTCGATGCCCACGCGCGTCTCCACCTCCTCGCGCAGCGCCTGCGTCCACGGCTCGGCGCCGAAGATGCCGATCTTCAGCGACGACGCTGCCGGGTCCATCCCCTGCCGCACCATCTCGTCGATCAGGTTCAGCATGTACGACGGCGTGACGAGGATGATCTTCGGCTCGAAATCGCGGATCAGCTGCACCTGCTTCTCGGTCTGGCCGCCCGACATCGGCACGACCATGCAGCCGAGCCGTTCCGCACCGTAGTGAATCCCGAGGCCGCCCGTGAAGAGCCCGTAGCCGAACGCGTTGTGCAGCGTGTCGCCCGGGCGGCCGCCGGCCGCGCGGATCGAACGCGCGGTCACGTTCGCCCACGTGTCGATGTCGCGCGCCGTGTAGCCGACCACCGTCGGCTTGCCCGTCGTGCCGCTCGACGCATGCACGCGCACGACCTGCTCGCGCGGCACCGCGAAGAGCCCGAACGGGTAGTTGTCGCGCAGGTCGTTCTTGGTCGAGAACGGGAATTTCGCGAGATCGGCGAGCGTCTTCAGATCCTCGGGATGCACGCCCGCAGCGTCGAACGTCCGGCGATAGTGCGCAACGTTGTCGTACGCGTGGCGCAGCGACCATTTGAGGCGCTCGAGCTGCAGCGCCTGCAGTTCGTCGCGGCTGGCGGTCTCGATCGGGTCGAGCGCGGCGGCAGGATGCGTCGGGTGAGTCATCGGGGTGCTCCTCCAGTGGAGTGATGTCGTTGTCGTAATCGGGGTGGCGCGCCGGCGGCTAGCGGAAGGTGCGGCCGGCTGCGTGCAGCGCGGCCATGCGCGGCGACACGCGGTAGCGGTCCTCGCCGTAGCTCGCCGCAAGGTTCGACAGCACGCGATGCACGCGGCCGATGCCGATCGCATCGGCCCACGCGAGCGGGCCGCACGGGTAGTTCACGCCTTTTTCCATCGCGAGATCGAGATCGGCGGGCGAGCACACGCCCTGGTTGACCGTGTCGGCCGCCTCGTTCGCGAGCATCGCGACGGTGCGCATCGCGACCATTCCCGGCACGTCGGCGATGCCGACGACACGGAAACCCGCTTGCTGGAACAGGCCGACCGCATCCGCATACGCCGCGTCGCTGCACTGCAGCGCGCGCGTGAGCGCGACGAGCCCGGCCTGTGCGTAATCGCGCGCGAGATCGACGAGCACGAGATCGGCCACGCCGGTTTGCGCGGCGCGCACCGTCGCGGTGCGACCGTCGGTCAGCGCGATCGATGCGCGGCCGGCCACGGCGAGCAGTTCGTCGGCGTGCGCGCCGCTCTGCCGCGCGCCGGCGATGCGCTCGGAGAAGCGCGCCTGCAGCGCGGCGGCCGGGCCGTCCTGCGTGAACAGCGCGACGTCGGCCGGCGCATCGCGCGGCGGTTCGAGATCGGGCGCGGGCGGCGTCGCGCCGTCCGCATACGAATAGAAGCCGCGCCCCGACTTGCGCCCGAGGAAACCGGCGTTGACGAGTTCCTGCTGGATCAGCGACGGCGTAAAGCGCGGATCGTTGAAGTACGCGCGGAACACCGACTCGGTCACCGCGAAGTTCACGTCGTGGCCGATCAGGTCCATCAGCTCGAACGGCCCCATCCGGAAGCCGCCCGCGTCGCGCATCACCGCGTCGATCGATGCCGGCGTGCCGCCCTGCTCGTTCAGCACACGCAGCGCCTCCGCGTAATACGGGCGCGCGACGCGGTTCACGATGAAGCCCGGCGTCGATTTCGCCATCACCGGTTTCTTGCCCCACGCGGCGGCGGTGTCGTACAGCGCCCGGGCAATCTCGGGCGCCGTGGCAAGCCCGCTGACCACCTCGACGAGCGCCATCAGCGGCGCCGGATTGAAGAAATGCAGGCCGGCCACGCGCTGCGGCGCGCGCAGCCCGGCGGCGATCGACGTGATCGAGATCGACGACGTGTTGGTCGTCAGCACGCAGGTATCGTCGACGTGACGTTCGAGCGTCGCGAAGATCTCGCGCTTCACGTCGAGCCGCTCGGCCGCCGCCTCGACGATCAGCGCGACGCCCGCGAAATCGGCCAGCGCCCGCACCGCACGGATCCGGCTCCCGGCCGCCTCGGCCTGCGCCGGCGCCATCCGGCCCTTCTCCGCAAGCCGCGCGAACTGCGCGCGGATCCCGGCGAGCGCCTTGTCGCAGGCGGCTTCGTTCAGGTCGTACAGCAGCACCGTATGGCCTGCGGCCGCCGCGACCTGCGCGATGCCCGCGCCCATCGCGCCCGCGCCGATCACGCCGACGACCGCCGACGGCGCCAGCGCGCCCGAATTCACCGAATGTGCAGAAGAAACAGCCATCGCTTGCGATCCGTCATGAAGTGGAAGTGCGAGCAATTATAAACCGACCGGTCGGTAGATTTATGTCAGGGTGAGCCCGAATTTGTCGTGCAATAGACCGTTACGGAAACTGCAAAAACAAAAAATCGAACGATCGG
Source organism: Burkholderia sp. Bp9016 (assembly GCF_003857765.1). Lineage (NCBI taxonomy): Bacteria > Pseudomonadati > Pseudomonadota > Betaproteobacteria > Burkholderiales > Burkholderiaceae > Burkholderia > Burkholderia sp. Bp9016. The sequence goes on from NZ_QTPY01000001.1 coordinate 138,560, forward strand.
GGCACTTTTTGCAAACCGAAAGGTCAATGAAAGCAATCTAATGTGAGATAGTAGCCCCCGAACGCCTGATAAAATTCGACAAACCGCCGGATTTCAGGGGGAAACCGCGTGTCACAGCTACCGCTGTCGTCCATGGCCCGCCGCCCGTCCGGGGTCGGATCCAGGCTTCGGCCTGCAGGTCGTCACGTACCGGCCCCCCGTCATCGGCGGCCGACCGCATCGAACCGTTCCAGTTTCATCCAGCGACGGGCTTCGGCCCGCCCGCGCCCCTCGCCGCCTCATCGCGGCGAACCCCAGGCAGCACCCGCTCATTCGTTTCATCGTCCTCGTTCGGCGGATCATCCGGCCGGGCTTCGTCAACCCGTGACGGCGCGTCGCGCGCCGCCACCCGCATAGGAAACCGTCCATGCCGCTCTCGTCCAACCAGCTCCCGCGCTGGACCCTCTGGGCCCCGCTTGCCGCATGGCTGGTACTCGCGCTGTCGCGCGTCGTGCCGGCCGAAGGCCTTGTCATCGCGCTGTTCGCCGCCGCCCTCGCCGGCGCCGTGTTCGCCGCGGTCCATCACGCCGAAGTCGTCGCGCACCGCGTCGGCGAGCCGTTCGGCACGCTCGTGCTCGCGGTGGCCGTCACCATTATCGAAGTCGCGCTGATCGTGTCGGTCATGCTCGGCGCCGGCCCCGAGAAGTCGGGCCTCGCGCGCGACACCGTGTTCGCCGCCGTGATGATCATCTGCAACGGGATCGTCGGCCTCTGCCTGCTGGTCGGCGCGTGGAAGCACGGCGAACAGGATTTCCAGGGGCGCGGCGCGAGCAAGGCGCTCGCGGTGCTCGCGTCGCTGTCGGTGCTGTCGCTCGTGATGCCGAACTACCTGAGCGCCGCGCCGGGCCCGTTCTTTTCGAAATCGCAGCTTGCCTTCGCCGGCGTGTCGTCGCTCGTGTTGTACGGCGCATTCGTGTTCGTGCAGACTGTGCGCCACCGCGACTACTTCCTCACCGGGCACGACAGCGCGAACGAATCGGTCCACGCGGCACCGCCGAGTAGCCGCACAGCGGTGATCAGCATGGTGCTGCTGTTCGCAAGCCTCGTCGCGGTCGTGCTGCTCGCGAAGCTGCTGTCGCCGGCCGTCGAGCACGCGGTGATGAAGCTCGGCGCCCCCGAAGCCGCGGTCGGCATCGTGATCGCCGCGCTCGTGCTGCTGCCCGAAGGGCTGGCGGCCGTGACCGCCGCGCGCGCGAACCGTCTGCAGACCAGCATGAACCTCGCGCTCGGCTCGGCGCTCGCGAGCATCGGGCTCACGATTCCGACCGTCGCGGCCGTCTTCATCTGGGTCGGCCAGCCGCTCACGCTCGGCATCGGCGCGATGGAAACCGTGCTGCTGTCGCTGACTCTGCTGGTCAGCACGCTGACGCTCAGCCAGGGACGCACGACGGTGCTGCACGGCGTCGTGCACCTGTCGCTGTTCGCGGCCTACCTGTTCCTGTCGATTACCCACTGACGCAAAACGGCGCGGGGCCCGGCGAACGCGCCGCGCCGAAGCCCCGCGCATCGCTTCACCTACCCCTGCGTCGCTTTCCCGCTTCACGCGGAAACCACGGCACGCCAATAACGGGCTTGCGCCGGCCGCCAGCAAGGCCGAGCGCAAGGGATGCGAGCAGCGGCCTCATCGTGCCGGGACGCAAGCGAAAGCGTGGCGCGTCGTCCGGACGCGGCTTCTCGAACAGCCCGGTCTCGCGCTCCGGATTCTTTGCTTCGGCGCGCAACGCGGCGATGCTATCCGCGCATTGCCGCTCCGCCCGGCACTTTTGCGCGAGCGCGTCAACCGGCGTCTCGATCGGATTCGCGGCCATTCGCGGCATTCGGATCGAATCCGTACAGCACCGCCGGGTTGTCGACGAGAATCGCGCGGCCGACCGCATCGTTCGCCGTGCATGCGTGCAACCAGTCGAGCAGGCGCGCATCGTCGGGCACCGGCACGGCGTTCGGGTGCGGCCAGTTGCTGCCCCACACGCAGCGCGCCGAATGCGCGTGCGCGAGCACGGTCGCGAGGCGTGCGACGTCGTCATAACCCGGCGCACCGGATTGCGACGTCTCGTAAGGCGCCGACAGCTTCACCCATACGTGGCCGCAATCGAGCAGGCGCCGCAGCGCGACGAACGCGGGTGCATCCGGCGCAACCGGCGTCAGGAACTTGCCCGTATGATCGATCACGACGCGCGCGGGCAGCGACGCCAACGTTGGCTCGACGTCCGGCAGCGTGCGGCCGTCGAGCTGCAGGTCGACGTGCCAGCCTAGCGGCGCGATCCGTGCGGCCATCCGTTCCAGTTCGTCCCATCGCGACGTGCCGCCCGACAGCATCATGAACCGCACGCCGCGGATGCCCGCCGCGTGCAGCCGCTCGAGTTCGACGTCCGGCACGTCGACCGGCACCGTCGCCACGCCCCGCGCCTGCGGGCCGAGCGCGGCCAGCGCAGCGAGCGTGCAGCGGTTGTCGAAGCCATAGCCGGTCGGCTGCACCACGACTACGCGCGCAAGACCGAGCGCTCGTCGCACGCGCCGATACGCCTCCACCGGCGCGTGCGGCGGCCGGAACGTCGCCGTCGGCGCGAGCGGATACGCATCGTCGTAGATGTGGATATGGCAATCGCACGCGTGCGACGGCTGCAGGCCGTCGTCGTCGTCGCGCGTCATCGTGCGTCGCCCTGCACGGCGGACGTGTCGGTCGAACGCCAGCGTTCGAGCCGCGTCGCATGTGCCGCGTTGACCGCGCCATTCGGCACGCGCCCGTCGAGCAGCGCGGCGAGTTGCTCGACCGTCTCCAGCGCCTGATGCTCGACCGCCGGCCGCGTCAGCCCGCCGATATGCGGTGTGGCGATCACGCGCGGATGCGCGGCAAGTCCGGGAGTCGGCATCTGGTCCGCCGCACGGCCGACATCGAGCGCGCAACCGGCCAGCCGGCCGCCGTCGAGCGCCTCGGCGAGCGCCTGCTCGTCGACGAGCTCGCCGCGCGACGCATTAACGAAGCACGCACCGGGCTTCATCGCGGCGAACGCACGCGCATCGAACAGGTTCGCGGTTGCCGGCGTCGCCGGCGCGAGGCATACGACGTAATCGGCATCGCGCAGCAAGGTCGCCCAATCGACCTGTTCGAGCGACGGCGCGTCAACCCGCGCGTACGGGTCGTTCACCAGCACACGCATGCCGAGTGCGGTCGCGATCGGCGCGAGACGGCGCGCGATCTGTCCGTAACCGATCACGCCCAGCGTGCTGCCGCGCAATTCGCGGCCCATCAGCGGCACCGGCGGTGCGCCGCGGTGGTACGCGTTCGCATAGCCGCCGATGCCGCGCGCGAGGTCGATCATCGCGCCGATCACCCACTCCGCGACGGCCGGTCCGAAGCCTGGGCTCGCCTGCGTGACCAGCACGCCGGATGCGCTCGCCGCACCGACGTCGACGGTGCGGATGTCGACGGCGCAGCGCAGGAACGCGGCGAGCGCGGGCAACCCCTCGAACAGCGCGCGCGGCGCCGGCGTCTGCCGGTACGCGATGATCGCGTCGCATCCGTGCGCGGCGGCGATCAGCTCGTCCGTGCCGAGTTCGCGGTCCAGCGGATTGCACGTGACGTCCGCGATCGCCTGCAGCGCGCGCAGCGCCTTCGCGCCGAAGTAGTGATCGAGCATCCCCGACGGATGGGTGACATAGACGCGGGTCATGCCGGGCCTCCGTCAGCGTCCACTGCACGCGGCGGCGGCGCAACCGACGCGCGCTCCACGAGCGTGACGCCCGGAAACACGCACTGCCCGGGCACCGACGACGCATCGCCGTCGTGCCGCATCACGCGTCGCACCATTTCCGCGGCCATGTCGGGGACGGGCAACTGCACCGTGGTCAGCGCCGGCGACGAAATCGCCGACAGGAAATGACCGTCCATCCCCACGACCGACACATCGTCGGGCACCCGCAATCCGCCGTCGCGCAGCCCGGCCATCAGGCCGAGCGCGAACAGGTCGTTGACCGCGACGATGCCGGTCGGCCGCGCCGGGTCGGCCGCGAGCGCGGCGCCGAGCGCGCGCCCGACGTCGACGATCACCGCGTCGCCGTATTCGTTCGCCGGGCCGCCGTCGAGCACGTGCGCGTCGACGCCCGCATCGCGCGCCACCGCCAGAAAGCCGCGAATCTTGTCGCTGCGGCTCAAGGTGATGCCGGCCACCGTCGCGAACGCGAGCCGCGTATGGCCGGCGGCCACGAGGCAGCCGGTCGCGAGCCGCGCGGCCGCCTCGTTGTCGGCCGTCACGTGATCGACCTGCGATTGCTCGCCGGGCGTCGCGCGGCGGTCGTAGCTGACGACCGTCATCCCGCGTTCGGCCGCGCGCTCGAGGTGGCTTTCGTCGGCGAGCGACGAGATCACGATCACGCGCCGCACGCCGTGCGCGAACAGGTCTTCGAAGAACGACGCCTCCTTGCCGGCATCTCGATACGTGTTGCCGATCAGTACGCGATGACCGTACTGTTCCTGCGCACAGGCCTCGATCTCGCGCGCGATGTAGCCGTACATCGGATTCGCCATCGACGGCACCAGCAGCCCGACGAGCGGCGTCTGCCCCGTCTTGAGCTGGCGTGCGAGCGTGCTCGGCCGGTATTGCAGCGCGTCCATCGACGCCTTCACGCGTTCGAGCGTCTCGGGCTTCATCTGATCGGTGCGGCCGTTGAGCACGTTCGAAACCGTGCTGACCGAAACGGCCGCATGACGGGCCACGTCCTGAATCGTACTCATGTCGTCTTGCATTGAACGGGCTACAGGCCGAAATGGGCCGGCAGCCACAACGAAAACGCCGGTGCGAAGATCAGCGCCACCAGGGCGGCGAACAGCACCAGCAGGTATTTCACCATCGGCCGCGCCACGCGCCCGACCTCGGTTCCCGTGATCGCGCAGGTCGTGAACAGGCCGAGCCCGACCGGCGGCGCGAACAATCCGAGCCCCATCGCCACCACCACGACCGTGCCGAAGTGCAGCGGGTTGATGCCGAGCTGCAGCGCGATCGGCGCGAGCAGCGGCCCGAAGATGATCAGCGCGGGCGCGCCTTCGAGTACCGCGCCGAACACGATCATCAACAGCGCCGCCAGCAACAGGAATGCCGTCGAGCCGTACTGATGGGCGAACGCGGTCATTGTGCCCGAGACGAGCGCCGGTATCTGCTCGATGGACAGCGCGAACGACACGCTCGACGCCGCCGCGACGATGAACAGGATACCGCTCGCCATCGACGCCGCACGCACGAACACGCGGCCGACCGAACGCCAGGTCAGTTCGCGGAACGCCGCCCAGCCGACCACGAGCGCATAGACCACCGCGAACGCGGACACTTCCGTCGACGTAGCGATGCCCGACGTCACGCCCTTGCCGATCATCGCGACCATGATCAGCGCGACGAGCGCGCCGCCCGCGAGCGGCAGCCATGCGCGACGCTCGGTGAACACTGAGTCGATGTCGATCCGGCGTCCGCAGATCACGGTCACGACGGCCAGCGACGCAGCCAGCACGGCCGCCGGCACGATCCCCGCGAGAAACAGCCCCGCGATCGAGATGTTCGCGACGAAGCCCATGATGATCATGTTCACGCACGGCGGAATCGTCTCGGCCATCACCGCGCTGCACGCGAGCAGCGCCGCGGTTTCGTCGGGGTCCTGGCGTGCGCGGCGCACGGCGGGCATCACGACGCCGCCTACCGCCGCGATGTCGGCCAGCTTCGAACCCGATACGCCGGAAAAGCACGCCGTCGCGAAGATCACGATCAGCCCGAGGCCGCCGCGCACGCGGCCGAACATCCGCAGCAGCAATTCGACAAGCCGCGCGGACATCCCGTTCGACTCCATCAGCAGGCCGGCGAGAACGAAGAACGGCACCGCGAGCAGCACGAAATGATCGGCGCCGGCCATCACCTGCTGCGAGTAGACGAGCAGCGGCAACGTCGGATCGGCGAGGAAATACAGCAGCGCCGAGAAGGCGAGCACGAAGCCGATCGGCACGCCCAGCACGAGCCCGCCGACGAAGCCGGCGATCAGCAGCGCCCCCGGTGCGATCGCATGCTCGGGCTGCAGCGCATTCCAGCCGTACACGGCACCCGCAAGCATTGCGCAGCACGCGAGCGTGCCGATCACGCGGCGGCGCGGCGCGTTCAGTGCGTTCGCCAGCGCGAACACGCTCATGAACAGCGCGCCGAACATCATCGGATACACGTTGATCCAGCCCGGCAGGCCACCGGTGGTCAACTGGTCGTACGAGTCGCCGAGCAACTGCCACGACGACACCAGCAGGTTCAGCGAAACCGCCGCGACGATCCAGTGCCCGATCTGCACGAGCGCGCCCTGCCAGCTTGCCGGCAGCCAGCCGCGGAACAGGTCGATGCCGACATGCTGGCCGCGCCCCAGCACCGTCGCCGCGCCGAAGAACACCAGCACGATCATCAGCGCGCTCGCGACCTCCTCGGCCCAGTCGACCGGATCGTGAAGGAAATAGCGGAAGATGACCGACACGAACACGACCAGCACGTCGGCGGCCAGCACCGCCGCCGACACGTATTCGATCCAGCGCATCGCCGCGTCCAGCGTGCGCGACGCGACGCGGGCCGGACGGCTTGCGCCGGCAGCCGGCGTGGCGCGCGAAACGGAACCGGTATCCATCGCTCAACTCCGCGCGGCGGCGATCGCCGGAAACAGCGACGCGGTCGCCGGATACTGCTTCGCGAACGCGACGTAGAGCCGGTCGTGCATCGCCTGCCGCAGCGCCGTGCGCTCGGCGTCCGCCATCGGGTGGAACGTCATCCCGTGCTGCTTCAGCGCCTGCTCCGCCTGCGCGGCCTTCTGCGTGGCAATCGCGCGCTGCTGCACGGTCGCATCGGCCACCGCGCGGTCGAACGCCGGGCGCAGGTTCGCGGGAATCCGGTCGAGCGCGCGCCGCCCCATCACCACGGTCATCGCCGCGAACACGTGGTGCGATTGCCAGCACGATTTGACGATCTCGTCGAAGCGGCTCGCGAGCACGGTGGCCGGATCGTGCTCGAGCCCGTCGACGACGCCCGTCTGCACGGCCATGTACAACTCGCCGAACGGAATCGGCGTCGGCACCGCGCCCATCACCTTGAAGGTGTCCATGAACGCCGGCGTCGGCAGCACGCGCAGCTTCGTGCCCTTCACGCCCTGCAGCGCCGTCACGGGTTGCTTCGTGAATACGCAGCGCCCGCCGAAGTGCGAGCCCCACGTCAGTACCGAACAGCCCGAGCGCTTTTGGAGGAGCGCGTTCAGGCTGGCGCCGACCGGACCGTCGAGCACCTTCGCGACGTGCGCATAGCTGTCGAACAGGTAGCCGAGATCGAGCATGCCGAGCTCCGGCGCGACCGTCGCCCAGATCGACGACCCCGCGATCATCATGTCGATCGCCCCGATCTTCACCTGCTGCGCGACGTCGCTCTCCTTGCCGAGCTGGCTGTTCGGAAAGTAGTCGATCCGGATCGCATCGCCGACGCTCGCCTTCAGGTTCGCGACGAGGCGCTCGTACCACACGTAGTGCGCGGCGTTCTGGTCGGCCGGCATCGACGACGAGCAGCGCAGCGTCACGGTCGGCTGTGCCGCGCGGGCGAGGTTCGGCAAACCGCCCGCGACCGCGAGCGTGGCTGCGGACGCCGTTTGCAGAAAGCGCCGCCGGGTGAAGGTAGTCATGGACGTCTCCTTTGCGATTGCGCCTCCCGGCGCACTGTATCGATTTAGTGTATCGATACAGTAATACGACGACCGACGAGAACAAAATGAGGGTTTCCCCTGTTTGCGGATGAAAATTCGACGGATGCGGGGCTATTTCCGGCCCGAACCCGGGATGGAACGCAGGATCATGCGGCTTCTGGCGCCGCGGGCGCAGCGTCCGGCCCAATCACCGCCCATATCGTCAGACAACTGACTTTCGGTTGAGACTCGGGCGTTACACGATTCCGCCGTCCGCCCCCTCCGTCAGAAACCGCTCGACCATCGCGTTGAACACCGGCAGCGCCGGATTGTCGTTGTCCGCGCGCCAGGCGAGGTACAGTTCGGCCGCCACGTCGACGCCCGCGAGCGGGCGGAACACCACCCCGTCGACATGCAGTTCGCGCGCCGATGCGGGCACGAGCGCGGCGCCGAGCCCGGCACGCACGAGGCCGAGGATCGTGTGCGTCTGCCCGACGTAATGCAGGTAGTTCGGCAGGCGCCCGGCGCCGGCGAACATCCCCGAGATCATGTCGTGGAAGTACTTCCCCTCGTTCGGCGAATACGCGATGAACGGCTGCCGGTCGAGTTCGTCGGGGCCGATCCGTTCATATGCGGCGAGCGGTGCGCCCTGCGCGACCGCGACGAGCATCGGCTCGCGCTGCACAAGCCGGTATTCGAGCGGGTGGCGCGCGGCACGCTGGCGCACGAAACCCGCATCGAGCATGCGCGACGCGAGCGCGTCGATCTGCACGGTCGACACCATCTCGCGCAGTTCGACATCGACGTCAGGCAATGCGTGCGCCGCATGCGCGAGCAGCACCGGAATCATCCGGTATGCGCTGACGGCCGTGAAGCCGAGCGTGATGCGCCCCGCGCCGCCATGCGCGACGCGCTGCGCGGCCTGTTCCGCCCGCGCGGAAAATTCGAGGATGTGTCGCGCATCGCGCAGGAAGCGCTCGCCGGCCGCGGTCAGCCTGACCTGCCGGCTGCTGCGTTCGAGCAGCGCGATGCCGAGCGCATGCTCGAGCAACTGGATCTGCCGGCTGAGCGGCGGCTGCGTCATGAAAAGCCGCTTCGCCGCGCGACCGAAGTGCAGTTCCTCGGCCACCGCGACGAAACAGCGAAGCTGGTTCAGTTCAATCATTCAATTATTGAATCAATCGATAGTCGTTTGATGTTAGACGGATATCGATACGATTTCTATACTCGGTTGCACCTGATGCGCGGCCCACGCCGCGCACGACGACCGAGACTTTCATGACCATCGATATCCTGCTCACCCAGCCGCTTCCCGACATCATCGACGCCGAACTGTCCGCCCGTTACGCGGTGCATCGCCTGTATGCGGCCGACCAGCCGGACGCGCTGCTCGATCGTGTCGCGCCACGCATCCGCGGCGTCGTCACGGGCGGCGCGAACGGGCTGTCCACCGCGTTGATGGACCGGCTGAGCGCACTCGAAATCGTCGCGATCAGCGGGATCGGCACCGACGCCGTCGACCTCGAGCGCGCCCGCACGCGCGGCATCCACGTCACGACGACGCCCGACGTGCTGACCGACGACGTCGCCGACATGGCGATGGGACTGATCCTGATGACGCTGCGCGACCTCGGCGCCGGCGAGCGCATCGTGCGCGCCGGCCGCTGGGGCAAGGCCGCGCAGCCGCTCGCGACGCAGGTGACCGGCAAGCGGCTCGGCATCGTCGGCCTTGGCCGCGTCGGGCGCGCGATCGCGCAACGCGCGCAGGCGTTCCGGATGCCCGTCAGCTATTTCGGCCCACGCGAGCATCGCGACAGCGGCTATCGCTACGAGCCCGACCTGATCGCGCTCGCACGGGACAGCGACGTGCTGGTGCTGGCGGCATCCGCGGATCACGGCAACGTGCTGGTGACGGCCGACGTTCTCGCCGCACTCGGTAGAAAAGGATTCCTGATCAACGTCGCGCGCGGCAAGCTCGTCGACGAAGCCGCGCTCGTGCGCGCGCTCGCCGACGGCACGATCGCCGGCGCCGGTCTCGACGTGTTCGCCAACGAACCGCACGTGCCGGCCGCGCTGCTCGAACTCGAGCGCGTCGTCGTGCAGCCACACCGCGCGAGCGCCACGCACGAGACGCGCGAAGCAATGGGACGCATCGTGCTCGCCAACCTCGCCGCCTGCTTCGCTGGCCAGCGGCCGCCGACCAGCGTCACGCGCTGATCGCGACACGCCCGCCCGCACGAGAACACCAAACCGGATGCCTCCGCACGACGGAGGCCAGGAGACACGCATGTCCAATCGATCCAGCGGCGGCGCAGCCGCCACCGCGTCGCCCGCCTCACCCACTTCCCCCGCCGCATCGCGCACGATCGGCCGTGTCCGCTATACGGTGCTCGCGTTGATCTTCGCGGTCACCGTCGTCAACTATGCGGACCGCGCGACGATGTCGATCGCCGGCACCGGCGTCGCGCACGATCTCGGGCTGACGCCCGTGCAGCTCGGCATCGTCTTCTCGGCGTTCGCATGGGCCTATGCGATCGGCCAGATCCCGGGCGGCTGGCTGCTCGACCGCTTCGGCGCGCGCCGCGTGTATGGCCTGAGCCTGCTGCTGTGGTCGGTCTTCACGATGCTGCAGGGCACGGTCGGATGGTTCGCCGTGCAGGGCGTGGCGGCGACGCTCGCGTTGTTCGCGATGCGCTTCATGCTCGGCCTCGTCGAATCGCCGGCGTTCCCGGCCAATTCGCGCATCGTCGCGTGCTGGTTCCCGACGGCCGAGCGCGGCACCGCGTCGGCACTGTTCAATTCCGCGCAATACATGGCCGTGGTGCTGTTCACGCCAGCGATGGCGTGGCTCACGCACACGCTCGGCTGGGAGCACGTGTTTCTGTGGATGGGGCTGCTCGGTGTCGCGCTGGCGGCGCTGTGGTTTGCGTGGTATCGCGAGCCGCACGGCCATTCGCGCGTGAGCGACGCCGAGCGCGACTATCTGCGTGCACACGGCGCGCTCGTCGATCTGGAGGCGAATCGCGTCCGTCACCGCGCACGCGTGTCGTGGCGCGATGCATCGCAACTGTTCCGCCACCGCAACCTGTGGGCGATCTATATCGGTCAGTACTGCATCACGGCGCTCACCTACTTCTTCATCACCTGGTTCCCGATCTACCTGATCAAGGGACGCGGGATGACGATCATGGAAGCGGGCTGGGTCGCCGCGCTCCCCGCGCTCTGCGGGTTCACGGGCGGCGTGCTGGGCGGCGTGCTGTCGGACTGGCTGATCCGGCGCGGCGTGCATCCGTCGAAGGCGCGCAAGACACCGTTCGTCGTGGGAATGTCGATGGCGACGCTGCTCGTGCTCGCGAACGGCGCCTCGTCGAACACGGTCGTGATCGCGCTGATGACGATCGCGTTCTTCGGCAAGGGGCTTGCGGCGGTCGGCTGGGCGGTGCTCGCCGATACCGCGCCGGAAGGCATGGTCGGCCTGAGCGGCGGCGTGTTCAACGGCCTCGGCAACATCGCGGGAATCGTCACGCCGCTCGTGATCGGCTACTTCGTCGCGCACACCGGCTCGTTCGCGGGCGCACTGTGGTTCGTCGCCGCGCACGGGCTGATCGGCATCGCCGCGTACGCGTGGCTCGCGGGCCGCTTCGAGCGGATTAGCGTGACGCCGGACGCATGAGCGTCGGCACGCCGCGCGATCCTGCTCGCGCGGCGATCGCGCACCGTGTTATGCGCGGTGCATGGCCGGCGCCTCCCCGACCGCCAGCCGGTCGAGTTCGCGCAGATCGTTTTCCAGCGCCGGCGTGAGCGTCGTGCGCAGGTGATCCAGGAACGTGCGGATCTTCGCGTCGAGATAGCGGCGCGTCGCATAGACGGCATACACACTGACCGTCTGCAGCCGGTACTCGGGCAACACGCGAATCAGCCGGCCCTCGCGGATGTCGTCGAGCACGGTGTACAGCGCGACGCACGCGATTCCGCGCCCGGCCCGCACCGCGACGCACAGCGCGTCCGGCACGTTGACCTGGAACGGCGCCGGCTGCAGTTCATACACCGCCTCCTCGCCGTCGTTGCGCTCGAGCCGCCACTCGCTGGCCGGCGACGCGGGCGTATCGAGGCGCAGGCATACATGGTTCGGCAGGTCTTCCGGCGTCTTCGGCGTGCCGTGGCGCGCCAGATAGTCGTGCGATGCGACGAGCACGCTGCAACTCGTGCCGCAAGTCTGCGCGACGTAGCCCGAATCGGGCAACTGCGACGCGGTCACGATCGACACGTCGTAGCCTTCCTCGACGAGATTCGGCATCCGTTGCGCGAGCGTCAGCTCGACCGACACGTCCGGGTTGTCTTCCTGGTAACGCACGATCGACGACACGACGTGACTCTGCCCGAGCCCCGTCATCGCATGGATGCGCATCTTGCCGCTCGGCCTCAGCAGCGCGTTGCGCGCCTCCGCGTTCGCGTAGTCGATTTCGGCGAGGATCGATTTCGCACGCTCGAAATAGCGTTCGCCGCTTTCGGTGAGACCCAGATGGCGTGTCGTGCGATGCAGCAGACGCGTCTGCACGTGCGCCTCGAGATTCGATACCGCGCGCGACACCTGCGCGGTGGTCGCGTCGATTTCCTTGGCGACCGCGGTAAAACTGCCGGCTTCGACAACGCGCACGAACAGGCGCATGTTTTCGAGCATGTCCATTGAATTGGCTTGGGGAGTGTCGGTGGAGAAAAGGCGGCGGCGTTCGCGTCAGAGCAGAAACGGGACGCGCGCGCGAACCACGCCAAAGCGATCACCGTGCCGTGAAACAGGCGTGAGAGCGGGCATCGCGTACGTGGTTCTGACATATCGGGGGATTCGGTGGGCCGAATTGTACGCCGCTGCAGACAAATTTGCGCACTCATGCGGCCTTCAGGCTTTCATCCGACGAAAGGTTCTCGCAAGACACGTGCGTCGCGCGCCTGCACCGTCTTGATGAGGCACGACAATTTGTATCACAACGCGATATAATTCCGCGCTTGTCCGCGATGCGCCAGCTCGCGCCGTCATTCTTACCGCTTACCCGTCCATGTCGTCAGGCCCCTCCCCATCGCGCCGCACATTCCGGCAGTGGCTGCACAGCTTCATTCCCCATCCGATGACGCTCGGCTGGCGCGAACGCATGCGTTCGTGCGCGGGGGCGCTCGTCGGCATCGCGACGGTCGGCGTCACGATGCGGCTGCTGCCCGGCGTGCCGGGCCTCGTGCCGCTGCTCGTCGCACCGATGGGCGCGTCGGCCGTGCTGCTGTTCGCGGTGCCCGCGAGTCCGCTCGCTCAGCCGTGGTCGATCGTCGGCGGCAATCTCGTCGCGGCGACGGTCGGCGTTGCGTGTGCGCAGTGGATCGCGGATCCGATCACGGCCGCCGCGGTCGCGATCGCATTCGCGATCGGCGGCATGTTCGCGCTGCGCTGCGTGCACCCGCCGTCGGGCGCGGTTGCGCTGACCGCCGTGCTGGGCGGCCCGGCGATCCACTCGCTCGGCTTCGGCTTCGTGGTCGAACCGATCGCGTTGCAGTCCGCGATCCTGCTGTCGGCCGCGCTCCTGTACCACGCGCTGACCGGCCACCGCTACCCGCACGGCGGCGTGCGACCCGACGCGAAGCCGCAAGCGGGCACAATTGCGCCGGCACGCGGCAGCTTCACGCGCGGCGACCTCGACGCGGTGTTGAAGCGCCGCGGCGAATGGCTCGACGTCGATCCGGACGACCTCGAAATGTTGCTGCGCGAAACCGAAATGCAAGCGTATACGCGCACCTTCGGCCAGCTCACGTGTGCCGACCTGATGACGAAAAACGCGATCGAAGTCGCGCCGTCGACGCCGGTGCCGACCGCGCTCGCGCTGCTCGAGCGCCATCGCGTGAAGGCGTTGCCGGTCGTCGACGGTGAGGATCGCCTGGTCGGCATCGTCACGCGCGCCGACCTCACGCGCCAGTTGCGCCGCCCGACGCCGCTGTGGCAGCGGCTGTCCGCGCGGCTGCCGCAGTCGTTCGGCGGCCAACCCGCCAGCGTCGCGACCGTGATGACGCGCGACGTCGCGTCCGTGCCGCAGACCATGCCGATCACCGCGATGGTGCCGCTGTTCACGCATTCGGGCCACCACCACATCCCGGTCGTCGACGCATCGCGCCGGCTCGTCGGAATCATTACCCAGACGGATCTCGTCACCGGCCTGTATCGGCAGACGCAGATGCTCGACGCCGCGTAACGCCGGCGCAATCTACAATGCAGATCTTTTCGCGAAAATTCGGCCATTTATATCATATTGTGATATATTTAATGCTACCGAAACCGCCTGCCCGACCGACTGCAATGACCGACACCCGACGTGCACTGACCAAAAGCGATTTTCAGCAACTGTCCGAGTTCCGCTACCAGATGCGCCGTTTCGAGCGCTTCTCCGAACGCGCCGCGCAAAGCGAAGGCGTGACGCCGCTGCAATACCTGCTGCTGTTGCACATCAAGGGCTACCCGCACCGCGAATGGGCAACCATCGGAGAAATCGCGGAACGCCTGCAGGCGCAGCATCACGGCGTCGTCGCACTGGTGACCCGCTGCGAGGCGCTCGGCCTCGTGAAGCGCAAGACGAGCGAAGCGGACCGCCGGCAGGTCGAGGTTCACCTCGAGCAGGCCGGTGAAACGCTGCTGGCCCGCCTCGCGGCGATGCATCGTGCCGAGCTGACATCGCTCAAGGGCACCTTCCAGGTTCCGCAGATCGATTACTGACCCAAGCTTTACCGACCTTTTCAATTCCGATGAACGCACCACACAAACGCGATTTCTCGACCAACGAACGCCTGCCCAGGATCGCGTTGCTCGCTGCCGTGATCGGCTTGCTCGGCACGCTGGCGGCGTTCCTGCTGTTGAGCCTGATTCACCTGTTCACGAACCTGTTCTTCTTCCAGCAGCTCTCGTTCGCCGACCGCTCGCCTGCCGACAACACGCTCGGCGCATGGGTGATCGTCGTGCCGGTGATCGGCGGGTTGATCGTCGGGCTGATGGCGCGCTTCGGTTCGGAGAAGATCCGCGGCCACGGCATTCCGGAAGCCATCGAGGCGATCCTGTTCGGCAAGAGCCGCATGTCGCCGAAGGTCGCCGTGCTCAAGCCGCTGTCGTCCGGCATCGTGATCGGCAGCGGCGGCCCGTTCGGTGCCGAAGGCCCGATCATCATGACGGGCGGCGCGCTGGGCTCGCTGATCGCGCAATGCGTGCACGTGACCGCCGCCGAGCGCAAGACGCTGCTCGTCGCCGGCGCGGCCGCCGGCATGACGGCCGTGTTCGGCACGCCTGTCGCCGCCGTCCTGCTCGCGGTCGAGTTGCTGCTGTTCGAATGGCGTCCGCGCAGTTTCCTGCCCGTCGCGCTCGCGTGTGCGGTGGCTGGTTTTGCGCGCGCCGTGTTCTTCGGGGCCGGCCCGCTGTTTCCGCTGACGACTGCCGCGCCGACGCCCGTCGCGCTACTGTCGTGCATTGTCGCCGGCCTTCTGTCGGGCATGCTCGCATGCGGCCTGTCGGCTGCGCTGTACCGCGTCGAAGACGGCTTCGCGAAACTGCCGGTGCACTGGATGTGGTGGCCCGCGCTAGGCGCAGTCGTGATCGGCGTCGGCGGCTGGCTCGAGCCGCGCGCGCTCGGCGTCGGCTATGACGTCATCGGCGACCTGCTGCACCAGCACATCGCGCTGAGGATCGCGCTTGCGCTGCTGATCGTGAAGGCCGTGATGTGGGTGGTCGCGCTCGGCTCGGGCACGTCGGGCGGTGTGCTCGCCCCGCTGCTGATGCTCGGCGCGGGCCTCGGCACCGTGCTGTCGCCGGTGCTGCCCGGCGGCGATCCGGCGCTATGGCCACTCGTCTGCATGGCCGCGACGCTCGGCGCAACGCTCGGCGCGCCGCTGACCGCGATCGTGTTCGCGTTCGGCCTCACGCACGACGCGAACGCGCTGCTGCCGCTGCTCGCGGCAACGCTCGTCGCGCACGGCTTCGCGACCGTCGTGATGAAGCGCTCGATCATGACCGAAAAGATCGCGCGGCGCGGCTATCACATTTACCGCGAATACGGCGTCGATCCGCTCGAGCGACATGACGTGGGGGAAGTGATGACATCCGCCGATGCGCTCGTCGCGATCGACGGCGCAACGACGCTCGACGCGGTCGAGTCGCAGTACTTCGGCGCGAAGCAGACGCACCGTGCCTACCCGGTTGTGCAGAACGGCCGCCTGCTCGGCCTCGTCGATCGCGCGACGCTCGATGCGCAGCGCGCGCAAGCCGGTGCCGGCGCGACGCTCGCGAGCGCGTTCGCCGATCGCGCACCTGCTGTCGCGCTCGCACACGAAACGTGCCGCGTCGTCGCGTCGCGCCTCGCGATGCTCGGCCTCGAACGCCTGCCGGTCGTCGACGATCCGCAATCGCTGCGCATCACCGGCATCGTGTCGCGCAGCGACCTCATCAAGCCCGCGCTCCAGCACTTCGACGACGAGCAGAAGCGCGAACGCTTCCGTCCGGTCGTGCCGGCCAACCTGCGCGACATCGGCATCCGCAGGCCCGGCTGACGCCGGCAGCGTGCGCGGTGCAGCGTCGCGCACCGCGCTCCCCCCTTCACTCCGACTCACGAAACGGCGCGCACCGCGCGCCGTTTTACATTCCGCGCGCTCCGTGTTTAAACTTCGTTGACAATTCAACGGACGAAAGTTTGTCATCATGGAATGCATGCGACGGGGCCACCATTCAGCCATTCCACTTCGGCAGCCAATAAAGAAGCGTCGCGGCGCAACATGCGAAGACATGCAGCACGCCGCGATCGTCGATTCGCCACACCGCCGGACAGCGAGCAGACCACACGGCGCATGACGTCGTCCCCGCGTCCCCCGGCTCGTTCGGGCCGCGCACGACGCATGTCGCACCGCCATAAAACGCACAGCACTCGAGCTGTCGTCCGGCAAGCGCATTAACAACTTGTTTCCGATTCGCCGGAACCGCGCTCGCTCGATGCAATCTCACAGGCACGCAGTTATGCTGCGCATCCCACTCAATCAATCACGACTCGAGGGAGATAAAACGTGAACGTGAAATACTTACCGCTCATCGCATTGACCGTGGCAATTTCTGCTCATGCCGCCGATCCGGCCGTGCAGAATGTGGGACAAAGCCAGAAGCCCGCCCAGGACGTCTCCGCATGTATCGCGAAGACCTGGGCCGACAAGTCGCAGCAACAGGTGATCTCGCAGAACGTGCTCGCCAACGGCCTCGCGACCGACGTCTACGCACCGGGCCAGCAGCCGCCGAACGGCGCCGCCGCGATGGTCCGCCCGTCGTGGAAGCCGGGCGCGAAGACGTGGGTCGGCGTTCGCGGCGACGCCGCTTCCGCGGGCGACATCAGCGCCTGCCTGTGAGCGCCGTGCCGGGCGGCATCGCGCCGCCCGCATGCGACAAGCCCCGCTTCGGCGGGGCTTGTCGCTTTATGCGCACCGGCCGCCAGGCCCGTGCGTGCGTGTTTCACGCCTCAGCGTACCCGCGCGAAGGAGCTTACAGGTAGCTGCAGACGTAATCGAGCGTCTCGAGCACTTCGATGTCGAAGCGACTCTTGCCCGGCACCGAGAACGATTCGCCCGCGCCGTAGGTTTGCCATTCGCTGCTGCCGTCGAGCTTCACGCGGCACTTGCCGGCCTGCACTTCCATCAATTCAGCCGCGTCCGTGCCGAAGTTGAGCGCGCACGGCAGGATCACGCCGAGCGTCTTGCGCGTGCCGTCCGGGAAGAGCACGGTATGCGACACGCACTTGCCGTCGAAATAGACGTTCGCGCGCTTGACGACCGATACGTTGTCGAATTGGGTTGCACTGGTCATGTGATGCCTCTGATTGCTGGATGCCGGATGGCGTGTTGTTGGAAGCCGGCCGGGTCGGCGGGCCGGCCGATATGATACCGGCTCGCGGTACACCTGCCGCAAACCCGCAATCGCACGCGGGAAACGACGAAGGCGCACGACCGATAATCAGGATCACTACGTTATAGATTGCTCGATCCCGCATGCGCTCCGCTCACCGCAATCCCTTGCGCCGCGCGGAATCGCGCAGGCAGTCCAGCAGCATCGCCGCGGCCGGCGTGAGCGGGCTGTCGCGGCGCGTGACGACCTGCACGGATACGCCCGGCAGCCGCTCGCGGATCGGCAGCACCACGAGCTGGTCGCGCGCCCACTCCCCTTGCAGCAGTTGCTCGGGCATCGACGCGATCAGGTCGCAACCCGTCATCAGGCTGTGGGCGAGCCCGAAGCTCGGACATTCGACGACCCGCTGCGGCACCGGCAGCCCGTATGCGACGAATGAATTGAACAATACCTGGGTCGAGCTTTCCGGCGACGGATTCATCAGCCAGTCGGCTTCGACGAGATCTGCGAGCGACGTGGCAGACGCGAGCGGATGCCCCTTGCGCGCGACGATCAGCGATCGGCTCGCATAGAGTTCCGCGTGATCGAACTCGGCCGCGAGCAGTTCCGGCACGACGACGGCCACCGCGAAATCGAGCGAGCCGTCGTGCAGCCGCGGCAGCGCAACGCCCGGAAATCCTTCGATGAGGTTGACGCGCGCGACCGGAAAGCGCCGCCGGAACGCGCGGAATGCATCCGGCAGGATCGTTACGGCGGCGGCCGGCGTGATCGCCGCCGCGACCGAGCCCGTCATCGCGCCCTGCGCCTGCTCGATGTCGTCGCGTGCACGCTGCATCTCGGCGACGATCAGCCGCGCACGCACCTGCAATTGCTGGCCGAACGCGGTGAGCTGCACGCCGCGCGCGGTGCGCACGACGAGCGAGACGCCAAGCGCGATCTCCAGCTCCTTCACCGCCTTCGTCAACGCCGCCGGCGACACGTTCAGGCGCCGCGCGGCCGCGCGAATGCTCCCTTCTTCCGCGACGGTGACGAACGCTTTCAACTGATGGTATTTCATGACGGCATGCGTGATTCGTGGAAACCCTGTGTGCCGCGACGCATGCCGAATCAGGGTATTCCCGAGCGGCAACCAGTGGTGTGCACCAAAGCAATTTATCAGCTTCTGGTGCGCAAAAGAAATTTATATGCTTGCACGTCATATGCGCGTCAAACGCCCACCGCCCCCACAGGAGAGACCATGCTGCAAGCCGTGAACCCCGTCATCCCCGGCATCGCCGCGATCGCCCCCGACCTGATCGAGGTGCGCCGCCGCATCCATGCGCACCCGGAGCTCGCGTTCGAGGAGACGCTGACGAGCGACCTCGTCGCCGAACTGCTCACGGGCTGGGGTTACGACGTGCATCGCGGCATCGGCAAGACGGGCGTCGTCGGCGTGCTGCGCGAAGGACAAGGCACGCGCACCGTCGGCCTGCGCGCCGACATGGATGCACTGCCGCTCGCGGAAACCACCGGCCTGCCGTACGCAAGCCGTCACGCGAACAAAATGCATGCCTGCGGCCACGACGGCCATACGGCAATGCTGCTGTGCGCGGCGCGCCACCTCGCGGCCACGCGCCAGTTCTCCGGCACGCTGAACCTGATCTTCCAGCCGGCCGAGGAAAACTTCGGCGGCGCGAAGTCGATGATGGACGACGGCCTGTTCGACCGTTTCCCGTGCGATGCGATCTTCGCGATCCACAACATGCCGGGCCGTGCGGCCGGCGACATGGCGTTCCGCACCGGTGCCGCGATGGCGTCGGCCGACCGCGTGACGATCACGCTGCGCGGCGTCGGCGGCCACGGCGCGATGCCGCACTTCGCGCGCGATCCGATGTCGGCCGCAGGTAGCATCATGGTCGCGCTACAGACGATCGTCGCGCGCGAGGTCGACGCGCAGCATGCAGCCGTGATCACGGTTGGCAGCGTGCAGGCCGGCGAGACCTTCAACATCATTCCGGAAACCGTCGTGATGAAGCTGTCGGTGCGCGCGTTGAACGCCGACGTGCGCGCGCTGCTCGCACGCCGCATCGAAGCACTTGCCAAAGGTCAGGCGGAAAGCTTCGGCGTCACTGCGGAAGTCGATTACGACTACGGCTACCCGGTGCTCGTCAACCATCCGGAGCCGACCGCCTTCGCGGCCGACATCGCGCGCCAGATGCTCGGCGCCGAGCGCGTCGAAACCGAGGCCGCGCCGCTGATGGGCAGCGAGGACTTCGCGTTCATGCTCGAAGCGCGCCCCGGCTGCTATGCGTTCATCGGCAACGGGATCGGCAGCAAGGGCGGCTGCATGGTGCACAACCCCGGCTACGACTTCAACGACGACATCCTCGCGATCGGCGCGAGCTACTGGGTGCGCGTCGCCGAAGCGTGGCTCGCGGCCTGACGGCCGTTCCTTACGGCTCTTCATCACGCAGTTCCGCGCTTACCGGGGGAACCCCATGGAAACGTCCGCTCTTTCGCTCGCCGGCTCGCCGGCCGATGCCCGCACCGCCGCGAAGAAACGCCGCCTGATCGCGGCCGCCGCCGTCGGCAACGCGCTCGAGTTTTACGACTTCACGGTCTACAGCTTCTTTGCGATCCTGATCGGCAAGCTGTTCTTTCCCGTGCATTCGTCGTTCGGGCAGTTGATGCTCGCGGTCGCGAGCTTCGGTGTCGGCTTCGTCACGCGTCCGCTCGGCGGTCTCGTGATCGGCATATACGCCGATCGCGCCGGCCGCAAGAAGGCAATGATCCTGACGCTCCTGCTGATGGCGCTCGGCACCCTGACGATCGCGGTCGCGCCGACCTTCGCGCAGGTCGGCATCGCCGCACCGCTGCTGCTCGTGCTCGCGCGCCTGCTGCAAGGGTTCGCATCGGGCGGCGAAGTCGGCGCATCGACGACGCTGCTGCTCGAACAGGCACCACAGCATCGCCGCGGCTTCTATGCATCGTTCCAGTTCTCGAGCCAGGGGCTCGCCGCACTCGCGGGCGCGCTGACCGGGGTCGCGCTGACGTCGACGCTCAATGCCGCGCAACTCGAAAGCTGGGGCTGGCGCGTGCCGTTCGTGATCGGCACGCTGTTCGTGCCGATCGGCTATTGGCTGCGCCGCACCGTCGAGGAAGTGCCGGCCGCCGCGCATGAAGAACCGGTCGCGTCGCTGCCGCTCGCCGACGTGCTGCGCCATCACGGCAAGGCCGTATTCGCGGGGCTAGGCGTAACGATCGGCGGCACGTCGATCCACTACATCATCGTGTTCTACATGGCGATCTACGGCGTGCAGGTGCTGCACCTGCCGACCTGGCTGTCGATGACGGCAGGCTGCATCGCCGGCGCGATCCTGATGCTCGTGACGCCGATCGGCGGCCACCTGTCCGACGTGTTCGGGCGCAACCGGATCGTCTGGTGGACCCGCATCGCGCTGATGGCCGCGATTTATCCCGCGTTCGTCGCGTTAAACCGCTGGCCAGGCGCCACCTCGCTGCTGTCGATCATCGCCGCGTTGTCGATCGTGCACGCGATCAACATCGGCGCGACGGGCGCCATGCTCGGCGAACTGTTCCCGCGAGCGGTGCGCGCCACCGGCGGCGCGCTCGTCTATAGCGTGGGCGTCGCGATCTTCGGCGGCTTCGCGCAATTCTTCGTCACGTGGCTGATCGCCGCGACCGGCAATCCGAATGCGCCCGCGTGGTATGCGATCGGTTGCGGCGTATTCACGCTGCTTGCGATTCGTTGCATGGATGAGAAGGCAGGGAAGGCGCTTGATTGAATGGTGGGCGGTGCGTTGTGCATGGCCCGTGCCATTGACGCGGCACTCGCGCATCGTGCATGATCGCTTCATGCACGACGCCACGACCACGCTTTCGACGACCACGCGCACGACCGCCTCCGGCGGGCCCGTGCGGCGAGTGCGCGCAAGATCGTAGCGTCACCGATTCCCGCAGGCCCCGCCGGTTCCGGACGGGGTCTCTTCGTTTCTCCGTCCGCACCGGTCATTCAGGAGAAACGCAATGTCCGAAGTCCGTTCGCCCAAACGTGCGCTGCTCGTCGTCGACATGCAGGTCGGGTTGTTTCACGGCCCCGACCGTCCGCATGACGGCGAACGCGTGCTGGCCAACATCAACCGGCTGATTCGCCGCGCACATGAAGCCGGCGCACCCGTGTACGCGGTGCGTCACATCGGCCCGGCCGGCTCGCCGATCGCGCCCGACGCACCGCTCGCCGCGTTGTTGCCGGCGCTCGAGATCGATGTGCAACGCGATACCGTGTTCGACAAGACGCGGCCCAACTGCTTCGCCGGCACGCGGCTCGCGGAGTGGCTGCACGCGGCCGGGATCGGCGAAATCGTGGTTGCGGGGATGAAGACGCAGTACTGCATCGATACGACCTGCCGTGCGGCCGGCGATCTCGGCTTGCGTGCGGTGCTCGTTGCTGATGCGCATACCTGCATGGACACGCTGGAGTTGCCGGCCGAGCGGATCGTCGCGCATCACAATGCGACGCTTGGCGGGCCGTTTGCGATGTTGACGACGACGGAAGCGTGCGGGTTCTGATGCACGACACCGCTCAGACTACGGCGCATAACGGCACGCCTCGCAACAGCGTCAGCAAAGACCGGCCGCGCGCATCGCTTCGATGCACGACGATGTGTCGCGAACTGAAGCGACCTTCTTCGAGAGCATCACGTTTGCGGATAAAAATTCGCTGAGCCGTCTCTCGAAGCGAAATGAAAACTTGATCAGATCGACGGTGTTCCGGAAGGTCTCCTTGGGCAGTTTGCCTGTCACCGTCGACCAAATGAAGCGCTTGATCAAGCGTATCGCTCTCACACTGAACGAAACCTCCACCCTCAGGATCAGCGAACATTCGGCGAGCAGCGGATACATCCGTTTGTCGTACGCACCTTCGACAAACCAGTTGCCCTGCTCGATGATCCTTTCGATGGCTGCCGCCATCGACTCATCCGATCTCTTCGAAAACGCTTCGCCGCTCCTGTCCCAATACACGTCATCGAATTCGTACCTGGCGATATTGAACTTGCGCGCCAATTCCCTGGTGATCGTCGTTTTCCCAGCGCCCGATGGGCCTACAATGCAAACCTTCATGTTCCCGTCTCAATTCACGTCAGTCCGATGGTGATGAATCGCATAGCCGCCCTTCGCCGCAGACTTTTCGGTCGATGAACGTCAGAGACGTGTGAACATATCGAGCACTCTCTCGGTAGCGTCATGCAGCGTGACCGCCTCAATCAGCCATGCGAAATGTTTGAGTCGAAAAACAATACCTCCTCGGAGTCTCGACCGTTCGGCGCACGCCGGCGGCCCGTTCACCCGATATCGATTGAAAGACGTCCAGGGCCGGTCGCGCAAAGTGCGAGCAGCCCGCCCGAGAGTCCGCGAAGCATATGGAAATTCGGGCATCACAAGCTGGGATCGGAATGGCGATCCTTGGCCGATTCCTCTCGATGTTCACATTGCGAAGCATATTCATGTCGAGATCGAAGAAGCCAAGGCCTACGCAGAATCCATCAATATGAACCACTGAATATCAATCACTTTTGGATCACCTCGGCCAGCAACACTCGTGGACGCTTTTCAGCCTCACACGCGACTTTCCGGCCCTGTTCCCTCCTATCGACAGGCCCGGGCACGAGCGCCAACCGCGCAATCATGCATTTCTATGCAGCCTGATCCGTCGTCATATTTTAGCGTCGGACTATCGGGCGGTGGCTAACGCTGAGGATGAAGAATCGGCTACGATGACCGCAAGACAATACAGCGCTCGTCGTGAACCGCAGAGACCCTACGACGTTGGATATGCACGACAAGCTGCGCGGCTACTATGAACAGGAAATGGCGAAGCTGAAAAATCAGTTCGCAACCTTCTCCAACGAGTATCCACGCGTTGCCGCTCGCCTGAGCTTTACAAGCGGGCAGACGGGCGACCCACATGTCCAGCGAATGATGCAGGCGTTCGCGTTGATTGCAGCCGAAATCCGGGTCAACCGTCGACGACGGCGCGCCGAAATTCACCGAAGCGTTGCTTCATGTCTTGCACCCGCACTACCTGCGGCCGTTCCCGGCATGCTCGATCGCTCGCCTCGATCCGGTCAAGGATTTACCGAACAAGCCGGTCGTCTTGCCGCGTGGCATGGAACTCACGTCGCGCGGCGGGGAGGTTCGCTTTCGGACCGCCTATGATGTAACGCTTGCGCCGGTCCACATCGCAAGCGCCCGATTCTCAAGCAGTACCGTCGCACCGGCATACGTCGCATTACCGCCGAACACAACCAGCTTCATCTCCATCACGATTGAGTCGAGCGGCGCCGCCGCGCCGCTCGAAGCGGTTTCGCCCGACGCGCTGCGCGTCCACTTCACCGGAGAACGCCAGACAGTCGTGGCGCTGCTGGATACGGTCCTGCTGCGTGTCCGGGGCGCATTCGTCGAAGCGGACGACAGCGGACGCTCGATACCCATTGCCGGGATACCAGTCGTGGCGCACGGCCGAACCCGTGCCAGTCGCCCGCGCTTGCTCGACCTCCGCGCGCAGGCTCTTGCGAAAGCGCGTCAAGTTCTCAATACCCGGCACATTGTTTTGGATAAGCCAGTTCACCGAGAGAATCGCCATCTCTCGATCCTGCTCCGACTGCGCATCGTGCACGGGGTGCCCTGTCAGCACGCCATAGCGGCCCGGCCATGCGCAACGCAGCGCACCCACCCCGTAGAAGCGCTGCGCGCGCGAGCGCCATTCCTCTGCGATAAAGTTTGCCTGATTCTCGCCCATATCGCGATCCGACCACGTATGTGACCCGGTGTATTCATACTGCTCGCCCAAGCCCGGAACGTCGTCAAGATCGAACGCGGGCATCGTGACGTGCTTGGAAAGGTCCGGGCGCTTGTAATCGAATGTGCCCGTGTCGAGTTCGGCGGACTGGATTTCTTGCGAATCGATCCACTCCCCAAGGCCGTCAAATTCCTCGTCCTGCACCGCACCGCTGAACGAAATGTTCTTGCGCATCAACTCGGGAACCGAGAACAGATCGTCCATGATGACGACCTTGTGCGACTTGCCGTCCTTCGCGATATCGAACCGCGGAAAGAGGCCGAGTTCTTCGAATGTACGGTGAACGTAGTTCCAGTCGGACTCCCATTGCATCCGTTGAGAATACGAGCGCAGCGCTTGGCGCACTTGCCACGTCACGTTACCGGATGCTTGCGGATACTTTCCGAGCACGTCAGATACGGTTTGCTGCGCGGGGGTCTCGATCCAGTCGCGCCGGTCGCTGCCGAGTCGAAGCAGCGCGAGGAACGAGTTGAATCGAAGCTGGTAGTAGGTGTTCGCGCCGTCCGCACCCGAGCGACTGAACGCAGTTACATAACCGTGAATCGGCATTTCACTGCCGTCCGTTTGCCGAACCCACAGCGTCACGGATTGCCGGATCAGCGCGTTGGCCCGAATCGCTTCGAGCCGCGTCGACGTTACGTCGATCGTGAATTCGAAGTCTCGCCCCAGACATGCGCGCCCCAGACATAAAGCGGGACCAACCAGTCTTCACCAAGCGGCGTATCGAGGCGGACAATGCGTCCATGTTCCACGTACTGTGCGCGCAGTGTCTTGTTCAGGAGATCGGAAACCATCGGGCTACCCCGTGCTGGGTTGTAACAAAAACAGCCGCCGGGCAGCGCCGGGCGGCAGATTGGTATTTTTCATCAAAACAATAAAAGGCCCAGAATTCCCGCCGCTGCTGGGGCCTTCAGCCTCGACGCGGTTCAAACCGCTGAATCGCGCCCAGCCGGAATTCACCATATCGAATCGTGATCTATCCCGGCATACACCGATGATGTGTCACATTCAGTGCCTCAGCGCGTCGGAACTCCCGCGTGGCTTACATCATGCTGTCGAGCACAACGATGTCGCGGCAAAGCGCCCGCGCACGGATCGTCGCGTATGACGGTGGTTTCCAGTCCATAAACGTCAGAGAATGTGAATCCATCGAGCGCGTACTACCCGCGACGCAATGCTCGAGCACGCCCTGCACCTCCCGCGGCGAACCGGCGACCGAGCGACATGCAGGCAGCGATATAACAGCGGCCGCGGCTGGCACGACGCGTCCGAATCCGCCCGCCGACACCCATTTGTTTGCCGCGATGATCTTCGCAATCGCTGTAAACACAAAAAGGCACGGGTCTCTCCGCCTGTGCCTTTCCCCTCAGCTGTCCACCCCGCTCAGAACGTATGCATCATCCCCACATACGCGCCCGTCTGCGACTCGCCCGTCATCGGACTGGTACCCGACGTCGCATCCCGCGGCGACGCGAGCAGCGAGAAGTTCGAATTCCCGCCGTTACGCACATACGCAACCGTCCCATACAGGAACGTGCGTTTCGACAGGTTGTACGTGGTGCCGAGCACGTACATGATCGCGTGGCCCGACGGATCGTGCGACGCATCGCCGCCGCCGTCGCCCACCTTCACGTAGTACCCGCCCCCCGTCACGGCCCACTGCGGATTGGCCGCATAGGTCGCACCGAGCCAGTAGTGATCGGCACGATCGGCGACGCCGGCCGGACTGTCCGGCGCCTGGTAGTGCGTATAGGCGCCCTGAATCTTGAACTTCGCCACCTTCACGTTCGCGCCGACGAAATACTCGCGCGACGCGGTGAAGATGTTGCTGAACTTGCCGTTGTTGTCGCGCAGTTCGTCATAGATGCCGCGCACGTCGAGCAGCGCCGAGTGATACGACAGCATGATCCCGTCCGAGCGGCCGAAGTCGTCGGCCGCGCCGTAGTTGAAACCGCGCGACTGATTGCCGAACGCGTATTGCGCCTGCACGTCGAAGCCGCCGATCACCGGGCTGTGATATTCGATGTTGTTGCTGCTCTGCTGCCAGTTCCGGCCGCGCACGAGCGATGCCGACGAAAACGCCTGCTGGACGAACGGATCGAATTCCCACACGCCGTCGCTGTCGATGAAGAGGTTGCGGCCGGCCTGCAGCTGGCCCCACGTGTCACTCTTCAACCCGACATACGCGCGGCGCGACCACATGCGCCCGCCGCCCGTCTGGCCGTTCATCACCTGGAATGCGGTTTCGAGGTTGAAGACGGTCGACATGCCGCCGCCGAGATCCTCGACACCCTTCAGGCCGAACATGCTGGTACCCCAGTCGCCGCTTTCGGCACTCCAGCGTGTCGCGCTACCGCCGTTCGGCTGGGCAATGTGGTTCAGGTATTCGACGCCGCCGTCAATCCGGCCGTACAGCGTCACGCTGGTCTGCGCGAATGCGGCTGCGGGCGTGGCAGCCGCAATCAGCCATGCGAAATGTTTGAGTCGCAAAATGATGCCCCCTCGGAGTCTCGACCGTCCGGCGCGCACCCCATGCGCGCGCCGGCGGCCCGTTCACCCGCGATCGATCGAAAAACGTCCGGGGCCGGCCGCGCAAAGCGCGAGCAGGCCGCCCGAGATCGCGATGTTCTTGTAGAAATGAATCATGTTGTTGATCTGCTCGCCGCCCGTCATCGTCCAGTAGCGGTGGCCGATGAGCGCGGTGCCGATCGTGTACAGCGCAAGCAGCAGCGCGAGCGGCCGCGTCTGGAAGCCGACGAGGAGCGCGATGCCGACGAACAATTCCATCACGACGGCGATCGCGGCCGAAATGATCGGCGCCGGCGCACCCTCGGTTCCCATGAACGCGATCGTACCGGAGAAGTCGACGATCTTCTTCCAGCCGAACATCACGAACAGGATCACGAGCAGGATTCGGGACAGCAGCAGCAGCACATCGCGCTGGGACGCGAGAAACGGTTGATTCGGTGTCATGGTGTGATCAACGAAAACGATGCGCGAAGCGCGCGCACCGGATTGCCAACGAACCAGGACGGGCAGCCGCCTGCGCCGCCCGCCCTCCTCTGCAACAACCGGCATCGGGGCCCGCCCGATGTGCTGTGCTCCTCCTCTTGTCAGTGTTGCCCTGCTTCGTGTCGCGTGCTGCCGGCGTCAGCGCGCCTTCGCGACGTCCTGCTCGGTCACCTTCACGGCCGGATTGCCGAACTGAGCGGTCAGGTAGTTCGTCAGCGCGGCGATCTGTGCATCCGACAGCTCGTTACGGAATGCAGGCATCGCGACATCCTCGCTACCGGCCTTGCGCTGCACGCCATTCAGGATCACCTGGACCAGGTTGGCCGGGTTCGACGCACCCACCGTCGAGTTGTGGAACAGCGACGGGTAGTAACCGTCCGGCGTGCCCTTGCCCTGCATCTGGTGACACGTCGCGCAGTTGCCGAGATACAGCCGCGCCGGATCGATGCCCGACGACGCGAGCGCCACGCCGCGCAGCTTCAGCCCATCCTCGGCCGGCTTGCCCCACGACGAACGCGACTGCTTCGTGCTGCCGTCGGCCACGGCCGGCACCGTGCGGATGTACGTCGCGATCGCGCCGATGTCGGCGTCGGTCATCTTCGAGAAGCTGTGCTCGACCGCCTCGGCCATCGGTCCGGCCGCCTGCGCGACGCCCGGCACGCTGCCGGTACGCAGGTACTGGACGAGCTGCTGCTGGGTCCAGCCCCCGATCCCCGCGTTCGGGTCGGACGTGATGTTGTAGCCGTCCCAGCCCGCGAGCACCGAACCCGACAGGAAGCTGCCGCCCGTCTCGTCGAGCGACTTCTCTTGCATCGCGACACCGCGCGGCGTGTGGCACGTGCTGCAGTGCGCGAGGCCCTGCACCAGGTACGCACCGCGATTCCACTCGGCGCTTTGCGCCGGCTTCGGCTGGTAGGCGCCGTCCTTCAGGAACAGCCAGTTCCAGATCTTCAGCGGCCAGCGCATGCTCAGCAGCGCGGGAATCTCGTTCTTCGGCGGCGCCTGCTTGACCGGCTCGACGCCGTGCATGAAGTACGCGTACAACGCCTGCACGTCGTCGTCGTCGACCTTCGCGTACGACACGTACGGCATCGCCGGATACAGGTTGTCGCCGTTCTTCGCGACGCCATGGCGCACCGCACGCTCGAAGTCCTCGAACGTCCAGTTGCCGATACCGGTGTCCGGGTCGGGCGTGATGTTGCTCGAATAGATCTTGCCGAGCATCGGCACCGGCATCCCGAGACCGCCTGCGAACGGCTTGCCGCCCTTCGCGGTGTGGCAGGCCATGCAGTCGCCCGCGATCGCCAGATATTCGCCGCGCTTGATTTGCGCGGGATCGGCCGAGTCGGCCGCGCGCACGAGACCGGGCAGCGTCAGGCACCCGGCGAGGAGGAAGGTGAGAGTAGATTTCCGCACGGTCAGACTTCCTTCTTCAGCGTGTCCGACATCCGCAGCGCCAGCGCCGCGATCGTCAGCGTCACGTTCACCGTACCGACGGTCGGCATCGTCGAGCTGCTCGAGATGAACAGGTTCGGATGATCGAACGTCCGGCAGTCCTTGTCGACGACCGAGTCGCGTGCGTCCGCGCCCATGATCGTCGAACCGGTGATGTGGTTGTTCGGCGCGAACTCGTCGTTGAACACGACTTCCGTGCCGCCGAGCACCTTCGCGGCCGTCGCGTAGACTTCACGCGTGTGCGCGGCGCCGCGCTTCACGTAGTCGTCGATCGCGTACGTGATCTCCGGACGCGGAATGCCGATCGCGTCGGTGGCCGTCTTGCTCGGCACGATGCGGTTCTCGGGCTGCGGCAGGATTTCGTGGAAGCAGTCGAACTGCACGTAGCGTGCGGAGCGATCGCGAATCTGCGCGTCGAGCTCCTCGGGCTTCATCAGCTTGCCGGCCTTGAAGATCTTCTGCGTCTCCTGGTTGATGCGCGACATATTCGACAGGTGGATCTTCTTGGCGGCCTCGGTCGCCCGGAACGTGCCGTCGCGGAAACCGATCAGCGACGTCATTTCCTGCGGGCCGCGGCCCGGCCACAGCTTGTCGCTCGCATAGAACGACACGCCCGTGCCCGGGTGGTCCATCAGGTTGCGCCCGACCATGTCGGAGCTGTTCGCGACGCCGTTCGGGAAATCGCGGTTCGCCGACATCAGCAGGATCTTCGGCGTCTCGATGCCGTTCGCAGCCACCACGAAGTACTTGCCTTCGACGCGATGGTCGGCGCCCGTCTTGTCCTTGTAGATCGCGGCGACGATGCGCTTGTCCGGGCCCGTCTCGAGCTTGTAGACGACCGCGCTGTCGATCAGCTTCGCGCCGGCCTGCTCGGCCTTCTCGACGTGCACGATGCCGTTGTACATCGCGCCGATCGGGCAGATCGGCATGCAATTGTTGTTCCCGCAACAAGTCGGCCGGCCGTCGTACGGACGGCTGTTGCGCGCGACCGGCTCGGTCACCACGTGGAACTTCGGGTCGTAGCCGTTCAGCGCGCTCTTGATCGTCTGCTCGTTGAACGACAACGGCAGCGGCGGCATCGGGTATGGTTCCTTGCGCGGCGAGTACAGGTCTTCCTCGGGACCGGGGCCCCACACGCCGAGCTCTTCCTCGGCGCGCTGATAGTAATGTTCGAGATCGTCGTACTGGATCGGCCAATCGCGCGCGACGCCGTACACCGTCTTCATCTTGAAGTCGTTCGGGATGAAGCGCCACGCCGACGCGGCCCAGTGCCACGTCGTGCCGCCCACCGCGCGGATGTACTGCGAGTTGAACTTGTGCTCGCCCTTCAGGATCAGGTAGTCGTTCGGCGGGCCGTATTCCGGATGCGGGGCCCACGGGCTCGACGGGTACGGCGCCATGAAGTCCGTCTTGTCGGGCTGGTTCCGAAAGCGCTCGACGATATCGCCACGCGGCATGCGCGGCCCCGCTTCGAGCAGGATCACCGACTTGCCCGCCATCGCGAGCTGGTGCGCAACGATCGCGCCTGCGACACCGGACCCGACGACGACGACGTCGGCTTTTTGCGTATCGGTATCGGCCATCAGGCTTGCCTCTCGATCGGTTTTTCGGCCCAGAAGCCGGGTTTGTTGGGGCAATACGAAGGGATCACGAGCGTATCGGACACGACGCTGAACATTAATGCTTCTTCGTACGTAATCACGACGTTGTCGATGATGCCGAGATACCACGCTTCGAGGATCGTCAGCGCGGAGGCTTCCTGATCGGGACTCAGCGAACCGGACGCGAGTGCGCCGGCGAGTTGCGACAGACCGTCGGTCGTCTTGAACGAGCCTTTCTGCAACGCCTGCAGGAAGCGTTCGCCGAGCACGCGGCTCAGCCCTTTCTTGCCTGTCAGCGCTTCGGAGAGCGTCATGAACGTATCGAGCGGCGCAGTGCCGGGATTGTCGGCCAGGGCCCGCAACGCCAGTGAGCCGGTGAGGCCCGCCGCCGTCAGCGCCAGTGCGCCCTGCAGCCATTGACGCCGCGTGATGCCGCTTGCGGCTGCGTCGTCATCGCGACGCGAGTGGGGAGTGTTGTCGTTGTGCATGTTTCCTTCTCTCGAACACCGGATTCGGGAAAACCACGCTTGATAATTCTCAAACATTGGCGCGGCCCTGAAATGTACGCGCACAAATCGGATCGGACAATGGCTTTATAGTCCATTAAATGTTCCGCATTCCGAGACAATCGACATTTCGCTGCATCTTTGTGTCGTCGACGCGACAATTCTGCATCGGGATGCCGTGTGTCGCAAGCCGACGACACGCAGCATTCCGTCATCCGCTCACATGCCCGTCGGTTAGAATCGCCTGCAATCAAACAGAAAGCTTCCCTCCGAGGGCATCGAGCGATGAAGCAGCACGACAAACACAACAACACGAATCAATCCAATTCCAATCACACCACACGGCTGCTCCTGCGCATCGGCCCGGTTGCGGCGCTCGGCGCCGCGGCCGCACTGTCGCTGCACGCGCTCGCCGCACGCACCGTGAGCGTGTCGCCGCAAGGCACCGTCACCGAGGTCCGGCAAAGCGTCGTCAAGTTCGACGAAGCGATGGTTGCGTTCGGTTCGGCGTCCGCGCCGAATCCCGCGCGCATGACCTGCAACGATGCCGCTGCCGCGCGCGGCCAGGGTCACTGGCTCGACGACAAGACGTGGGTCTACGATTTCGAAAACGACCTGCCGCCGGGCGTACGCTGCTCGGTCGCGCTCAACGACACGCTGCGCTCGGTCGCCGGCAATGCGGTGAGCGGCCCGCGCCGCTTCACGTTTCAAACGGGCGGCCCGTTCCCTGTGACGGTGCGCCCTGGCTCGCGCGAGATCGAGGAACGCCAGGTCTTCGTGTTGAAGCTGAACGGCCCGGCCGAGCCGCGCTCCGCGCTCGCGAACATCTGGTGCGAAGCGGCCGGCATCGGCAATCGCATCCCCGTCACGGCCGCCGCCGACGACACGCGCAACGTGCTGCTCGACCACTTCGGGCTCAAGAAGGACGCCGCGCGCGTGCTCACGCTATCGTGCGCGCAGGCGCTGCCGGCCAGCGCGAAGATGCAGCTCGTCTACGGCAAGGGCGTGGCAAGCCCGAGCGGCATCGCGAACGAAACCGAGCGGCGCTTCGACTTCACCGTGCGCGCGCCGTTCGCCGCGAGCTTCTCGTGCGAGCGCGAGAACGCGAAGGCGCCCTGCACTCCGCTGCGCCCGCTGACGCTGTCGTTCAACGCGCCGATCTCGCGCAAGAACGCCGAAGCGATCAAGCTGCGCGGCCCTGACGGTTCGCTTTCGCCGACCTTCGCCGCGGACGATCACGGCGACGAGGTGACGACCGTCACGTTCAACCCGCCGCTGCCCGCGCAGGCCAGCCTGACGATCGAGCTGCCGTCCGGGCTGCGAGACGTGACCGACCGCTCGCTCGCGAATGCCGACCTGTTCCCGCTCGCGACGCGCACCGCGCCGATGCCGCCGCTCGCGAAATTCTCGTCGGGCACCTTCGGCATCGTCGAGCGCTTCGCCGAACCCGATACGCCTGCGCTCGTGCCGGTCACGCTGCGCAACGTCGAAGCCGATCTCCATATCGCCGGGCTCAACGCGGGCGGCGCGCAATTCGCGAACCTGAAGGTCGAAAACGACACCGCGATTCGTCAATGGATGCGAACCGTCGACCGCTTCGACAACTGGTCGATGACGGCCGGCACGATCGACGGGCGCGTGCCGGGTTTGCTGCGGCGCAAGGGCCAGCATCCCGTCTACGTGCCGCTCGAAGCCGGCGAAAAGATGCCCGCGCCGCAGGACCGGCGCATCGACGTGCGCTCGCTGTCGCTGCTCGACGGCGAACCGGGCGCGCAGGCGCTGACGCTGCCGAAGGCCGATCCGAAGACGCTGCGCCCGTTCGAGATCGTCGGCGTGCCGATCGACAAGCCCGGCTTCTACGTGCTGGAACTCGCGTCGCCCGCGCTCGGCCGCTCGTTGCTCGCGAAACCGTCGAGCATGTATGTGCGCACCACGGTGCTCGTGACGAACCTCGGCGTGCATCTGAAACAGGGCCGCGAGAACAACCTCGTGTGGGTCACGACGCTCGACAAGGGCAAGCCCGTGCCGAACGCGCAAATTCGCGTATCGGATTGCAACGGCGACGAGATCGCGGCCGGCAAGACCGACGCGCAGGGTCTGCTGAAGATCGACGGCCCGTTCGAGCCGAAGCGCGAGTGCAGTTCGTCGGAACAGCGCTTCGACGACTACTTCGTGTCCGCTCGCGTCGACGACCCGAAGACCGGCCCCGACATGGCATTCGTCAGCTCGAACTGGAATCGCGGGATCGAATCCTGGCGCTTCAACGTGCCGACCGACAACGACAGCGCGCCGACCATGCGCGCGCATACCGTCTTCGACCGCACGCTGCTGCGCGCCGGCGAAACCGTGTCGATGAAGCATTTCCTGCGCACCGAGACGCTGCAGAGCCTCGCGTTCCCGTCGCAATACCCGACGCGCGTGACGATCCGCCATCTCGGCTCGGACCAGACGTACAAGCTGCCGCTCACGTGGACGGCCGACCATAGCGCCGACACGCAGTTCACGCTGCCGCCGGCAGCGAAGCTCGGCGAATACAGCGTGTCGCTCGAAGGCGGTCCGGACGATGCGCCGACCACCAGCTACTACAGCGGCAGCTTCCGCGTCGAGGCGTTCCGCCTGCCGGTGCTGAAAGGGTCGATCAGCGCGCGCGACGCGCAGAAGAGCCCGCTCGTCGCCGTGAAGGAAGCGCCGCTCGCCGTGCAGATCGACTACGTGTCGGGCGGCGGCGCGTCGAACCTGCCCGTGCAGGTGTCGGCGCTGATGAAGTGGGCGTCGCCGCCGTTCGCGGATCGCTTCGAGGACTTCAGCTTTTCGCCGTATCGTCCCGACACGAGCGACGGCAACGCCGACGACGATTCGCAGGACGGCGACAACGCGTCGTCGTCGAACAGCGATCCCGATGCGACGAAGCTGATCGCGGACAAGCTGCCGCTGACGCTCGATCGCAATGGTTCGGGCTCCGTTACGCTCAAGGGGCTGCCCGACGTCGACGCACCGAAGCGCATCGCGCTCGAAGCGACGTTCGCCGATCCGAACGGTGAAGTACAGACGATCCGCGGCGACACGATCCTGTGGCCGGCCGCGGTGGCGGTCGGCATCAAGGCCGGCCATTGGGTGTCGGTCGGCCAGCGCGTGCCCGTACAGGCGCTGGCGGTCGATCTGCAGGGCAAGCCGCGTGCGTCAGTGTCGATCGAGATCAAGGGCGTCGCGCACGTCACGACGTCGTCGCGCAAGCGGATGGTCGGCGGCTTCTACGCATACGACAACAAGAGCGACACGCGCGACCTCGGCGTGCTGTGTTCGGGCAAGACCGACGACAAGGGCCGCATGGCCTGCGACGCGACGCTCGAGCAGGCCGGCAACGTGCAGCTGATCGCGGTCGCGAAGGACGGCGACGGCCGCGCGTCGAACGCGTCGACGTCGGTGTGGGTCACGCGCGAGGACGAACTCTGGTTCGGCGGCGACAACACCGACCGGATCGACGTGATTCCGGAGAAGACGTCGTACGAACCGGGCGAAACCGCCCGCTTCCAGGTGCGCATGCCGTTCCGCTACGCCACCGCCCTCGTCGCGGTCGAGCGCGGCGGCGTGATGGAAACGCACGTCGTGGAGTTGAACGGCAAGAACCCGACCATCGACCTGAAGGTCGGCGAATCGTGGGGGCCGAACGTGTACGTGTCGGTGCTCGCACTGCGCGGCCGGATTCGTGAAGTGCCGTGGTACTCGTTCTTCACGTGGGGCTGGAAGGCGCCGGTCGAATGGGCGCGCGCCTTCTGGCGCGAAGGCCGTCACTATGAAGCGCCGACCGCGTTCGTCGACCTGTCGAAGCCCGCGTTCCGCTATGGCCTGGGCGAGATCAAGGTCGGCACGGGCGTGCATCGTCTCGGCGTGACCGTGACGACCGACGCCACGCGCTACACGGTGCGCAGCAAGGCACAGGCTCATGTGAAGGTGACGCTGCCGAACGGCCAGCCCGCACCGGCCGGCACGCAGATCGCGGTCGCGGCCGTCGACGAGGCGCTGCTCGAACTGATGCCGAACAACAGCTGGGATCTGCTCGACGCGATGTTGCAGCGTCGCGCATACGGCGTCGAAACGGCCACCGCGCAGATGGAAATCGTCGGCCGCCGCCACTTCGGCCGCAAGGCCGTGCCGGCCGGCGGCGGTGGCGGCAGCGCGCCGACGCGCGAGCTGTTCGACACGCTGCTGCTGTGGAACCCGCGTGTGACGCTCGACGCGAACGGCAGCGCGACCGTCGACGTGCCGCTGAACGATGCGCTGACGCGTTTCCGGATCGTCGCGATCGCGGCGGTCGGCGCCGATCGCTTCGGCACCGGCAGTACGTCGATCCGCAGCACGCAGGATCTGCAGCTGATCTCCGGCCTGCCGCCGCTCGTGCGCGAAGGCGATGCGTTCCGCGCGCAGGTCACGCTGCGCAACACGACCGACCGCGCGATGCAGGTCGTCGTGACGCCGCGCGTGACGGGCCTCGATGTCGCACCGCAAACCGTATCGCTCGCGGCCAACGCGGCGACCGAGCTAGCGTGGACGATCACCGTGCCCGAGCAGGCGCTCGACGCGGCCGGCGCGCTGAACTGGCGCATCGAGGCGGCCGAGCAAGGCGGCAAGCGCGCCTCCGATGCGCTGGCCGTCACGCAGAAGGTCGTGCCCGCGCTGCCGGTGACCGTGCAGCAGGCCACGCTCGCGCAGGTCGACGGCACGCTGACGGTGCCCGTGTCGGCACCGGCCGGTGCCGTCAACAACGCACAGGGCACACCGCGCGGCGGCATCGCCGTGTCGCTGCAATCGAAGCTGGCGGACGGCCTGCCCGGCGTGCGGCGCTGGTTCGAACGCTACCCGTACCGCTGCCTCGAGCAGCAGGCGTCGCGCGCGATCGGCCTGCACGACCCCGCGCAATGGCAGGCGCTGGTGGCACGCATGCCCGTCTACCTCGACAGCGACGGGCTCGCGAGCTACTTTCCGCCGTCGTCCGACGATTCGCACCATGGCAGCCCGACGCTGTCGTCGTACCTGCTGGTGGTGTCCGACGAGGCGAGCCGCCTCGACCCGCGCTTCGCGTTGCCGGAAGACATGCGCACGCAGCTGGAAGCCGGGCTCGCACGCTTCGTCGACGGCCGCATCGAGCGCAACACATGGGCGCCGCGCCAGGATCGCGACCTGCGCAAGCTCGCCGCGATCGAGGCCCTGTCGCGTTACGGCGCCGCCCAGGGCCGCATGCTCGGCTCGATCGAGATCGCGCCGAACCAGTGGCCGACGTCGGCGCTGATCGACTATCACGCGATCCTCACGCGCGTGAAGGACATCCCGCAACGCGACGAGAAACGCGCGCAGGTCGAGCAGATCCTGCGGGCGCGCCTCACGTACCAGGGCACGCAGCTCGTGTTCTCGACCGCGCGCGACGACGACCTGTGGTGGCTGATGACGAGCAACGAGACCAACGCCGCACGTCTCGCGCTCGAATTCGCGGGCGACCCGGCATGGAAGGACGAGATGCCGCGCGTGACGACCGGCCTGCTGGCGCTGCAGCGCCAGGGCGCATGGCAGACGACGACGTCGAACGCACTCGGCCTGCTCGCGGTCGAGCGCTTCTCACGCACCTACGAGAGCACGCCCGTCACCGGCACGACGAAGATCGCGCTCGGCGGCAACGACCGCG
This sequence comes from Burkholderia sp. Bp9016, assembly GCF_003857765.1. Classification (NCBI taxonomy): domain Bacteria; kingdom Pseudomonadati; phylum Pseudomonadota; class Betaproteobacteria; order Burkholderiales; family Burkholderiaceae; genus Burkholderia; species Burkholderia sp. Bp9016. The sequence continues at coordinate 175,281 of NZ_QTPY01000001.1, forward strand.
CGATCCCGTGGTCGCAGGCGCCCGCCGATACCTCCGCGTCGGCCACCGCCGCGACGCGGGCCGCCACGGCACGCAGCGTGCTGATGCCGTGGTCGCGCGCATCGCAGGCACCGGCCACGCTGTCCGTCACGCAGGACGGCACGGGCCGCCCGTGGGCGACCGTCGAGAGCCTCGCGGCCGTGCCGCTGCGCTCGCCGTTCGCGGCCGGCTACCGGATCACGAAGACGATCACGCCCGTGTCACCCGCCGTCAAGGGTGTGCTTACGCGCGGCGACGTCGTGCGCGTGCATCTCGACATCGATGCGCAGAGCGACATGACGTGGGTCGTCGTCAACGATCCGATTCCGTCCGGCGCGACGATCCTCGGTTCGGGCCTCGGCCGCGATTCGGAAGCCGCGACCCAGGGCGAGAAAACGCCGGACGGCGCGTGGCCGTCGTTCATCGAACGCGATTTCGACGGCTACCGCGCGTATTACGACTATTTGCCGAAAGGCAAATTCTCGGTCGAATACACGGTGCGGCTGAACAACGTCGGTACGTTCGGGTTGCCGCCGACGCGTGTCGAAGCGCTGTACGCGCCGTCCGTGTACGGCCTGTGGCCGAACCCGCCGATGACCGTGAAGCCGGCCGACACGAACAAGTCGTGAGCAAGCGATGATCGATCAGGTATTGCCGCGGCCGGCGCGTTTCGCCGGCCGCGTATTCGTCGCCGTCGTGCTCTCCGTGCCGCTCGTCGCGCATGCGCTGCCCGGCTACGACGACGTGCGCCGCAACTGGCGCAGTTCCGACTGGGTGCTGCTCGCGCGCGACGGCACGCCGCTGCAGCGCACGCGCGTCGATCTGACCGAACGCCGCGGCGAATGGGTGTCGCTCACCGACGTGTCGCCCGCGTTCCGCGAAGCGATCGTCGTGTCGGAAGACAAGCGCTTCTACGAACACAGCGGCGTCGACTGGCGCGGGATTGCCGGCGCGGCCTGGGGCAACTTGTGGAACGAGCGCACGCGCGGCGCGTCGACCGTGACGATGCAGCTCGCCGGGCTGCTCAGCGATTCGCCGCGCCGCTCGGGCCAGCGCTCGCTGCCGCAGAAGGCCACGCAGGCGATGAACGCGCTGCTGCTCGAACGCGGCTGGCGCAAGGACCAGATCCTGGAGGCGTACCTGAATCTCGTGCCGTTTCGCGGCGAGACGGTCGGGCTCGCCGCGCTGTCGCAGGTGCTGTTCGGCAAGGCGCCGTCCGGCCTCGACGCACGCGAGGCCGCGATCGCCGCCGCGCTGGTGCGCGCGCCCAACGCGGCACCCGCGAAAGTCGCCGAGCGCGCGTGCCGGATCCTGCGCGACATGCACGCGGAGCAGGCGTGCGCGTCGCTCGACGGCTACGTGCAGCTCGTGACCGCGCGCCCGGCCAACGCCGTGCACGACGACGGCGCCGCGCTCGCCCCGCACTTCGCGCGGCGCATCGCGGCCGAGGTCCGGCCGAAGGCCGGCGCACAGGTACGCACGACGCTCGATGCGCCGCTGCAGCGCTTTGCGCGCGACACGCTGACGCGCGCGCTGACCGAGCTCAACGCGCCCGCGCACCGGCGCAACGTGCAGGATGGCGCGGTGGTCGTGATCGACAACGCGACCGGCGAGATTCGCGCATGGGTCGGCTCGTCGGGGGCGCTGTCGAGCGCGCGCGACGTCGACGCCGTCCTCGCGCCGCGCCAGGCCGGCTCGACGCTCAAGCCGTTCCTCTATGCGCAGGCGATCGACGAGAAGCGGCTGACCGCCGCGTCGCTGCTCGACGACGCGCCGATCAACCTCGCCGCCGGCGGCGGCCTGTACATTCCGCAGAACTACGACAAGGACTTCAAGGGCTGGGTGAGCGTGCGCAGCGCGCTCGGCGGCTCGCTGAACGTGCCGGCCGTGCGCACGCTCGTGCTCGTCACGCCGCACCGCTTCGCGCGCACGCTGACCGCGCTCGGCCTGCCGCTCGCGCAGGAAGGCGACTATTACGGCTTCAGCCTCGCGCTCGGCAGCGCGGACGTCACGCTGCTGTCGCTGACCAATGCGTATCGCGCGCTCGCGAACGGCGGCGTCGCGCGCAAGACCGTCGACCTGCCTGCGGCAGCACCCGCCGCCGGCGCACCGGCGCCGGCTCCGGCCGCAACGACGACACGCGCGAATGACGGCACGCGCGTGTTCAGCGAAGCGGCCACCTTCATCGTTACCGACATCATCTCGGACAACAACGCGCGCGTGCGCACGTTCGGCTTCGACAACCCGCTCGCGACGCGCTTCTTCTCGGCGGTCAAGACCGGCACGAGCAAGGACATGCGCGACAACTGGACCGTCGGCTTCACGTCGCGCTATACAGTCGGCGTGTGGGTCGGCAATGCGGACGGCTCGCCGATGTGGGACGTGTCGGGCGTGACGGGCGCGTCACCGGTCTGGTCGGCCGTCGTCGGCTATCTGCACCGCGACCTGCCGAGCCGCGCGCCGCGCCCGCCTGCCGGTGTCGAAATGCGCCGCATCACGTTCGAGCGCGACCTCGAGCCGTCGCGCAACGAGTGGTTCCTTGCAGGGACGGCGCTCGACACGATCCGGCTCGCCGCGCCCGTCACGCCGGGCAAGGACGGCGCACGTGCGCCGCTGACGATCGGCACGCCGACCGACGGCACGATCTTCGCGATCGATCCGGACATTCCGCCGAAAAACCAGCGGATCTGGTTCGAGCGTTCGTCCGGACACGCCGGTCGCTTTGCATGGCGGCTCGACGACAAGGTGATCGGCCATGCCGACCGCGTCGCATGGATGCCGTGGCCGGGACGGCACCGGCTCGAACTCGTCGATGCACGCGGCAACGTCGCGGATGCGATCGGCTTCGAGGTGCGCGGCGCGTTCGCGAAGCCCGCCGCGCGCAAACCCTGAGCGCGTGAGCCGGCCGCTTACCGGCCTTACTGGCCGGCTGCATTCGCCTTCGGCGCTGGCGCGGAGAAGTCGATGACGGGTGCGGTGGAGATCGCCGCTTCGTTCCCGACGCTGAAGTTCGGGCGCGGCTGGTAGTCGAAGATCCGCGCGATCACGACACCGGGGAACTGGCGGATCTGCACGTTGTACTGCTGCACCGTCTTGATGTAGCGGCCGCGCGCGACCGCGATACGGTTTTCTGTGCCTTCGAGCTGCGTCTGCAGGTCGCGAAACGCCTCGTTCGCCTTCAGTTCCGGATAACGCTCCGACACCACCATCAACCGGCTCAGCGCGCCCGACAATTCACCCTGCCGCTGATCGAACGCCGCCAGCGCGGCAGGATCCTTCGCCATCTCCGGCGTCATCTGCACGCTGCCCACGCGCGCGCGGGCCGACGCGACCTCGGTCAGCACGCGCTCCTCGTGCGACGCATACCCCTTCACTGCCGCGGCAAGGTTCGGCACGAGGTCGGCACGTCGCTGATACTGGTTCAGCACCTCGGACCACGCCGCGTTGACGTCCTCGTCCGACGACTGGATCGCGTTATAGCCGCAACCGGCGAGCGGCGCGAGCACGCAGCACACGAGCAGGATTCGAAACCATTTCATTGCTTGATGTTTCCCGTTGAATGCCCCAGTCGGAGCGGTAAATGAAAAGGACTGGCGCGGCCACGCCACATACGGCGGCTACCAGCGGCCCGATGCACCACCGCCGCCGCTCGAGCCGCCACCGCCGCTGAAGGAGTCGGACGAACCGGAGCCGGACGAACGCGAGCCGGACGACGGCCATTTGAAGCCCGACGACGAGGAACCACTGGACGAGGAGCCGCCGCCCGTCAGTTTTTCGGCGATCCACAGGATCGCCACCACCACGCAGAAAACCGCCACCAGGACCTCGCCGGGCGAATATCCCAACAGATGCCCGATCCCGATCAGCGCCAGCAGCGCCCCGCCGACGATCGCCGTGTACTTGCGAATGCGTGCGGAACGAACGACGCCGATGCCGAGCAGCCACGCACCCGCACCGGCGCCCGTCGGGACGATCGCCAGCACGCCCAGGATCGCTTCGACATCGCCGTTGAAGATCGCGCCGACCGGCAGCATCGCGGCCGGCACGATCGTCGCGACGAGGTAACTGACCGGCAACATCACCTGCCAGCGCAGCTTGCGCCATTCGGTGACGGCGCCCAGCGCGACGCCGATCAGCCCGAGCAGCAACCAGAACATGAAGCTGCCCGTGTCGGCCGGGGGTTGGTCAGGCAAGCCGTTCGACAGCCGCCTCGTGTCGCGGGACGACGCGAGCGCCGCTTCGTCGCCGGCCGGCGCGCTGTCCGATGCCGCCATTTCCGGCGGCGTCATCTCGCGCGCCAGCGCATCGACCGCGTCGCTCACGCCGGCTTCGATCCGCTTCTCGCGAAACGCCGGCACGATGCGCTCGCGGATGATGCGCCCCGCGACGATGTCCGGAATTGCGCCTTCGAGGCCGTATCCGACCTCGATCCGCACTGTGTGATCGTTGAGCGCGGCGACGAGCAGCAGCCCGTTGTCGATTTTGCTCTCGCCGAGACGCCATTTTTCGAACACCGCGGTCGCGAATTGCTCGATCGTCGAGTGGCCGGTCGAGCCGACCAGCAGGATTGCCATCTGCACGCCGAGGCGACGTTCGAGATCGGCGAGGCGCTCGGTCAGCTCCGACGCGCACGCGGCGCTCAGCGCGCCCGTCATGTCGGTCACGCGGCCTTTCAGCGGCGGCGGTGCTTCGGGATCGTTCGCGACGGGATAGGAAGCTGCGGCCGCCACGTCCGTGCAGGCCGACGGCGCGCCGGCCACCAACGGGGTGGCGCCACTGCCATCGCCGCCGACAGCCGCGCCGCAAAGGAGCGCCGCGCCCGCCAGCAGCACGGCAGCCAGCACCGCCCAGGCCGTGCCGCTGGCATTGCCGCGCAGGCGTGCGGTTCGCACGGGAGTGCGGGAAGTACATGCGATCGAAACCGGATCGCCCTCGCAATCCGGAAAGCCTGGCCGGCCCGTCAGTCGTTTCAGATTCATGTCGGAAACCAAGCGCCGGTTCCGTCGGGAACGGCGCATTCTCTCGTCGTTTTTTAATCGTCCCGCAGCATAACCAATCGTGAAGGGAATCGAAAGGTTCCAGAGCCGGGCGGTTGCCGTGTTGCTGCAGTGCGGCGGCGCCGTTCGTGTGAGCAAACGTGGCGAAAAGTGTCCGTCGGAAACGCATCCTGCGCGCGATCCGCCATGAAAACGGGCAAGCATCGCCCGGATCCGGGACATAGAATATGAACGGCGCCGCACCTGTGCCGCCCAACGGTTGCCCCCTCCTGCGACTGACCGCGACCATGAATCTTCGTCATCCGCGCTTCATCCGCCCTGCGCTGGGCACTGTCTGCGCCGCAACCCTCGTAACCGTTGCAGCCTGCAACGGCGACGCGTGCTTCGGCGTGGACGTCTGCTTCAACGACAACACGCAGACTGTCGCGCTGTCGGGCACGGCCGCCACCGGCGGCGCGCTCGCGAGCGCATCGGTGACGGTCAGTTGCGCGCAAGGCTCGGCGACGACGCTGACCGACGGCGGCGGCAACTACCGCATCACCGTCAACGCCGCGCTTCCATGCGTGATTACCGTCGCATCGGGGGGCACGAGCCTGCACTCGCTCGCGTATGCGGGGGGCACCTTCAACACGACGCCCGAGACCGAGCTGCTGCTCGTCTATCTCGCCGCGCAGCTCGGCACGAACACGGCCGGGTTGATCGGCAACTTCCAGGGCAATGCGCACTTCCAGCAGGTGATGAACAACGCGAATACGGTGCAGGCCGCGCAATCGGCGGTGGTGACGAATCTGCAGCAGCGCTATGCAGTCACGCTGTCGACGCCCGCGTTCCTGACGACGCCGTTCGTGGTCGGGCAACCGGGCGTCGACAGCGATCTCGCCGCGCTGGCGAAGGCCGGCGCGATCGATTCGAACGGGATGCCGGATGCGACCGCGGTTTCGCTGTTGACTCAGGCGGGCGCGGCGCAGCCGCTATAGGCGGCACTGCCGCGAGGCAAGAATCGGGCGGTCAGGCGCCCGCTGCGATTGCCGTGTCGGCATCGGCGCCCGTATCGGCCGGCAACGCCCACCGTTCGTGATCGCGCCATTCATGAGCGATGCGCTTATGCGGCCTCGCCGCTGCCGCACGCGACGGTCGCGGCGTGCTGCTGCGTCAGGTAGCGCAGCAGCTTCGTCACCATCCACACGACGATGAACGACAGCGCGACGAAGAACACCGCGAGCGGCGTCAGCACCTGGATCGACACGAAGCCGGCGAGGCCCATCATCGCGGACGACACGAGCAGCAGCGCGCATCCCAGGATCGCACTGGTCAGCCCCGCGATGTGAGGAAACAGCGAGTTGCCCTTGGCCATCAGCGTCGGATACATCGCGCCCGCGCAGAAGCCCATCACGAGCACCGGCATCGCGAGCGTCCACACGCGCAGGCCGACGACCAACGCCAGCACGAGCATCGCGACGGCGGCGCCCGCCATCACGCGCGCGCCGATACGCAACCGCTGTTCGGCGCTCGGCAGCCCGTGCCCGTGAATCCGGTTCGACAGCCCGCCGAGGAAATACATCAGGCCGATCCCGAGCGCGAGATAGCCGAAGAAGGTCGGCGGCTTGTGCAGCGTCGTCTGTACCATGAACGGCCCGACGATGTTGAACACCAGCAGGATGCTGTAGCACAGCCCCTGCGCGAGGAAGCAGCTCTGGAACACCGGGCTCGCGAGCACCTTGCCCGCGTTCGTCATCAGCGTGCGCGGCTCGAGATGCACAGGTTTCGGCAAGGTTTCGCGGTAGTGCCACAACAACGCCCACATCACGAGCGAATACACGAGCAGGAACACGAGGCACGCGCGCCAGCCGAACCATTCCTGCAGGTGCGCGCCGATCACTGGCGCGATGATCGGCGCGAGGCCCCACGCGATCGACATGTACGTGAACGCATGCATCAGCGCCTGGCCGGAGAACGAATCGGTGATGATCGCCTTCGCGAGCAGGTTCGTGGTCGCGATCCCGAAGCCCTGCAGGCAGCGCGCCAGCACGAACGTCTCGAGGTTCGGCGCGCCGAGCGACAGCAGGCAGCCGATCGTGTAGATCACGAGCCCGAACGCGAGCACGCGCTTGCGCCCGTACGCATCGGCGATCGGGCCGAAGATCAGCTGGCCGAGCGCATAGGCGGCCATGTAGCCGGACACGCTCGACTGGATCGCCTGCGGCGTCGTCGCGAACGAGCGCGCCATGTCGGGCAGCGCGGGCACGTAGATGTCGATCGCGAGCTGGCCGGCGGAGGCGAACAGGCAGATCAGGAACAGCAGGAAGCGCGGCGAGTTCGATTCGCGCGCAGGAGTGAGCGAGGCGTTCATGACAACCGGGAAGGATTCGGACGGCGGCAACACGCGCCAATTTGTTCGAATCACGAACAGCGGTGCGCGGCCAATCGCACATTGTGCCTGTTGTTGCGCGACGCGACAGGAATCCCATGGCGCGGGCGAGGTTGAATGCCGATTGCGGCACAGCCGGAAACCGGCTATGCACCCTGCATCGGATCGGTCGCGACTGCACGGGACAGGTGCTTGCCGCGGGCCTGCGCCGCTTTTAATCCTGACTTAAGCCTGTGCCCGCATATTCACTCATGGCTCCATCCGTGAGCCGCACGATTCGTTCGTTGTTGATTCGATCAGTTTCGTTTGATGGAGATACGATCTATGCGATTCCGTTCGTATATGGCAGCGGGCGCGCTGGCGCTGATGCCCGTGCTCGCCCTGGCCGGGCAGGCCGCCAACGCCCCGGCCGCACAGCCGATGTTCGTCAATGTCGACGGGCACGCCGTGCCCGTGAAAGCCGAAACGCACGTCGTCCACACGGCGCTCGGCCCGATGAAGGTCAGCTCGTGGAGCTGGCACAGCCCGCATGGCGGCGCGAGCTTCGAGATGCAGACGTCGTCGTCGGGCGGCGTGCCGCCGGCGGCCGCGCTGCGACAGATCCAGGCAGCCCAGGCGCAGATGATCGCGATGCAGCAGCAGATGATGATGTTGCAGCACGCGACGCTGGGCGACGCGCTCGCAATGCCGATGCCGCAACCGGTCGGCTTCGCGATGCCGATCTGGGCAATGCCGGAACCGGTCGTCGTGATCGTGCCGGCGCAGCCGCCCACGCAGTCGATCGGGCCGGCACCGGCACAGGCAGCGCCGGCCCGACCGGCCGCACGCGGGCCGGAAATCAAGGCCTGATACCCGGCTCCGTCGCGCGAGCGACCGGGCCGAAAACCGAAACCGCCGGCATGCGCCGGCGGTTTCTTATTGGTTCTTCGTGGAATTCCGTGGATGTCGCTTGCCGACCCGTTGCTGCCATGTGGATTCTCCTAAAGCTGACGAACGGCCTTTCCATCGAACATCTCCAACTGGCCGACTGGCTGCATGCTGATTGACTCAGTTCGACGCGTTGTCAACAAAAAGTACACGGTCATCAATGTTTACAGTCTTCCGGCCTGATCGTGATCGTCGTAACCGAGGTGCTATCTTCCCATCGATAGTCGTAAGTGACCGGAATGCTATTATCTCTAACATCCTTCATCAGGTCACCTGTACATACCGCGCCAATTAATTTCGGACGCAACTCCGCGGCAAACTGCTGAGTGCCTACGAGTGATTTATTTACATTAACGATGTGTGTACATGTAAATTATCATGTGATTCATCGCCATTACTCGATCCAGTCGCTCACGCCTCCCAACCATGATAGACAGATTTTTATTCATCACGCTCATTCTCTGGATCAGATCTCCGTCGATTTGTTGATTGCGATCGAGTGTAGTTGAATTGGGTGTAATATAAGCATTTGCAGAAGCGGCAGTCATATATGAAAAAAATAAAATTTACATCAGCAAGGTTACTTTTTTCATCGCAGACTCTTTTGTTTCGCTTGTCGTGAAAAATTTAATAACCGAACGGTCCCTGCCTCCGTGATTATCGATGATCGACACAACTGCGTTGAACGGCTCTTCATGGCTGCCGCTCGCCATCACCGACAACTAGTCGGATGGCGGACTTCGACCACTCCCGCTCGTGGCATTGGTCTTGGCTAACATTATTCATTCGGGGAACGGGCATAACGCGGCTGGGACGGGTTCGCATCTTCGACGCGACAGATTTTGCCCTCTTTCTCAAGTTCAGCTAGAGCAGACATCAATGATGTCGACATTTTTTGATTTACCAAAACAAGAAGCCGATCAAGTTAGCACCAGCTCAAGTCACCGTCGCGCGTGGCAATGGCGTCCAATACTAGCACCTTGAATGCACTGTAGTCCATTTAGTCGCACCTTCTAAATTCGGCTCGGCTATCCTTGTGTACGTTTAATTTACTTCGATGGATACGGTCCGTGTATAAGTGCGATACTGAGACGAAATTCGATAGTCCACTTGATCGGGCCCACGATAGTCGGGACTGGGTATGTAGTAAACGACCTTACCAAGCACCGTGGCTCCGTCGCACGAGTTAGATGTTGATGCTGTACCGGCAAGCTGAAATGACTCGTCCCGTACTTCTATGCGCCCATGCTCCGGTTGACGAATAAACATCAAGTCGGGTGCTTGTCCGCTAACGCATCGCCTGTTCCACGTTGCGTGCCTCGAAAGCCTGACTTCCTTACCGCTGGTCGTCACTCGCTTCAACACGCTATCGGACGATAAAGACACGATTGCCGTCGAAGCCGCTGGTGGAGTGGCCACGGTCGCTTGGGACGCGTGTGCTGTAGCGATTGCGGTCGAAAGCGGGGCGCCCGTGTATCGGAGTTCCCGGATTTCCGTCTCTGCAACGTCTGGGGGTACGAGCGACGGCGTCACGTGCCCGACGAGCAGTCCGAAGCCGACAGACGTGCGTACATACCGCGTTTGGCCAGCCTCCACATCGAACGTTATCTTGCGATCGACCTCGGTGGTCGTAACCACGGTATAAGATCCAGGTGACTCATCGACAAAGAAGAATCCCCCTGGCTTGGATTGCCCGACCACTCGGCCGTTGAGCCGTATATCCGGCTGGATCGCGGCACCCAGCGGCGACGCAGACCTGAGGAAATAGATGCGACCAACACTTGAGTTTAGATGCGGAATCGATGCGGCGACGTCAACATAAGCCGGCCCCGATGCGCATGCGGTAAGAAACAACATGCTGCCCATAACGGGCACCACTCGGAACGTTTGCGCGAGAGACAAACACGCCAACGCCTCGCCACGAACGCTCGGCCTCCCCCTAACAAGGCGAGAAAGCATGCTTTTCTGATTCATCGGAAGTCCAGAACAAGAGTTTCGAACGAACGTCGCACACCGATATCGACGAGTAGTCACGCACTGATGCTGCAGATCGTGTCATGCGCGCCGAGAACTAGTGACTGCTAAACTATCGCAGCGGGGCATGACAGATCGTTAAGAACGGTCAAATTTCGACGTGCCGGCCGATAAACAACGGGTTTACGATATATACCAAACGCGCTATTCGGTACGCTCAGATCGAAGGGCAATAGTTAGTCTGATGCGGACATCCGACTAGGGCAGTCGACCGTCCACTCCTTGCTGCTATGCAGCCTCAAGTGTGTTGCATCGACGGGTTGAATCCGCAGCCGATAGCTGCCGCTCGCCATCGCCGACAACTGGCCGTACGGCGAACTTCGACCGCTGTATTGCTCAGGCAGCCAAAGCAACTTTTCCCGGTCACATGAGCATGCAACCCACCGCAGCACCTGCCCCGTCACCCCAATGATGCAGTAGTACCTGCGCCTTATCTGACAAGGCTCGGCGAACAAAGCTACGCCAAGACCTACTTCTGCGCTTTTTGACTGCGGTGCTGACACAACGAGATTGGCTAAAGATGACCGTGAATATTTGGATAAAAGACGACGCGGGCTATTTGGCTTGATGCGCGGCCAATCCTGGGGCATTCGTCGCAAATGTAAAAAAGCACCGAAAGTTGCACCGGATTTTGCCGAGCTTTCTAAAAATTCACTCAGTGGAGCATGAGCTGGAGAGCCAGTACGACCCTCCAAACTGGACCGAAGAAGGCTACGCAAAGGTCACGTCCGATAATGTCGGTCGACCTCGCACACTGGCTACGGGAACACGACTTTGCAGTAACAGAAGATCATCTGTGTAAGAGGCCGTGCGGCACATCTTTCTTCACAGCGAATCGACGTCACTGTTGAGATACGTGACCACATTCAAGAGGCTATAGCTCGCTTTCCTGACTTCGCGCCTCACTGCGGGATCCCGCTTGTCGCGCAGGTCAAGCAAGCGAGCGCACCTTGCTGTAAGCTGCGCGGCAAATGCCGCCACTGCCGCTGGGCTACCGGCCCGGGGGCGCGTTCTACTTCACGCATTATTCGCTAGCGCGCGGAGATCATGCGCACAATCGCCGAGGACGTCCGCCGGGAGCACGGCGCGTCGCTCGATCAGAGTACGTACGCAGCGCATGTCGCGCCCACGATTGAGCGTCACACCCGCCGTCACCACGCCGTCGCGCAACCCAACCAATACGCAGGTGGATCTGGAGAGATCGCCTCGCTCGATCCATTCGGACGCTGTCATGTCGCCAGCAAACTGCACGTTCACGCCGCACTGATCGGTCCAGAACCACCGCACGTACGGTGAGTCGTCCGGCTCACCGAGCATCGCCGAGGTCGCACGCGCGGCCTGTCGATTTGCGTTGTCCCAGCTTTCCTGACGCAGATGCGGGCCGCCGCGGGGGTCGACTTCGGCTGTGTTGTCGCCGGCTGCGAATATGTCTGGATGCGACGTCCGGCAGGCGGGGTCGACGAGAATCGCGCCGTCCGTGCGCAGGCCGGCGTCCCGCGCGAGCGCATCGTCCGGTTCGACGCCGATCCCGTAGACAACGGCATCGCCGCGTACGGCGGTGCCATCTTCAAGCGTCAACACGAACCCATTGGCGTCGCGCGCCGCGTCGAGCAGCCTCACGCCGGTCCGCACATCGACGCCCCGTGCACGATGCAGCGCGAGCAGATGTGAACGCACCGGCAGCGGCGCGCAGCGCACCATCACGTCGGGCGCCTGCTCGATCACCGTCACCCGCGCGCCAAGCTCGATCGCGCTCGACGCGAGCTCCATCCCGATCACGCCGCCGCCGACGATCAACAGCCGCATGCCGCCGTGAAGCGCTCGACGCAGTGCTTTCGCGTCGTCAAGCGTACGCAAGGTATGCACACCAGGACCCAGCCGGTCGAGCATCGGCAGCCTCCTGACCCGTGCACCCGTCGCCAGCAGCAACTTGCCAAACCCGAGCGACGTCCCATCGGCGAACGTCAGCGTGCGTTGCGCCGGATCGATCGCCGTGACGCGCGTGCCGAGCCTCAGCTCGATCCGCTGTTCAGCGTAGAACGTCTCCGGATGAAGCGCAATGCGCGCGCCGTCCGGTTTCAGCAACATCTCTTTCGACAACGGTGGTCGCTCGTACGGCAGATGCGGTTCATCGCCGATCAGCACGACGGGCCCGTCGAAGCCGCGCCGCCGCAACTCGGCTGCCGCAGTCGCGCCCGCCTGCCCGGCGCCCACGATCACGCAGGCGCCGCCCCTGACCGCACCACCCGCTTCATGTATGTGAGACATGGAGGCCCCCTGCGACATGGCGGATCCCGCGAATGCCGAGCCCCGCGTCGGCCTGGATCATCACGCCGGATAGCGTGCGATTGTTCGCACGCGATGCAAGCAGCACGAACGGTCCGGTGAAATCCGCAGGCGCCGGAAAGAACTGCAGCGGCAGGATACTGGCGATCGCCTCTGGGGTCCGCGTATCCATGATGCGCTGCTGCGACTGTCCCAGTGCGTCGGGTCCGCGCAGGTCGCTCGCCATCCCGCACGGCCCCACGCCGTTCACGCGCACGTGCGGCGCAAGCTCGTATGCCAGCTCGCGAATCAGACCGACCGCCGCGTGCTTGCTCGCCGTGTACAACGGACCGCCGCCACCCGGATAGAACGCCGCGTTCGACAGCGTGAAGATCATGCTGCCGTGCGATGCAACCAGCGCGCCGGCAGCCGCCTTCGCACCGAGCAGGTACCCTTTCACGTTGACCGCGAACAGTTCGTCGAATCCGCTATCGAGCCGCTCCGGCGACAAGCCTAGCAGGCTGGCACCGTGATCCCACAGCGCGGCGTTGCCGATGAACGTATCGAGCTTGCCGAAACGCGCGACGGTCGCGTCGACCGCGCGACGGTTGTCGTCATACACACGCACGTCTCCGTGCACGATCTCAATGTCCGCACCGAAGCGCGCGTGCAATGCGTCGACCTTGTCCGCCAAACGTTCCAGCACGCCGACGCGCGCTCCTTCAGCGAGAAACCGCTCGACGAGCGCAAGCCCGAGGCCCGACCCACCCCCGGTGATCAGCGCGACTTCTCCATCGAGCCAGCTCATGCGAGCTCCGGCTCGTCGACGTACAACACACCTGCGTCGACGACGATCGGGAACGTACGCAGCGCGTCGGTCGCAGGCTGGCACAGCGCCGCGCCGGTCTTCAGGCAAAAGCGCGCGGCATGCAGTGGGCATTCGACTGTCGCGTCGTCTTCGACATAGCCGTCTGACATGGACGCGTTGCCGTGCGTGCAGCGATCGGACAGCGCGTAATACGCACCCTGCACGCGAAACACCGCGATTGCGCCGTGTGCACCGCTTACGCGCGTCGCGTCGCCGTCGGCGAGCGCTTCGATGGGTCCTACGAGAATTCGAGCCATGATCAAAAGAGCACACTGAGGTTATGGGAAGACAGCACCGCCTGGTCGAGAACGATCTCGCGACGGCATATGTGCCAGCCACCGACGTCGTCCGCACGACGCACGCGGTCGCGGCGTGCCCCGACATAGAACGTCTCGTCGCGCTCCTTCTGCGAGCGATACAGCAGATAGTTGACGTACACGTCGTATTCTCCGTGGGCGTCGGCCGGCTCGACCCGAACGTTCGCGAGCAGATGCCGCGTGCGCGAAGGCGGCTCCTCAGCCCACGCCATGCCCGTCTCGAGCCGTGCGATGCGGCGCTCCAGCTGCGCCTTCGTGTCGTTGAAGATCCAGGTGGTGGGCGGCTGCACGCCCTTGCGGCGATCGCGCGTCTGGGCGTTGACGGTCGTGCGCATCGTGTACTGCACATCGTGGCTCAGCAGCGCGAGCCAGTCGCGAAAGCGCCATGTATCGAGGCAGTCGGCCTCGCGATACAAGAACTGCGTGATGGCGTGATGCAGCGCCGGTGTCACCGGCACCCGTTCGATCGTGACGGCGTCGTTCATTTCAGCAACTCCCGTTCATAGTCGCGCGTCCGGCGCTCGACTTCGTCCCAACTGTCCGACAGCAACAGGTCGGCCCAACGGCGGTACATCCCGCGCGCCGCCGTTTCCGAGAAGATGTAGTTGGTGATGCCCGGAATGCCGTCTGCGCGTACACGCTCGCCGCCCAGGCCCATTTCGACGCAGAGCTGCGTCTTGCGCGCGCGGCTGCCGCGCAGCACTTTCTGCACCTCGACCCAGTTCTCCGAATCGTCCTGCTCAAGGAAGCCGGCCGGGCCGAACGCGCGTGTCGCGCTGCGCTCGAACGCCGACTTCACTTCGTCCGACGCATCCTTGTCCGCGATGCAGAACGCCCACACCTCGACCTGATTCGGGCCGCGCGGATGCCACACACGCAACGTCGCGGTGCCATTCAGCCAGGACATCGTCGGGAACAGGTTGTTGTGGCCCGCGAGACGGCGCGCGCGCACTTCCCCCAGACGCGCCTTTGCTTCTTCATACGTATCGCGGAAGTACTGGGACACTTCGCCGTCCACCCACACATTCGCGTCCGGCTCCTCGGTGAAGAAGAAGCCGCTGCCGTGGCCGGCCTGACCATACTGCAGCGCGTCCTTTGCAGTCTCCCACACGGGCCGCGCGGTCTGCCCCGCACCGAGAGCCTTGTCGCTGGCACCGGCCTTCGCGCCGAGCACCTCGATCGCCGACGCATGCGAGTACAGCGCGTGATACTGGTCGCTCGCGAACTGCTCGGCCGGGAATTTCCAGTTGCAGTCGATCACCCACTTGTGCACGCCGCCGACGATCTCGGTGCCCCCTTCTCGGCGGTCCAGCACGCCATCGAGATACCACGCGATGTCGCCCATATAGGCGTCGAGATCTGGCGCATCGGGGTCCCAGTTGCCGAAAATCAGCCCCTTGTAGATTGCAACACGCGTGACTTCCTGCAGCCCGAGATGCTGCTTGCACAGCCCGTGCGGAAACGCGCGCGCCTCGAGCGGCACGTCGATCAGCGTGCCATCCGTGCCGTACGACCAGCCGTGATACGGGCACGTAAATGAGCGCGCATTGCCGGAGTCGGCGAAGCTCACCCGCATCGAGCGATGCCGGCACTGGTTCAGGAATGCCTTCACCGAGCCGTCCTTCTGCCGCACGACGACGACGGGATCCTCGCCCATGTACGTGTTGAAGAAATCACCGGCCCTCGGAATCTGGCTCACATGCGCGAGGAACAGCCAGCAACGGCCGAAGATGCGTTCTAGCTCCAGCGCATAGATCGCCGGATCGGTATAGATCGACGACGTCACGCGGCCGTTGCGTGCGTCGACGAGTGCGTCGATGTCAAGCTTCTCTGTCATTTGCGTCTCCTCCGTGGCACCATCCGTTCCATACGGACAGGCACGCGACGATGATCGCCGTCCGTGCATTCGTTGTGAAATAGTTTGTTTGTTTGCCGTTAGACGTTTTGGCGATGACAGCCGAATGGAACTCCGACACCTACGTTATTTTGTTGCGGTCGCCGATGAGCTGAACTTCACGCGCGCCGCGCAACGGCTGCACACGGCACAGCCGTCGCTGAGCCAACAGATTCGCGATCTCGAGGACGAGGTCGGCACGCAATTGCTCGAGCGCTCGAAGCGTAAGGTCGAGCTCACCGAAGCGGGCCACGTGTTCCTTGCGGAAGCGCGGCTCGTGCTCGCGCAGGCGGATCGCGCTGTCGAACGGGCTCGTCAAACAGGCCGGCGACAGGCACTGACTGTGAGAATCGGATTTGTGCCAGCAGCGGAGGTGGCCATCTTTCCGGCGATCCTGCCAAAGCTGCGGATGCAGTGTCCCGGCGTGCACGTCGAACTGCGGAGCATGCCGACGATGGAACAGGAGGACGCGCTGCTGCGCGGTGACATCGACATCGCGTTCATGCGTAGACCCGTGCAAGCGCCGAACCTGCATGCGGAAGTGGTGCTCACCGAACCGCTCATCGTGCTGATGCGGTCCGATCACCCGCTCGCCGCGCATGCGAACATCGAACCCGCAATGCTCGACGGCCAGTCGTTCATCCAGACCAACCCGGCCTACGCGGGGCAGCTGTACGACATCGTAGACCGGTACTTCACCGACAACGGGATCCACCCGGATGTCGTGCAGGTCGCGACGAACATCCTGCTGAACCTGAACCTCGTCGGGATGGGGCTCGGCGTAGCCCTACTGCCGGCGTATGTCGAGGCGCTGGTTGGCGAATCGATGTGCTGCCGCACGCTCGCCAGTCCAGCTCCCCACATCGATCTGCTGATGGTCACGCGCGCGGAGCCGCATTCGCGGGAACTCGGCGCCCTGGTGGACCTGATGCGCCGCGCAACTTTCAGGCGCAACGACTGAACACGGAGCCCTGGCGGACAAAGATCGCGCCCACTGCATTCGAAGTGGCCGGACCGTGCGCGGCCGCGCAGGATCATGGGCGGCCGCGTGAAAGGCGATCCAGCATGATCCCGTTGAACCTGGCCACGCAGTCCACGAGGCGGGCCCGCCGCGGAAGCGGCCGGAAACGATCGTTGCGATTCGAATCCAGGCCAGCGCGACGATCCGGCCGACGCGCAAGCCCTAAATCGGTGAAAGGCCTTTCGCAGGCAACACCCGCATCGCGGCACTCAATTCTGCAGAAAGTCGACCACCATCCGGTTGAATGCATCCGCATGCTCCCACTGCGCCCAGTGCCCGCACCGGTTGAACACATGCAGTTGAGCGTTCTGCATTCCGGCGATCAGCCGCAAGCCGGTATCCATCGGCACGAACCGATCGTCGCGCCCCCAGATCACGAGCGTCGGCGCCGCGATCTCGCCCAACCGCGGGCCGTAGTCGGTGAACTGCTTCGGATTGGCCGCGAGGCTCTTCACGAAGTTTTCGAGGTGATCGCGCCGCGCGAGCATGTTGTCGAGGCGTGCCTGCATCAGCTCGTCTGTCAGCGCGCTCGGGTCATAGACGAACACGTTCATCATCCGTTTCAGGTTCTCGATCGTCGGGTCCCGATACAGCCCCTGCAACAGCTTGATGCCTTCGGTCGGCATCGGCGCGAAATTGCTCGGGCCGCCGGTGCCGCCGCCCATCAGCACGAGTTTGCCCACGCGCCCGGGATTGCCAAGCGCGAACGCGACCGCGCTATGCCCGCCCATCGAGTTGCCGAGAATATGCACATGCTCGATATCGAGCACGTCGAGCAGCCCCTTCAGCACGCGGCCGTTCAGTTCGGAACGCGAGGACGTGCAGACGATCGGATCGCTCTTGCTCCAGCCCGGGCAGTCCATCAGGATCACGCGATAGCCTGCCGCGACCAGCGGTTCGACGTTGCGGTTGAAGTTCGCCCAGCCGCTCGCGCCGGGCCCCGAGCCGTGCAGCATCACGACCGTGTCGCCCGTCGCTCCGGCGCCCGTGTCGTTGTAATGGATCTGCAGTTCGAGCTCACCGTCCTTCACGCGCGCAAACCGGCTCGTCGACGCTTCCGTGATCGATGAAGTAGTGGCAGTCATGATGATGTCCTTTCCGTAAAAATGAATGATGTCGATCGCGAGCCACGCACGCGTGGTCCGCCCGAATCGCTACACACGCTGCGGCTCGCTCGTGCGCTGCCGCGCAAACGCTCCCACCACCGTCAACGCCGCCACCGCGGCGATCACGATCAACGGGATGCTCGCCGACACCAGCATCGACGGGCTCTGACCGAGCGCGAACAACTGCCCTGCCACCAACGGCCCCAAAATCGAACCGAGCCGCCCCACGGCGACGGCCGCACCCACGCCCGTGCCACGCACTTCGGTCGGATACGCCTGGCCGGCCAGCGCATACAGCACAGACTGGCCGCCGACGAGGAACAACCCGCACAGCAAACCGCCCATCGCCATCGACGTCGCGCCACCCGCGCTCGCCAGCGTGGTCAGTGCAACAGCAACGCCGACATACATGCCGATCACCGTGCCGCGCCGTCCGAAGCGGTCCATCAGCGTCGCGATCGCGACGGCCCCGATACCACCGCCGATGTTGAACATCATCAGCACGACGTTGGCCTGCACGCGCGTCAGTCCGCGCGACAGCACCATCGACGGCAGCCAGTTCATCAGGAAATACAGCACGACCAGCGTGCCGAGATAGCTGATCCACAGCGCGATGGTCGTACGCGCGCGGCCGTGTCGCCACAGCGCGTCACTCACGCCGGGTAGGCCGGCGACATGGCCAGTCACGGCCGATCGGCTCACCTCGAACTGCCGTGACTCGTGCAGTAACATCCAGAGCAGCGGCACCATGACGAGCGGACCGAATCCGCCGACGTAAAACACGTGACGCCAATTGGCATCGCCTGCGCTCGCGATGCCGATCACCGCGGCGATCGCCGCGCCGAACGGCATCCCGCAGTACATCGCGCCGACCGCCGTGCCGCGCTGCCGCGGGCCCGCCGCTTCCGAGCACAGCGCAATCAGGTTCGGCATCGCGGCGCCGAGCCCGCAGCCCGTCATCAATCGCGCAATGAGCAGGCTCTCGAAGCTCCAGACCTGCGTCGTCGCAAGCGAGAACAGGCCGAACATCGCGACCGACCACATCAGCACGCGCTTGCGGCCGAACCGGTCGGCCAACCGACCGCCGAGCGCGGCGCCCGGCAGCAGGCCAAGCGCGCCCGCGCTGAACGCCCAGCCCATCTGTGCGACGGTGAGCGAAAACTCCTTTGCCATGCGCGGGCCGGCCACACCCGCCGATTGCAGGTCCAGCCCTTCGAGCAACGCAATCGCAAGGCACAACGTGATCGTCGCGCGTCCCGTGCGTCCATGTCGCGCGGTATCGCCTTCCTTTCCTGACGTATTCATCCAGAGTCTCCAATGATTGATATGCAGGCCGCTCTTGCCGGCGGCTGTCACGTAGCGAACCGCGGCGTGCGCGGTCCTGCCGTCCGTTCCTATGCGGCCTCGCCACGCTTCTTCAGATCGAGCGCGACATCAACGATCATGTCTTCCTGGCCGCCCACCATGCGGCGCTTGCCCAGTTCGACGAGGATATCGACGGTCCTGATGTCGTACTTTTTCGCGGCCGCTTCCGAATGACGCAGGAAGCTCGAATACACCCCCGCATAGCCGAGCGCGAGCGTTTCTCGGTCGACGCGCACCGGACGGTCCTGCAACGGTCGCACGATGTCGTCGGCGGCATCCATGAGCGCGTAGAGATCGGTGCCGTGGTTCCAGCCCATCCGCTCGGCCGCCGCGATGAACACTTCGAGCGGCGCATTGCCGGCGCCCGCCCCCATTCCCGCGAGCGACGCATCGATCCGGTCGCAGCCCTCCTCCACGGCAACGATCGAGTTCGCGACGCCGAGCGACAGGTTGTGGTGCGCGTGCATGCCGGTTTCCGTTTCGGGCTTCAGCACCGCCTTCACCGCACGGAACCGGTCGCGCACGTCCGACATCGTCAGCGCGCCGCCGGAATCGACGACGTAGATGCAGGTCGCGCCGTAGCTTTCCATCTTCTTCGCCTCGACGGCCAGATTCTCCGGCGTCGTCATGTGGCTCATCATCAGGAAGCCGACCGTGTCCATGCCGAGCTCGCGCGCATATTCGATGTGCTGCTTTGAGATATCGGCCTCGGTGCAGTGCGTCGCGACACGCACGATGCGCGCGCCGGCGTCGTACGCGGCCTTCAGGTCGTGAATCGTGCCGATGCCTGGCAGCAGCAGCGTCGCGATCTTCGCGCGCGTGACGACGTCGGCCACCGCCTCGATCCATTCGAGATCGCTGTGCGCGCCGAAGCCGTAATTGAAGCTCGAGCCCTGCAGGCCGTCGCCATGCGCGACCTCGATGCTGTCTACGTTCGCGCGATCCAGCGCGCGTGCGATATCCTGCACGTTCGCTATCGAGTACTGGTGCCGAATGGCATGGCTGCCGTCGCGCAGCGTCACGTCGGAGATATACAGCTTCTTGCTCATGGTGAAAGTCTCCTTACGCGCTCACGCGCGCCTGCGCCATGCGCTCTGCGGTCGCGAGCGCGGCGGAAGTCATGATGTCGAGATTGCCCGCGTAAGCGGGCAGGTAGTGCGCCGCGCCCTCCACTTCAACGAACACGGACGTCTTCAGGCCGCTGAACTTGCCGAGGCCCGGAATATGGATCGGCGCATTCGCCGGAATCTCGTCGAACTGTACCTTTTGCTTCAGCCGGTAGCCGGGCACGTATGCATGCACTCTCGCGACGGTTTCCTCGATCGACGCCTCGATCTCGGCACGAGACGCGATATCGGACAGCGTATAGACGGTGTCGCGCATCATCAGCGGCGGATCGGCGGGATTCAGCACGATGATTGCCTTGCCCTTCGCGGCACCGCCGACCACCTCGATCGCCTTCGACGTCGTCTCGGTGAATTCGTCGATGTTCGCGCGCGTGCCGGGGCCGGCGGATTTGCTGCTGATCGACGCGACGATTTCCGCGTAGTGCACCTTCGCGACGTGCGACACGGCCGCGACGATCGGGATCGTCGCCTGCCCGCCACAGGTGACCATGTTCACGTTCGGCGCATCGATGTGTGCTTCGAGATTCACGACCGGCACGCAGTAAGGACCGATCGCGGCAGGCGTCAGGTCGATCATGCGAATCGACGGCTTGAGTGCACGCAGCAGCGCGTCGTTGCGCACGTGCGCAGCGGCGGACGTCGCATCGAACACGAAATCGATCTGGTCGAAGACCGGCAGGCGCGTCAACCCGTCGACGCCTTCGTAGGTGGTCGCGACGCCAAGGCGCGCCGCGCGCGCGAGGCCGTCCGAATTCGCGTCGATGCCGACCATCGCCGCCATTTCCAGATGCTTGCCGTGACGGAGGATCTTGATCATCAGGTCGGTGCCAATGTTGCCGGAGCCGATGATCGCCACCTTGAGTTTTTCGGAAACCATGCGAATTCCTGAGTTAAGCGATGAAAGTTGCCCGGACGCCGCCGAGCCCGTCGATCTGCGCGACATAAGTCCCGGGCTCCCGCACGGCGACCATCGGGCCGAGCGCACCGGTCAGCACCACGTCGCCGGCGCACAACGGCGTACCGAGCTGCACCATGCGATCGGCCAGCCACACAGCCGCGTTGAGCGGATTGCCGAGGCACGCTGCGCCGCTGCCTTTCGACAGCACTTCTCCTTCGCGTGCCAGCGTCATCGCGCACCCCGTCAGATCCAATTGCGAGAGCGGCACCGGCCGGCTGCCGACCACGAAGCGCGCGCTCGACGCGTTGTCCGCCACCGTATCGACGAAACGGATGTCCCAATCCCGGATCCGGCTGTCCACCACCTCGATCGCGGCGAGCGCATAAGCGCTCGCACGCAGGATGTCGACGAACGTGTGCTTGTCGTGCGTGAGGTCGCGCTCGAGCACGAGCGCGATTTCGGCTTCGACCTTCGGCTGGATCAGTTGCGCGAGCGAAATCGGCTCGCCGTCGCCGCAGGCCATGCACGCGAACAGCGCGCCGAAGTCGGGCTGGTCGACACCCAGCTGTTTCTGCACTGCAAGCGAAGTCAGGCCGATCTTGCGGCCGACGATGCGCTCGCCGCCCGCGACACGCCGGTCGACGTTAGCCTGCTGCACCGCGTAGGCCGTGGCCATGTCGTCGGGCGGAATGCCACCCGAGGCGGCGGCGTCGCGCAGCGGCGCGATCGTGCTACGCGACGCCTCGGCTTCGCGCAGCCGCGCGGCGAGTGTCGCCACGAGGTTCGAATCTGACATCGGGGTCTCCTGGAGTTCGGTCAGGCCACCGCCGCGACGACTGTCGACGGTGTGGCATGCATGGTGGCGAAACCCGCGATCCACTCGGGAATCGCGCGGTAGTAGTCAAGTGATGCTCGATATGGACCGTATGCGGCGAGCGTGCCGAACGCGGCTACCCATGTGCGGATCTCGTGCGCGGACTTGCCGCCGTCACGCGTGATTGCGTTGTTGGTCATTCCGTCCACTGCGCTCAGTTCGCCGGATGCGAGCTGCGCAAGGAACGCACGGTCCCACTCGGGATTCAGCGGATGCAGCCGACTGTCGCCGGCCGCGAACGAACGGGCGGCGGCCACGGTTCTCGCCTGGCGTGCCGCGCGCGACTCGGCCGACGGATTGCGTCCTGCGATCAACCGCTCCGCCACTTCGGGCGACGCGCCGATCAGCTCCGGCACCGGCGGTTCGTGGGAGATGCCCCCCGAGCCGACCACCAGCACGCGGCGCTCAGTGCGTGCGAGATAGCGGCCGATCGCATCACCCAGCAGGCGTGCGCGGCGCAACGTCGCCATCGGCGGCGCGACGGAGTTGATGAACACCGGAATCACCGGATGGCGATCGAGTCCGCCGGTGAGCACTTCGAGCGCCTGCGCACAGCCATGGTCGACCTGCATTCGGTACGACAGCGCAACGTCGATGTCGGCGGCCAGCACGCTTTCCGCTAGCGCATGCGCGAGTTCGCCGGGTACCGGCAGCCTGCCGGCCAGGCTCCGGAAGTCCCCGATCGCGTCGGCGCGCGCACCGATGCAGAACGGCGGCATCACATCGTAGAAGAAGCCGTTGAAATGATCGGGCGCGAATACAACGATCAGGTCAGGCCGGAAACGCTCAACCCGTTCGCGCGCGGCGCGGCCGACGCGCTCGACTTCGGCAATCACTTCCGGCGCCGGATCGAAATAGCCGTGCAACGGCGTATGGGACAGACATTCGAGATGAATCGGCATGCTTATGCTCCCGCCGTTTGTGCGACCCCGACGCGATCGAACGAGTGGCCGTGTGACATGTGCGATGCGTCGGCGCATTCGTGCCACTCGCGTTCGGCCACGCCGAGTTTCTCGGCAAGTTCGACGATGGCCGCCGAAACCTGCTGCGGCGAGCACATGCCCGCGACGAACCGGTCGGGGCGCAACAGCACGACCGACTCCGGCACTCGGCTGAACCAGTCCTTCAGGCAGCCGGCCACATCGCCGATCGCGAGCACGTCCGGCGGTACGTCGTCGGCGTATGCGAGCTGGACGTCCGGCTTCGCAATAACGAAGCGGCCACCGATCCGCGCCCACAACGCGCGTGCCTGCGACGTCATGCCGAAGGTTGGGTCCGTGCCCCAACCGAGCACGATGAAACCATTCCCGATCGCGTCGTCGAGCAGCACCGTGCGACCGTCTGCCTGCCGCACGCGCGGCTGGATGAACATGCGTCCGACAGGCGATGCCGCAAACGGATCGCGACCGTATGCGAGTCGGCCGAGCAGCGAGTCTCGTTTCTGGCTCATCAGACCGAGCAGGCGCCCCGGCGCGGAAGTACCCGAACGCTCGAGCACGCGCGCAATCCAGCCCGGCTTCGGCGCTTGCGCAGGCAGCAACACTGCGCCCGCCTCGTAGCGCGGCATCGGCTTGAAGCGCATTTCGACGAAGTAGCGCTTGACCGACGGGAGAAGATTCAGCGCGCGCACGAACGTGTCGCGAAAGCGCGCGCCGAAGCGCGTGGTCGGCGCAAAAATGTCGCCCGCCACTTCGGACAGGTGAATCATCGAGCGCGCATGCGCGCGGCGCTCGACGGTATAGGTGTCGAGCAGGCAATCGTCCGCGAGCCCCTTCGCGACGATTGCCAGCTTCCAGCCGAGGTTGTTCGCATCGCGGATGCCGCTGTTGTAGCCCTGCCCCTGCCACACCGGCATGATGTGCGCAGCATCGCCTGCGAGCAGGATGCGGCCCGCGCGGAACGTCGATGCGAGGCGTGCGTTGTGCGTATAGACACGCTTGCGGATGTAATCGACCGCATCCGGATTCGCGACCACCTTGCGGATCAGCGCGGCCATGTTGTCCGGCTTCGACAGTTCCTCCTCGGTCTCGCCGGGCATCACCATGAACTCGAAACGGCGAATGCCGTGCGGCAGCGCAGCCGACACATACGGCCGATCGTGATCGCAATGCAGATAGATGTGCGGCGCGCCGATCGGATCGTTGCGCACGTCCACGACGATCCACTGGTTCGGCTTCGTGCGCCCTTCGAACGGCACGTTGAGCATCCGGCGCACGAAACTGTTGCCGCCGTCCGCGCCGACCATGTAGGCGGCACGAACCGTCCGACGTTCGCCGCGCGTGTCGTCGATCTCGATGCTCACCCCGTCGGTATCCTGCGTGAACGACGCCAGGCCGTGCCCCAGCAGCACCTGCACGTGCGGGAAGCGCGCGAGACCCTCATGCAGCACGCGATCCGCGAGCGGCTGAATGAACGCGTTGCGACGCGGCCAGCCGAATTCGTTGGTGCGTGGTTCGATCGACGCGAAGCACTGACCATCCTTCGTCACGAAGCGCATCCAGTGATCGGGCGTCGTGTGCGGCAGGAGCCGGTCGACGAGGCCGACGGACTGGAACACGCGCAGTGCTTCGTCATCCAGACCAATCGCGCGCGGGTAATCGATGATCCGTTCGAGCTTCTCGATCAGCGTGACACGCACCCCCTGAAGGCCCAGAATGTTGGCGATCATCAAGCCGACGGGACCTGCGCCGATGATTGCGACGTCGGTGGTATGCGGGTCATGCCGGTCGTCGGACGCGGCCGGGGTGAATGAGGCGTTCATATGTCTCCTTCCTCGCGCGACTCGACGGTCGCTGCGTACTCGGGTGGATTACGGCCGGGACAATTCGCGGTTCGCTGCGTCATGTCGCGTGGCGCTTGGATGAAGGCAAGTCTAGGGAGCTGCAGAAGCGCGCTCAACAATTTCAATCAAATGTGCAAGGAATGCACATCGTTGATTTTTAAGATATTTTTAATGAACAAGTATGCAAATGTCCGGGGGCTGTCACGCGGCCTGCAGGTGCTGCAAGCGCTCAATGCGCTGGAAAACGGACGTGCGACGAGTCAGCAATTGAGCGAAGTCACGGGGCTGCATCGCACAACCGTGCGGCGGCTGCTCGAGACGCTGATCGAGGGCGGATTCGTGCGGCGCAGCGAGTCCGACGACACGTTCCGGTTGACGCTGCGCGTGCGCACGCTGAGCGAAGGGTTCACCGACGACGAGCACATTGCGACCGTCGCGCCGCCGATCATGGCCAGGTTGTTGCAGCGAATCGTCTGGCCGTCGGACCTGACGACGCCGGACGGCGATTCGATGATCATTCGCGAGACGACTCATCGGTTCAGCCCGCTGTCGTTTCATCGTTCGATGGTCGGGCGCCGGCTCCCAATGCTGCTGACGGCATCGGGCCGCATCTACTTCGCGTCTTGCCAGGACGCGGAGCGCGAAGATATTCTCGACCTGCTGCGCGCCGGCGCCGGCGGCGAACACCAGCAGCGACTCGCGTCGGACAACGCATTCATCCGCAATCTGATGCGGCAAACGCGCGCCGACGGTTTCGGATCGAATCATGGCGACTGGACCGACCAACGCAAAATCGGTTCGATCGCCGTCGCGATCAGCGCGCATGACCGCGTGATCGCGGCACTGAACGTGATCTACCTCGAGCAGGCGATCAATCCGGCGGAGGCCGTGCGGCGCTTTCTGCCGGAGTTGCAGCACGCTGCGCATGAGATGGTAGGCGCGCTCGAGGCATCCGGGGAATAGTGGTACAGGGGTTTGTCGCTGACACGCCGCTGCATGATCAGCGTCCGCCTGATAGCGGTTGCGGCGCTCGACGATATGCGATCGCAGCTCGTTTGCGGACCGCCGCGGAGGAACCTGTCCGCATTTTTGTGGGCGAGGCGGTTGAACAGCGCGTTATCCGCGCGCCTGCATAAATCGCTCGCCGAACAGGATAGCAAACTGGTTCATGGCTGACTTCCAGTCGAAGGCGGCCCGTACGGTCTTGGCCAGCACATTGCGCAGCGCCAGCCAGATCAGTTTGAGTGCGCCCTCGTTCGACGGGAAGTGGCCGCTCAGTACCTGCACCTTATCTGACAAGGCTCGGCGCACAAAGCTACGCCAAGACCTACGCTCAGGCTTTTGAGGATCG
The DNA here is from genome assembly GCF_003857765.1 of Burkholderia sp. Bp9016. Lineage (NCBI taxonomy): Bacteria > Pseudomonadati > Pseudomonadota > Betaproteobacteria > Burkholderiales > Burkholderiaceae > Burkholderia > Burkholderia sp. Bp9016. The sequence continues at coordinate 201,493 of NZ_QTPY01000001.1, forward strand.
TCCGCTAACGACCCATCAGAGACGCTCGGTTCGTTGCTATCTAACTGGCTGCTTACGAGGTGCTTCTGTCACTGGGATTTGCGAACACGTGACCTGCCCCCTTCAGTAGGGCCAACCGGACCGCTGCCCGCGTCATCGCACCGGCCCGCGAGCCCGCCGCCTCCGCCCGCCCTCGGTACTTTCCACCCATTGACACACCTCCCCGCCCTCATCCTATACTCCCCGAAGCGCCAATAAATTGTTGAACAATCAATCACTGTAATTGACGCCTGACCGGCCACCACAAAGGGCTTCGGCCGGATTGCCGCATCTGCCAATTTTCCCCGAGAGCACCGCGTCATGTCGAATTATCCCGCCGCGTACCAAGTCACCAAGGGCTCCGTCCTGAACGTCGACAAGGTCTTTTATTCCGCGATTGCCCAGCGCCAGGACGCGCGCGAGCGCATCGCATCGCACATCGTGCCGATCCGCAGCGGTTTCGCGTGGACAGTGCCGGCCGGTCACGTATTCCGGATCGTCACGCTGGAAGGCCCACAAGTCGCCGATTTCAACATGTGGAACCTGCACAATCCGCGCGAGCGCATGTGGGCATCGCGCACGCGCCAGTTGCAGGCCGCGCACGTGACGACGTTCGACCGGCTCTGGTCGACGCTGCCGTACCTGCGCCCGATGGTCACGATCACCGACGACACGCTCGCCGGCTACGGCGTCGACGGTGACGGCGGCCGCGTGCACGATCTGCTCGGCACGCGCTGCGATCCTTACGTGAACAAGCTGCTGACCGGCGAGGACTTTCATTTCCATTGCCACTCGAACCTCGTGCGCGCGGTCGCGCCGTATGGGCTGACCGAATTCGACGTGCACGACGTGCTCAACGTGTTCCAGTGCACGGGCCTGAACGACGACGACAAATACTTCATGAAGGCCTGCCCCGCGAAGCCCGGCGACTATCTCGAGTTCTTCGCGGAAATCGACGTGCTGTGCGCGATGTCCACCTGCCCGGGCGGCGATCTGTCGGTGCCGATGTGGGGCCCCGACGCGCGCGACCCGATCGACGTATGCCGGCCGCTCGGCGTCGAGGTGTACCGACTCGACCCGAGCCTGCTCGAAGGCTGGGCGTCGCCCCCCGTCGCACCGTACCGCGGCATGCACGGCATGCAGCCGCCACAGGCTGACTGGCAGTCCGGCAAAACGGCTTGACCGGCCCCGCAGCCCGTAGAATGGCGAAACGCCGCCGGCCGGTCACGCTGGCGGCGCACGATCAGGAGAGGAGCGAACGAACGGAATGGCAAGCGAAAAAGCGAGAGGACAATCGGTCGCCGACCGGATCAGCCATCAATTGCGCGAGCACATCATCAGCGGCAAGCTGCCGCCGGGCACGGCACTGATCGAGATGGACCTCGCCGCCGAGTACGATACGTCGCGCAACTCGCTTCGGGAAGTCCTGCATCAGCTCGGCCGTGAAGGGCTCGTCACGTTCGTGCGGCACAAGGGCGTCGTCGTGCGCACGCTCAACCGCCAGGACGTGCGAGATCTCTACGTTGCACGCCGCACGCTCGAACTGCATGCGCTGAACACGGCCGAACTCGCGCAGCCAGCACTGCTCGAAAAGATGCAGACCGCCATTCGGGCGGCCGAGCGCGAACTCGCCAAGGAAAACTGGCAAGCCGTCGGCACGCACAGCCTGCGGTTTCACCAGCATATCGTCGCGCTGCAGAAGTCGGCGCTGCTCGACGAATTCTTCCGAACCATCTCGGCGCAGTTGCGCCTCGTCTTCGCCGCGGATCCCGACGAGAAGCGCGTGCAGACGCCAGACTGGATCCAGCGCGAATACCAGATCTACGACCTGCTTACGCAAAACCGCCGCGGCGAAGCCGTCACCACGCTCACGCGCTATCTCGACGACTCCGAGCGCATGCTCGTCGAGGCCATCAAGCGCAGCCATCGCGAGGCAGCCTGAATCCGGACGCCGCGCCGCCGTTGCGCGTCGCACGGCGCGGCACGCAACGGTACGGCATCACGCATCGTCAGGCTTGCTCCCCCGACGGCAGCGCGTAGCTGCCGTCTTCCCGATGCGTCTCGCGCCCCGTGAGCGGCGGATTGAATACGCACACCAGGTGCAGGTCGCCGCGCGTCGCGCGCAGGATATGCGGATCGTTGAGGTTCAGCGCGTAGATCGTTCCGGGCGCGATCCGGTGTACGTCGCCGGTCGCCGTATCGACGACCTCCCCTTCTCCCGCCACGCAGTAGTTGGTTTCGAAGTGGTTCTTGTAATGCAGATGCAGTTCCGCGCCTTCATGCACGCGTGTCTCGTGGACGGAATAACCGACGCCGTCCTGCTGGACGATCATGCGCTTGCTGTCCCAGCCCGGGCCGCGTGCGTGACGCTCGGTATTGGCGATATCGGCCGATTTTACGACGATCATAAGTACCTCTTAATAGTAACGATGAAAAATGACAAGGCGACCCTTGCTTCGTAAATCAGGTCACGCCGAGTCGGTCAGTGCGCGTTCGACCAGTGCAGCGACATCGAGCAACCGCGCGTCCCCGCCGCGCCGCGCCGTGATCAGCAAGCCGATGGGCTGCCGGTGCCGCAGGTCGCCCGGCACGCTGATGCTCGGCAGATCGAGCCGGTTCGCGAACTCGGTCAGGCGGAATGCACGCGTGTTTTGTGCGAGGTACACGGTTTCGTCCGCCAGATCGGCCACGCGCGGCGGCAGCATCGGCACCGTCGGCGTCAGCACCGCATCCGCGTCGCCAAGCCCGGTGTGGTACGCATCGGCCAGCGCCGCCAGGCGCAGCAGTGCCGCCACATAGTCGTGCGCACGCACCTGCTCGCCCGCGGCGATGCGCCGGCCGACGAACGGATCGTAGCGGTCGGCCGCCGTTGCCAGCCGCGCACGATGCAGCATGAACGCTTCCGCCGCGATGACGCCGCCCGCGCGCGCGACCACACCGGCCTCCGCCACGCAATCGAGCCGCTGGCGCCGGATGCGGGCGCCATGCGCCGAGAGCCGCGACAGCCATGCGTCGAACGCGCGTCCGACGTCCGGGTCCAGGTCGTCGGTCGCGAACGGCTCGGGCACGATGAAATCGAGGTCACGCAAGGTCGCGGGCCGCGGCCGTTGCACGTCGCAGCCGTGCAGCACGGCGTCCGCGCGCCGGCACAGGTCGACCGTCGCGGCCAGCAAGCCCGGTACGTCGAAGCTGGGCGACAGGAACTGCATCCCGTCGGTCGCATAGCGTCCACGTGACGGCTTGAATCCGGTCACGCCGCAGAGTGCCGCCGGAATGCGCGCGGAACCGCTCGTATCGGAGCCGAGCGCCAGGTCGGCCGCGCCAAACGCCACCGACACCGCCGCGCCCGAACTCGATCCGCCTGCCACCCGTTCGCGCCGTGCATCGAGCGGGGTCGTCGGCGTTCCGTAAGCGTGGTTCACGCCGAGCGCGCCGTAGGCGAATTCGGTCATCGCCGTCTGCGCGATCAGCACCGCACCGGCCCGACGCAGCGCCGACACCGGTGCGGCGTCGGTGCTCGCCGGCGGATCTTCTGCCAGCACGCGCGAACCGGCGTGCGTGACCCAGCCTTCGCAATCGAAACAGGCCTTCACCGTCAGCACGGTGCCGGCCAGCGGCGCAGCGGCGGTGCCGCCGCGCAACGACGCATCCCATGCCCGCGCCTCCGCGGCCGCCGCTTCGTCGCGACGCGCGAGCCACGCCGTACCGATGTCGCCGGGATACGCGCCGGCGCGCTCAAGACATGCACGCAGCCGCTCGGCGGCGCACGCCTGCGCATCCATGTCGCCCAGCCGGAAAGCCATCGGATCCATTCCTGCTTCCATCCCGTGATTCGTCATGCGAAGTGAACGTGCTTCAGGAAATCCTTCACGCGCGCGTCCGCGCTGCCGCGAATCCGGTCTGGCGGCACGTCGTACAGGATGCGTCCGTTCTCCATGAACACGATCCGGTCGGACACCTTGAACGCGAAATTCATCTCGTGCGTCACGATGATCATCGTCATCCCTTCCTTGGCCAGCGTTTCGACTACCTTCAGCACTTCGCCGACAAGCTCCGGATCGAGCGCCGACGTCGGCTCGTCGAACAGCATGATCGACGGCCGTGTGGCGAGCGCGCGCGCGATCGCCACACGCTGCTGCTGACCACCCGATAACTGATGCGGATACTTGTTCGCATGCTCGAGCATTCCGACCTTCGACAACAGCGACAACGCCTGCAGCCGGATCGCAGCCGCATCGGCCTGCCGGTGATAGCACGGCGCCATCATCACGTTCTGCAACGCGGTGCGGTGCGGGAACAGGTTGAAGCTCTGGAACACCATGCCGATATCCAGGATTCGCTCGTTCGACACGCGCGGCGGGTGCGCACCGGACGCACGGATGAACGACTCGCCGTAGAGGTCGATCTCGCCCGCGTTCACCGGGGCGAGACCGTTGATGGTGCGGATCAGCGAGGTCTTGCCGGATCCGGACGGGCCGATGATCGACACGACCTGCCCTGGCGCGACGTCGAGGCGAATGTCCTTCAGCACCTCGTGGCGGCCGTAGCATTGCTGCAGCCCTTTCAGGCGCAGCGCGAACTCGGCGCTCGCCCGCGGCCTCGGCGCGACGGCGGGCACCGACAGCGGCAGTTCGAGAGCCGCGTGACCGGCCTGCGCCGGCGTGCGGCGACTGACGTCGAGGTGCCGCTCGAGATAGCCGAGCAGCCGGCTGAACACCGTGACGATCAGCACGTAATAGAACGCGACAGCCAGCATCGTTTCGAACACGAGGAAGTTCTGCGTATACAACCGCTGCCCGACGAGCAGGATCTCGGCAAGTGAAATCACCGATACCAGCGACGTGAGCTTCACGATCGTGATGAACTCGTTTGCGAGCGCCGGCAGCGCAATGCGGATTGCCTGCGGCATCACGATCAGCCGCTGGATGCCCGTGAAACGGATGCCGAGCGCGCGGCCCGCCTCGAGTTGGCCGCGCGGCACCGACAGGATCCCGCCACGATGGATTTCCGCGAAATATGCGGTTTCGCTCAGCACCATCGCGATGAGGCCGGCCGTGAACGGATCCGACAGCACCACGCTGGTCGCGGGGAAGACCTGCGGGAGGTTGTAGATGAATACCAGCAGCACGAGCAACGGCAGGCTGCGGAAAAACCAGATGTACACGGCCGCCGCCCGCTTCAGCAGCGGCTGGTGCGACTGCCTCGCGAGCGCTACCGGAAACCCGAGCACCACCCCGAGCACCCACGCGGCGACACTGAGTTCGACAACCACGACGCAAGCACGCCAGAAATCCTTGTCCCACAACAGCTGAAATGCATAGTGCCAATCGAACTGCATCGAAGACTCCTCAACCCCGGAGGGTGATGCGGCCGCCCTGCGCGGCACGCGGTGGTCGGATCGTGCTTGCTCCAGGCTTACTTCGCAGTACCCAGTGCGCCAGCGACGTCGGCCGGCGTGGGCTCCTGCAGGCCGTATTTCTTCACGAGGCCGCCGTATTCGCCGCTGCGCTTCGCGTCGTTCAGTGCGCTCTCGAGCGCACTCTGCAGCCCGCTGTCGCCTTTCGCCACGCCGAGACCGATCACGATCGGATACAGCAGCGTCGTCGAACTGATCTCGACACGCCCGTTCGTCTGCTTCGGAATCCCCTGCGCGACGGCCGCATCCTCGATCTGGACGTCGACCGCTTTCGACATCAGCGCGGACGTCGCTTCCGGCGAGGTCGGGAACTCGAGGATCGCGATCTCTCCGCGTCCGGCCGCCTTGCACGTGTCCTGCGACACCGTGCGCAACTTCGGCGTCCACGATGCCCCCTTGATCGAGCCGACCCGCTTGCCGCACAGGTCCTGCGGCGTCTTCGGCAGGAACGCGCTGCCCTTCGCGACGAGCAGCGCTGCGCCCGTCTTCAGGTACGGCACGAAATCGACCTGCTTCTCGCGATCGGGCGTCACGTAGAGCGCGGACGCGACGACATCGAAGCGGCGCGCCTTCATCCCCAGGATCAGGTCCGGGAAGCGGGTATCGAGGAACACCGGCTCGAGCTTCAGGTGGCGCGCCAGCATTCGCGAGAACTCGGCGTCGAAGCCGGCGGGCTTGCCTGCTTCCAGGTAGGCGTATGGCGGATACGTGAGGTCGGAGCCCACCAGCAGCGTGCCGGGCCGCACGGTCTGCAGCGGAGCCGCCGATGCGAGCGAGCATGCGAAGGTCAGCGGCACAAGCGCACCGCAGAGGAAATGCCGAAGCGAAAAACGAGCGGACATGGCGAAGCTCCCGAGTGATTCGGCGCCGCGCTGAAACATCACAACGCCTCCCGCACGCCGCCCTACGCGGCTTTCCGGGATTTTTCGCCGAAAATTGTTGAACAATTTCGGCCGATTCTGACCAGTTCAAATTGAAATCTGAATTCGGGTTTACGCGGCAAACGGCGTCACCGGACGCGAACCGGGCGCGCATGCGCAAACCGCAGTTCGATGCGCGAGCGAATCAGGCAAACAAGGGAACGGAATGACGGAAACGGGGCCCCGGCCGGGGCCCGTCGAGATGCGGCGCGGCCGCAGGAAGATCAGGAACAGGGTTTCAACATCCTGCGCGAAAGGCGCGGAAGACCTTCATGGCCGCCGGCCGCCGGCTGCGTGCTGCGTGCTGCGTAGCGGACAGGAGCGGCAGATCCGCTCACGGGATTCAGTCGTACAGGCCGGCACATTCAACGTGCCGGCCCGCACGCGGGCACGATACCGCGATCAGTACTGCGCCTGATCCGTCGGATTCCTGAACAGCTGTTTCATCTCCGGCGACAGCGGATAGTTCAGGCTCACGCCCTTCGGCGGAATCGGTTGCGTGAACCACTGGTCGTAGAGCTTCTCGGCCGCGCCCGACGTCTGCATCTTCGCAATCACGTCGTCGACCACGCGCTTGAACGCCGGATCGTCCTTGCGCATCATGCACGCGTAGTTTTCGTGAACGAGCGGCGTGCCCGTCACCGTGTAGGCGCCCGGGTTGCGATCCTTCGCGATCTCGCCGTACAGCAGCGGCTCGTCCATCACAAACGCCACCGCGCGCCCGGTCGTGACGTTCATGAACGCTTCGGCGTGGTCCTTCGCGCTGATGATCGTCATGTTCATCCCCTTTTCCTCGTTGAGCTTGCGCAGCAGACGCTCGTCCGACGTGCCGGCCGTCGTCGCGACCGTCTTGCCCGCCAGGTCCGCGAAGTCCTTCACGCCCGAATCCTTGCGCGTGCTGAAACGGATGCCGTACAGGAACAACAGCCGAATCCGCCTACAGCAATGATTTTTATACGGAATATGCGATTGCCGCACCAAATCAAACCACACTAAAACACACAACCATGCAGTAACAAAATCAAACACTTACTGAAGTGTTTTGGATGGGATCAGCACGTCGTAAGCCCGGATCCGCGCCGGGCGCGACATCGGTGGCGCACATCACCGTCCCCAATTTTCGATCTTGACGTGCCCATCTTACCCCGCGATACACTGTATATCCATACAGGATAATATCGCATTATGAAACCGCAGTGGGCCTATATCTGGGAATACACGCACCTCGAGTCGGGCGAGCGCCGGCGCACGTACGTTCCCGTTACGGCTGGCGAGTTTTTCATCCTTACGGACCAATTCCTCGATGAGTCGGACGCACGTGCAATCGAGGAAACGAAAGTCGATCGCAATATGGTGCGTCCGACGATCAAACCGCACAAGACGCCCAAGATGCCCGACTTCGTTGCGCCGTCAGAAAGCGAATTACGCGAGCTATGGCGAACCAGTCGGGACCCAGAGGTCCGGCGCCTGATACTCGAAATCGTCATGCTCCGGAAGTCGCTGCAGAAGGTCATGGACTGGTGGAAAACGGCGTCCGATGCCGGGAGCGATAAGGGCGATCTTGGCGGTCCGTTCGGCCATTTCCAGCGGCTCTACCATATGCTGCGCGAGGAACTGCGGCGCGCCGGCATGATGTGACTGACTATGCTGCCGCCAGCAACGGCGCGAGCGCGGCAGCCGTCACCTTGTACCCGTCGTCGTAAAGGCGCTGACGAGTCGCGACGGCCATGTGACGGTCAAACGAGCTGGCGTATCCGGTCGGCACGCGCACGATCGTCGCGCCTTTGACCGTGTCAAGCGCGACATGCGTCGCCTCGCACGCGGCCAGCATCAGGTCAATGATGCGCGGTGCGAGTGTCGGTAGCCCGTACGTGCCGGGCGGCAGCGGATCGTCGTCGGACACGAGATAGATCCCGACGCGCGGCACGCTGTCGACCGTCAGGTCGCTCACCGGCATGTTGTCGCACGTACCCCCGTCGACCATCAGGCCATCAGCCACTGCGACCGGCGCGAACACGATCGGGATCGATGCACTCGCGCGCGCGGCGAGCGCGACCGGCACGTCGGGTGTCGACTCCTTCGAGAACTGAAACTCGCGCTCGGTGAGCAGGTTCGCCGCGATCACCTTCAGATCGACGTCGAGCTGCGCGAACGTCTTTCCATTCGTCACGCTGAGCAGATACTGCAGCAGCGCGTCGCCCGAGCACAGCGCCTGGCGCCGAATGAGCGCCCACGGCGAGAACCCCATCATGCGGGACCAGTCGAGCTCCATCAGGATCTGTCGCATGACGTCGAGCGGCATCCCGCTCGCGAACAGGGCCGCGATGATCGAACCGCCGGACGTGCCGGCGAGCTCGACGATCGTGTGCCCGGCGTCGACGATCGCCTGCAGCGCGCCGAGGTGCGCGCCGAGGCGAAAGCCGCTGCCGCTCAGAGCGACGCGGATCGGCTTGCTCATTGCAGCGCGCTCCCGGCGAGCGGCGTCGACACGGCCGCCGGGGGAGCCGCAGCAGCCTGGTGCATCGAGATCGCCATGTTGAACGCGAGGACCGCCGAATCAATCGCCGCGTCGGCCGCGCCCTTGTTCTCGAGCGACGACGCGTCGACGAGCGCCTTGATCGCCGGCATCGCCGTATCGACAATCGTCTGCAGGTCCGGCGCGGTCACGGTCGCGCCGGCCGCGCATACCTTCTTGATCGCCGGCTGCACGGTCTTGCTCAGCGTATCGGCCGCGCCACCGGTGAACACACCGTCTGACGTCAGGATGGCGACCTCACCGTTCGCCGCGCCGCACGCGATCGCGACCTGCTGCTGGAACGTGAGTGTGGGCGCTGACTGGCAGCCGGAGAGGATGGAAACGGACGCGACAATGCCTGCCGCGAGCAGCATGAGCTTCTTCATGGGTGATTCCTTCGGAGGTGTGCCGCGGCGTGCGGCGGGAACGTTATTGCTGGGGCGATGCGGAAATGGCGTTGCGCGCGATCAGGCGATTGATGACCGCATGCGCAGCTGCGCACAACAGACCGGTGACGAGGACCGAGACGCTCTCCGGGACCGGCGCATGAAAAACTGCGGTCAGAGCCCATTGGACGGCGGGCTCAACCGTTGCGGCGCTGATCGTGACGCCGCCGGTCACGATACTCGAGGTGGGTGCTGCCATGGCTACTCCTTCTGATCTTGGACGAGCTCGTCCGGGGTGAAAACGAACCCGGCTTTGCGCGGGAACGCCTGGAACACGAAGGTCGGAAACGACCGGTGATGGATGCCATGCGTCGGCGATCGGTGGAACTTCGCCGAGAGCGGCAGCATGTTCACCATCGCGTCGACGAAGGTTTCGGGCTTGGCCGGATCGAACGCATGCCAATCGAAGCCGCGCAGCTCGACGAGCCGGCACAAAAGCCAGATGAAGGATTCCTCGACCGGATACAGCTCTTTCGTCGGCTGGTCAGTGACAGGATCGAGGACCGGGATCTGCTTGATCTCGCCAAGCGCGATGCCGCGCACAGCCGCCCAATCGATCGCATCGGAGTCTGCCCATTCGCAGAACAGGTGGTGATACTCGGGCGCCGGCTGGCCGCTGATCGCGCAGCGCAGGCCGGCCGCATGCCCGGTCTTCTTCGTATGGCGAAAGGTGGCTGATTCCGAGCGCGGTTCAGCGTGATCCGGGTAGTACTCGATCTCGACGTCGGTCACGCGCACTGCATGCTCGCCGGCGATCTTCGGCAAGCCGGCAAGGCCCTCGGCCGTGCACTTCTCGCAGCGCTGCTCGAGCGCGACGTCATGGCTGCATCGGGTCATGTTTGGTCCGAAAATGAAAAGGCCCGGCGCGCGGCCGGGCTGGATTGCGAAATTTCGAAAAATCGAAAGTTGAAAGGTCAGGCGACGCCGAGCGCCTTCTTGCAGGCTTCCCAGCGCGCCTGACGATCCGACATACCGTTCGGCGTAGCACTCGCCCGGGGATTGCCGAAGTTGATCCCACGACTGATCGCGAGGAAGTCTCCCGCATCGGCGAACGCGCTCAGAGCGTGATCGGCCCAGAATTGCGCGGAAGCATGCGCAGCCGTTGAGGGCTGCGTGATCAACTCCGGATTGCTCTCCAGATCGACTCCGATCTTTTGGCCCATCACGCGGAAGTTGTAGCGACCAGTGAGCTGAAGCAGGCCGCCACCGCGATACCGAAAACCATCACCAACCTGCGTGTTGCCGAGCTCGACCGCCTTCGCCGCCGGCGGCTCATATGCGCGCTGCTCGGGCGTCGGCCCCCAGATCTCGCGGAACCACTGAAAGCCACCCGTCTCGTGACTGCACTGCGCAAGGAACGCTGCCTGCCGTGCCGGCGAGTCGATCGCATACAGAGCCATGACGGCCGACAGCGGATCCGCCCACGGCGTCGCGCGCGCGAGCGGAATCTGCAGTGCGGTGGAAAGAATTTGAGGTGTCATGGTCATCCCAGAAGCAGTTTCACGACTGCGTTCGCCCAATCGGGAATGGGTTCGTGCCGCATGTAGCGAAAGACGATCACGCCGACCGTGCCGAACGCGAGCGTCGGGCCGGCGACATGCCTGATGAGGAACCGCCATGCATCGGCGAGGCGACACAACGCGCGCACAGCACGCGCCCCACCCTCCCACGTATCGACCATCGATTGCGTGTTCGTCTGGATCGTCGACACCGCGGCGACGATCGAATCGATCTTCGCGTCTTGTCGCTGAAGGTGTTCGTCCTGCTGCTGCAAATGAGCCTTGACCTGCTCATCGCTTTCGTCGATCCGTTGCTCCAGTTTCGAAAAGCGTCGCTCGCCGGCGCGCAACCGTTCCTCGACGCGGATGCGCGTCGTCGCGGTATCAGTCATTCATCCCCCGGAAATAAAAAAACCGCCCGAAGGCGGCTTTGATGGCGCGATGGAGTTCTGCTTATTGTTGCGACGGCGCCGCGAACGACCAGGTACCGCCGGTGGCTTGCGTGGCAACCCAACCGATCTGGGGTTGTGCCGGGATAGGAACTGCCTGCGAATCTGCAGGAGGCTCCCAGCCGCCCGTTGCGACGTCAGTATTCCCGTCCCACACGATCACATTGGTGATCACGCCTTTCTCGACGATTGCATAGAGCTGATTCATAGACTCCCCTTACCATTCAAAGATCACGAGGCCAGGTGAGCCATTGCCGCCCGCCCCTCCGTTGCCTGCGCCAGCGCTATACACTCCGCCGCCTCCGCCGCCCCCAGTCCCATAGCCAGATGCATTTGATCCTGCGACACCCCCGGCAGTCCCGGAACGTCCAGCGCCGCCGCCACCGCCAAACGGCCCTGATGCCCCGACCCCTCCTGATCCAGTTGCAACGGCACTCGTTGTATCGCTTCCGAAACTTCCGCTCGGTGATCCGGCGCCAGCGCCCCCGCCAACAGCGCTGCCGCCGGCATAACTCGTTGAATTGCCGCCGCCTCCGCCGCTGCCGCCTGTCAGGGTGACGGATACTCCACCATTGAAACCTGCGCCGCTGATCACAACGGTGCCCCCTGCGGTGCCGCTCGAAACTCCGGATGTAACGGCAGGGGCACCGACGCCAGGCGAGCCAATCGTCACCGTCACAACTGATCCCGGGGCGACCGGATACGATTGACGGACGATCGATTGACCAGCGCCCCCACCGCCGCCACCGCCTGACCATGCGCCACCGGTCCCAGGGCCACCGGCGCCTCCGCCACCACCAGGAGCAACGGCAGTCACAATCAACGCCGTAACCCATGCAGGTACTGTGAAGCTTGTCGTCGACGTGATCTTTGCGATGCCGTTCGTAGACCAAATGGCCTGCTTGAGATTCGCAAGCAGCGTGGCCGTCGTACCGTCGTCCGTTGCGTTCTGACTGACCAGATCGACAATCAGCTGCCCCAGGACTGCCGACATGATGCTCGACTGCCGCCAGACCTTGTTGAGCGCCGCGGACTGTGCCGTTCCGGCTTGGAAGCCGCTCGCCAGCGCGGCGAGCGCAAGATAGTCGGCTTGCGACAGCACGTTGGCGCCTGCAGCCGCTGCGAACGGCTGAAAGTCGTTTGTACCGGACATCGTTTCTCCTCGGCCGCCAGCGAACGGCCAAAAAAATGCCGCCCGAAGGCGGCATGTTCTGCATCTGAAGTGTCACTGAAGAACGCGGACGTTGTAGGTGGTTGCGGTCGGAGTGCCTGCTACATCTGCGCACACTTGCACCGTCACCGTATTAGCGGATGAAACATAGGAGCGTTGCCAGTCGAATCCAGCACCTGGATAGGTAACCGGAGTTGCCACAATAGCCATCCCCGTCGTCGCGCCGGAAACCGTGGCAGTTCCCGTCGCACACGCCCCTGCCGCCAATGCGCTCCCACCTATGCTTCCGGTTGTTCCGACGAGATCTCCATTGACGGCCGTACCCTTGACCGTGATGCCATCGACGAAGCTCACGACGCCGGTGGTGTACGACACACACATAGGGCTGTCCGTGAGCGTGCCGCTGGACAGCCGTTGGATACAAAATGCTCCGCTAGGGCCCGCTCCATACAACGTACGCCAGTTCGTGGCGCCGTTGCTTTGATAAGAGACATATGCGTTGGCCGCGCCAGTCGCATCGTTGATTGTCATGCTGCCCGTAGCAGAAACGGGTCCGGTGAAGCTGCTACCTCCGCTTGCTGAGAATTGCAGCGTGCCAGCACCGTTTGAAGTGCTGCCGCCTTGGCTAAGGATCTGCGTGTCGTAACTATTGCTATTTCCGCTCGTCTGAAAAACGATCTTCCGCCCTCCGGCGGACGCGGCTTCGCGCGTACCGAGCTCAAGGTCGCCCGTGTAGTTCGCCCGTAAAGACAAGTACCCGTTTGTGGGATTAATGAACTGTATGCCGTAGCCAGTACCGTAATACTGGTAACCGACTTTGTTCGTTGTCGAGCGATAGTAAAAGCCTATGTCTTGTTCTTGAGACGTAAATCCGTAGGACCAATATCCCCGAGCCATAAACGCGGACTGCGAACGAAAATACCCGGCAGTCCCTTGTGTTGGGGCCGCGGCCAAATAGCCCCATACACGGTTCGTTGGATCACTGATGTCCGTCGTGGAATCACCTAATCCGTTACGGATCGACAATTCCTGACCGATACCCTGCTTGGCCGATCCTGTCGCCGTCAGGTTCATGACGCCGTTGATGGCCCAAATCTTGTCCGATCCGATGTTCAGACCGACGCCATCTGCCGGAATGATCGGCGACGTTCCGCCCGACACGTCCCACTCAGCGACAGTCAATACCGAGCCATCGCTTGTCCAACTTTGCAGAATCCCCCATGCCGGCGTCGCATGCGCCGTTTGGATCACCATCCCGACGCGCAACTGCGCAACCGTAGCCGCCGGAAGTGGCCCGACTGTTGCGGTCGTCGCCGTATACGTGGCTGTCGCCACATTGAGCAACGCAGGCGGCGAATATGCTGCCGCGACCAAACCAACTGCGTCGCGTTCGCCATAATTCGCCATTCCCTGAGTGTTTGTTACACCAGTTACCGGCGGGCTGCTATCTGCATTGGAATTGCCGATCGCAAAATATTGACCAGTGGCCTGGTCCATGATCCCGAAGGGCTGCTGCTTGGTCTTGCGAAAACCGTCTCGAACGATCGTGCCTGACAGGTACTGGATACCCGTGATATTCACGCCCGGATCGAGTAGCCACGTGACATCGCGGCCGTTTAGCGGGACTTGACTCGTCAGCGTATAGCCTTGCGAGCGCGCCGGAACTCTGATGTATGTCGTGAGCGGAAGCGGAACGGCGCTATATGTCGAAGACACATTGTTCGCCGCCGGCGCATTTTGCACCGCCGCAGCAAACATCGCCCCTTGATCAGACGGATTGGTATCCGGCCAATCCGTGACGGATACAGTTTCACGTTCTTTCTGCTGAACTGTGCGCTGTGCCGCCCCGGTCAGATTCTGGTTGAAACCAACCAATCCGGCACCAGTCGGCGCGGCAAGGCCAACGGCATCAACTTTCTGACCGAGTTGGCTATTCAGCTGCGATGCCGTCAGCGGTTGTCCGGGAGCGAATTGCGCATACGACGTGGATATGCACAATCCAACGAGCGTGATGATCCAAGCGATCGCAACCAGCGCGAGATACTCGCGAGCGAAAAACTTTTTCATGGAATTGTTCAGCCCAGAAGTGATACGTCTAGAACAAATGTGTAATCGAGCAGATCCTGCGCGAGGATCACGGGAGCGCCCCATGCTCCGGTATCGAAGCCAGCGCAATATTCGTTGTCGCAGTCGAACCCGAAAAGCGGAGAACCATCGATCGTCGTGATCGAGTAATTCATCCGTACCGATTCGGGCTTCAGGTCAAGCAGGCCGTTATTCAGGAGCGCGATGAACAGGGCCGACGGCTGCTTACCAGCAACGCCGATCGTCATCGACATGTCCTGGTTGTCTTGGATGAACACCAAAGACCCGGCCGGGGCAAGTGACTCGAGGATGTCGGCGGCAGCGCCGGGCGTCCCGTCCCAGTGGTTCGCGGCGATCTGCGCACGGATTACCATCCGGAACGTGTCATCGTCGAGAACTGACAAGCCCGTGTCAGGATCGAATGGGCCTTTCCAGACGCCCTGATCGAACCCAAGCCCGTCAAGGTCGAATGAGAAATACACGCCTGTCAAAGGCGTGCTCACCTGCCGGCTCGTACCTACCCATTCAGCGACCGTGTCGAGCTGGTCCCCGACGGCTTCATCCAGATCGAACAGCGCCGTCATTCCTTGCGCAATGTTGATCTGGTCGACGATGGGCGCCGTCAACGCGGCAACCACCGCCATGAAGCGCGGGCGCGGCTGGTGCTCCGACGTGATCAGCCCGGAGTAATCGTCCAATTCAGCCATGTTCAGACCGGAGTGATGGTTACCTGGTCAGGCGTGCAGGATGCGGCCTCGTTGAATGCCAGCGACACATCGGGCGTACCCGCGCCACGCGGACCAGTGAGCGTGAGCGACGACAGCTTGAATGTCGCGGCCCCAGCAACTCCCTTCGCAGCTGCAATGCATGAATCCCACTCGACGGACTGCGCAGCCCCGCCGCCGATTGCAACCGCATTGATGTAGTCGGAAATCGCTTGCTGGATCGCAGCGCCTGTCGACGTCGTATAGCCCTGAAGCACCCGAAGCGATACCGCGGCGGCGATCGGTGCATCTGTCGGGCGGAAAAACTGAATCGTGATCGGCATGCCATAGCGATTGAGCACCGTAATGGCCGTCGTGCCGTACGTCCCGCCGCCGGGCGTCTTCTTGGTCGCTATCGCATTTGCAATCGCCGTCGCATCACCGCCCTCGACGACGAGCGAAATCGTATGGGGCGGCAGCCCATTCGAATCCGTGAGGTTCGTGTCGTTTTCGTACGGAGCGAGTCGCGTGACGCCACTGATGTTCTCGACTGCGCCGACGATGCCTTCGAGTACGGTCTGTGACGGCAATGCAGTCGATACTGTCTGGCGCTGGCGCAGTGCCGCGTCCGTTTCTACCGGAGCGCCGACCGCGGCGTCTGCGGCATTCGAAACCGTCTGCCAGCCGCGCGTCGGCGTACCGATCTGGTTGATCGTGCCCGCCAGCGCCTCGATCGCACCGATCGTCTGGCAGGTCGCCGTCACCGTAATCTCGCCAGCCGGAGGGATGGTGACCGATGACGGAAGCGCCCACTGGTTGCTGTTCCCATCCTTCGCGATACCGTCCGTGATCGTCGTCCCGGCCTGCCCGACGATCAGCAGATCTGCCGTCGAGTACGACGCGACCTGCCGCGCGATACCGTTGATCTTCACATTGCTCGATAGACCTGCGCCGACTGCGGTCGACGGACTGAACGAGTTGTACACGCCGATGCACACCGAGTTCACGTCGGCGATTGCCTTCGCGAATACTGCGAGCAGCTGACCGTCCTGGCTGTCAGGATCGATATATGCGTCAGCCCCGTAGATCGCCTGGTATTGCGCCTGGAGGTACGTGTAGATATCCGCATACGTCGGCGCGGTGATGCCGCTCGCGTCGATGGTCGGCGCGACTGTGGTGAGCGTCGTCGTCACAGGGTAGTCTCGATGGTGGTGGTGCCGTAGAGCGTCGTGATCGTCGCGGTGACGGTCAGCGTTCGGGTGTTGCTGTCGATCGAGCTCGAGTACGCAGTGATCTCAGTGACGCCGGTCGTGCCGAGGATGCACGCGCGGATCGCGGCGTCAGCAGTGCCCTGCGTGTTCTTGCCAATCACCGCAGATTCCCACGGCATGCCGACGGTCGTATCGAGGAACCACTCGCCCTGCAGCAGGCGCAGGCGCGTGATCACGGCCTGTGCGACGGCGTCCGGCGTATTCACGAGGAAGTCGTTCGCCGACCCGCCGAAGACGTAGTCGCCGTCAGCGTCGAGTTTTCGGTATCGCATGGGTGTCTCAGTTGACGTTGCCGCTGTTGCCGCTGCCCGGCTGTACGCCGTTGTGCGTGTGCGTGTCATCGACGCGCTTGCCGTTCGCAGTGATCTGGCCGATCACGTTGAGGATGCCGTTGAACACTGCGGCTGCGCCACTCAGCGCGCTGCCGACCATGCCGCCGACGAACGTCAGGAGGCCCGTGATCGTCACGGCTGCCGAGAAGGTCGAGAGCGGCGCGACGACGTCGAAGCCGCCGGGGGCGACGATCTTGACCTTCTGCAGCGTCGGATTCAGGTCGATGTAGGTCGAGCCGTCATCGCTACGCAGCTGCGTCGACGACGTGCTGACGCCAGCGAGCGCGCGCGGCTGCGACCGGAAGCCGAGCAGAGCGAAACCGTCGGATAGGTCATGCATGCGCCAGTCGGCCTGCTCTTGCACGCCCCCGGACTGCCACCAGGCATCGATGCAGCGCGAGGCGAACACCACCAAGCACTCGTCTCCCTGGGTGACCGGGAAGGTCAGCGTACAATTCCCGCCAGACGGGAACTGCACGGGGCAGTTGACGATAGGTGGTAGCGCGACAGTCGTGACCGCGCCGTCGCTGCCGCGGATCGGAATTTTGATCGCCAGCTGCACGACGCAGGTCTGCGAGCCAGCGTCGAACGACTCGATCACGCCGGGTAGCGCCGTCCACACGCCGACCTGCCAGCCACGCAGCATCGTGCGCAACGAGGCCAGCTCGTCGTCGAGTCGTTCTTTTCGATCCATCGGGGGAATAATGAGAAAGATTTCAGCTGCAACGTTTGTCGCGCTTGCATTCGCCGGCGCTAACGCCATTGCTGGAACTAGCGAGGCTTATGTCATGCCGATGAAGCCGCCTATCGATGGCGTGATCAAGAACGCATCGATGCTCTACATGCTCGAGCCGAAAATCGCATGCCCGCTTGCTATCGCGAACCACGCAAACATGCGACTCGCGTTTATCTTCAATCCAGCATTCAAAAAGCCGGTCATTGGATGTTGGGCAAGAACGAACGACCCTTCCGGAGCGGAAGCCGTCGTGGTCGGTAACGACGGAACGTTTCTCCCGAGCGTCAACCTCATGAATCTGTATCGTGTTGACGTTCTCGATAATGGCGACGGACGCGTCCTCGGGCCGCTTATGACCGAAGACGAACGACAGAAGAATATCGCGGCCTACAAACAGCAGTTCCGTCAGCCGTAGGGATCAATCACCCCGAGCTTAGGCGGAACAACGCCGCTGACGCCCTGATCGCTTTTGTTCACGAGACTCAAATCCTGCGCCGTCGCGTCGACGGCCAGACAGATCACCTCGTTGTACCAGTCATTCCCGCGTGTATCGCCCCAGAATTCATTCGTCATCACGTAATAGAAGCCATCGCCATTGATCTTGTTTTGCAGCGATGTGTTTTGATTGGCGACAGCGTCGGCGCTACTCAAACTGAATTCGTAACGCTGGATGCTCGAGTTATCGAGCTGGATCAGACGGCCGATCTTCACGCTCGGGTTGAGCAGCATCTTCACGGTAATGCCGTTCGCTGTCTGCTCGGGCAGCCCGACCATGCCCGACCGAGCGTTGATCACCGGGATCTCGCCTGGCGCATACGACGTTTCGGGAACGATCTGCAGTTGCCCGTCCTGAATCGACCAGAGGGTCTGCGTCGTGCGTGCGACTGTTTCCAGGTGATCGCGCGCCATCCCGAATAGCACCTTGCCACGTGGCAGCGGGTTCGACGGCAGATCCGCGATATAGCCGGCGGTCACGCCGAATTTCCCCATCGCCTTTAGGCATGCATCGACAACGTCAGCCTGAGTCGCTCCAGCCGCGAGCGTTGTGTTCACTACGGCGAAGTTGTACGCCATGTCGCCGTCGGCGGCGGTGATGTCCATATACGTGTCGGTCGGGCTCTCGCGCCCGCGGCGCACCTGGATGATGGAGCCGTCGAAGATGATCCCGAAGTTGCCCTCGTAGCCGGCCTGAAGCACGATCCGCGTGAACTCTTTGCTCTCGGCCCGTTGCGCCGTGTTGTCCGATACGTTGTAGATGCGCGCGCGCAATGAGTTCGGCGTCTGCGTGTCACCGCGCTGCACGCGGAACACAATGCGCAAGCTGGACAGGTCCAGCGCGTCGCCGGCGTCTGGCCCGATGATCAACGATACCTTGCGGCCGAATTGTTGCGTTCCCATCAGTCCGTTACCCAGAAAACGTGAGAGCCGACGCCCAGATCATCGAACGTCGGTACATCGTCAGGATTGGCCGCGCCCTGCACCCATAGGCGGCCACCGAAGCCGAGATACGCGTACTGGCCGAGCAGGTCGATTCCAGTCACCAACGGAATGCCGGCGACAAGCGGATTGCCGTTTGCGTCAGCGACATCGAGAATCCACCCCGTTCCGCCCGCCGCGCGGTACTGCACGGTCATCGTATAAGTGACACCGCTCAGCGTAAGCGTGAACGTCTGCGGATCTGGGGTCAGCGGGATTTCGTAGAACGTCGTCATCACATGCTCGCGAGAGGAACCGAGCCTCCCGGCGCGGGCGTAGCCGGTACTGCCGACTTCGCGCCCGCGTTCTGTGTCTCGGCAGTAGCAGCCGGGTTTGCCTGGTTAGCGCGCGGCGGCAGCGTCGTTGCCTGCGTGCTCACGATGATCACCTGCTTCAACGACGCTGTCAGCATCAGCGCCGATCCGGACTTCTGGTCGGTGACGACCGAGATTCCGGTGATCAGCATGTTCGAGTACTTTCGGCGCGTCGACACGACGTCGATCGGCTTCCGGGCGCTCTGGATCTGCAGCAGTTGGCTGTAGATCGCATCGATGTATGTGCCAGTCGCCATCGTGTTCGCGCCGGTGTCGTCGAACGACACGACGGCCGATCCTAGCAACGCCTGATAATCGGAATTGCTCCACCCGCACTTCATCAGGATCTCGCGTGGACGCATATACGCGTGATCGTTCACCGGTGCACCGTCTTCGACGGGATGCTCCGTGACGATGACCTCGTCGCTGTACACCTCTTCAATGGCGGCCGAGATCGTCACGCTACCGATCTTCTTGCTGCCGACCAGCGTGACATCGAGGATGTCAGAAAGCGTGCTCACGTCAGCGCCCCCTTCATGGTCCGGATCGTCGAATCGGCCACGCCCTTCTGCTCGCGCGCCACCGAGCGCGCGGTCGAGTCAGGATCGCCGGTCCCGTTCACCTGGATCTTGACGTCCTGATGCAGTTCGATCCGGTTCGACGCACCATTCTGGCCGGTGGCCGGCGCCAGCCAGTCGGGATTCTGCAGCGCGTTCGACATGATCTTCTTGAGCTTCGTGCCGTAGTTGCGGTCCTCGGCATAAATTCCGGTCAGTGCATCGGCGAATGAGAACGCATTGCCCATCACCTTCCGGGCGTTGGCATACGGTCGGCCCTTCGCCAGTAGTTGGGCATGCGCATCGAACGCATCCTCGAGCGTCTTGAAGCGCCGGAACTTCGCCTGGTACGGCGTTCCGTCGGCCCGGTGATCAAGGCCCCACACGAAGTCCTGGCCCTTCGCTGCCTGCATGCCGAACGGGTTGTTGCTTCGCTTCGACAGGCCGCTGCTACCAAAGCCGCTTTCGAGCGCCCACTGCGCGAACGTGACCAGCCACGGCACGCCGTACTTGCGCTCCGACTCCTTTGCGGCCGCGATCGCAGCGCGCACTCGATCGAGGAAACCCGGCGCAGCCAGATTGCTGCTGCCGGCCGCGGCCGGCGCACTGGGTGCCGATGTAGGCGCCGGCGTCGACGCACCTGAGCCCGTCTGGCCGTCGATCGTTGGCCCGAGAGCCTGCCGGCGACGCAGTTCCTCGTCCTCGCCGCTATTCAAATCGCCGCTGTGCAGCAGCAGCCCGAGTCCGCCGCCGAGGCGCATCGCGAAGGGAAGCAGCCGGCCGAGCAGCCCAGCGCCGCCGGCTGCCGCTCCTGCCGTAGATGCGGCTGCCGTAGCAGCTCCCATCGCGCGCAGCGCTGCAACCATCTTCCAGATGCCGCCGATGATCTGGAAGCCGCCAAGCACCTTGAATATGCCGACCATGAACAACAGTTTTGTCGACCAGCCATCCGTCGCCTTGTCGAGCTCGAGGAATTCATCGGCCAGCCACTTCAACGGCGGCCCCATGGCAGCGGCCGCACTGACGAATGCGTTCGCAATGTCACCGATCCGACGTGCGATCTCATCACCGTGTTCGTCCATCCATTTCTGGAAATGATCGAGCTGCGGCCCGATCTTCTCCAGCATCACCCCCTCGACACGGATGCCGAGGTTCTCGAACGACGTGCCGAGCTCGCGCAGCCGCACCATGAACTGATGGGAATCGTCGGCCGCCTTGTCGAGGCCTGTCGTCGCTGACATCTCACGGTACTGCTTCAGGAACTTCTCGAAGTCCCCGTTGCGCATCGCGAGCATCAGGTTCTCGTCGATGCCGAAGATGCTCGCGTACTGGCTGGAGCGCCACGTCGGCATCTTGGCGAGCGCACCGCCAAGGTCCGACATGATATCGACGGTGTCGCGCAGTTCGCCATTCGCCTTGCGCGTCTGTACGCCCAGGCTGCCGAGATAGCGTTCACCTGACGGGTTGTTACGCAGGAATCGTGCGAGGTTCTCGATCGTGCCGAATGCGGCTTCGGTCGACACACCGAGATTGCGCGCGGCGAAATCGAACGCGCGCAGGCTTGTCGCTGCAGCGCCGGTGCGCTGCGATACGAAGTACAGCCGCTCGAGCTTCGACGCGAACGCCGACACGCCGGCGCCGAGCGTGAGAGCCGCGCCGGAGATCGTCGTGATCAGCCGCGTGACGCCCTTCGTTGCCCCCTCGACGCCTTCCGTGAAGTTCTTCAGGCCCTTCTCGTCGACCTTGAAGCCGAGAGCGACCAGGAACTCGCGGATGACGACCGATTCAGCCATTTTCTCTTTCCTGCCTGCGGCGCGCGGCCGCTTCGTTGTCCGCCCGGACGGCGAGTGAATCGTTCATCAGCGCGACATCGGCAAGGTCGAGCGTGCCGTCCTTCAGCGACTCGAACCTGCACATCTGCGCGTGCACGGGCGCGAGCAGCCAGTCCTCGCCGCCGGGAAGCGACTTCAACCAGCCGTAGTCGCCGCCGGGCTGCTCGCTTGGCTGGTAAGCAGCCCGCTGATAAAAGGGCCGAGGTTCTCGACCACGACGCGCACGACCAACGGCAGCATGGAGCCGATATCCATGTCGTCGAACATCGCCGTCTTCTGCGCTGCCGCCCAGACCTTTGCCCACCCGTTCATGTGCTGTCGCTCGACCACCGACAGGCAGGTGCCGAACACGTATTCGGCGTCCTCGTCTTTCAGGCCGGCCAGCGCATCGGCGAACGGCTGCAGCACCGGCGCGATCGAGTCGACCAGGCCCAGCACGTCGCGCTGCTCGGCCGTCTGCGCATTGTCGCCGGCCGCGAGCGCGCCGAGCGCCGCGTTCGCGGCAGCGTTGCGCGAGCGTTCGACCTCGGCGTAGAACTTCATCAGCACCGGGATCATGGACGGGATGATCGGGGCGATGCGACGGCTCACATGGAACTGCTGCATCGCGTTCAACTTGCCGATCTGGTACCGCTTACCACTCAGTTCGATTTCCGTCGCCATGATCAGTACGTCCCGAGCAGGCTGTCGATCTTGATCGAGTCGAAGATCCACTCGACGATGTCGCCGTCCTTCGCGTAGCGCAGGTCAGGTGCCTTCTTGAACGCGCAGCTGCGCGCCGTGATGACGTCACCGGCCGCCGTCTGCGAGACCTCGATCAGATTCTTGCCCCAGAGTGCGCTGGACAGCGACTGGGCGTCATACATCGCCATCAGCTTGGCGTTGACGGGCGCAGTCTTCAGGTAGCGCAGCGTCACCTGGCCGGACTTGTCGGCGTGCAGGCTGTGCATGCCCTCGCCGTCCGAACCGATGGTCATCGTGTTCTTGTCGCCGGCGCGCGCGATCACGATGCCTTCCTCGGCGGTCGCCTCGCCATAGCCGAGCGAGAACGCGCCCGTCGGCCCGACGATCGTCGCGGTGACGTCCACAAAGCTGTAGGTGCTCATAGTGGTTTTCTTCCTTTACCGGTTGACGGTGATCGCGATGTCTACATCGCCGATCGCGCCCGCTTCTTTCGCGGCGATCTGGAACGACACGGACTTGCGCGCCTCGCGGTCCGCCTGCGACTGCGACGAGATCGGAGGCGTGTAGACGTAGTACCCCTTCGACAACGTCTGTCCTTGCACGATGGCACCGAAGCCGGCCGAGTTCCAGATGCCCGGCGCGAGGTAGCCGTTCGTCACGCCCTCGTCGCACACCGACGAGATCGCGCCGGCGATCAGCGCATTGCCCGCATCCGTCTGCGGGATTTTCGTCGGGCTTTGGTACTGCAGGTTGTAGACGGCCGTCTGGATTGCGTTCTTGAACCAGATCGCGTTGTAGATCGAGTCGACGAAGATACCGCTCGGCGTGACGCCGTATTGCACGATCGCGGTGTTGTTGTCGTACTGGACGAACACGTTGCAGTTCTTCGCCTGCAGCGCGTTGGCCTGCGACGTCGACAGCGTCTCGGCGACGATGCCCGGCTCCTGCTTGTAGTCCATCGTGATCGTCGTGCTGTTGCCGTTGAAATCGACGGTCAGCAGACGGCCGAGGAACGAGCTGATCGCATACGGGCTCGCGCTCGAATACTGGATCACCGAATACTTATAGCCGAGCGCCTTCAGCCGACTAGCCAGATCCGTTGTGATGGTCGGGTCAAGCGTCTGCGGGTTCTGGGTCGTGATCCCATAGATGTGCGCCTGATCGGCCTCGATCATTGCCGCAACCGCTACGTGCTGGTCGTCCGTCACCGCGGTGTCCGCGAACTCGAGCCCGAGGAACTGATTCGCGAAGCGGTCGAGGAAGATCGAGACGGCGTCGGTCGGTTGCTCGGCCGAAATGCCGTTCACCGGAGCCGATGCGAGCGAGCTGGTCAGGCCGAGCATCGCCGAAACATCGGTGCCGGAGCCGGGCGCCGTCGCATAGCTCACCGTCGATGCAGCGACACCGCCGGCGAGCGTGGCACCGGACAGCGTGATGGCGGTGCTCGATTTCGCGAGCGTGATCGCATTGCCGGCGTTCCCGACTGCGATCGCGGTCACCGTCGTAACAGCACCCGTCGTCGAATAGCTGCATTGCGACAGATTGGCATCAGTCGACGCGGCGAGGAACGCCTGCAGGTTGGCGGCCGTTGCCGCAGCATTGGCGCCGATCAGTACCTGGCTGCCGGTCGGCGCGGAAGCGACGAACGTCACGGCCGTACCATTGATCGTGACCGTATCGTTCACGGCCGGGTTCGCCGTCAGCGTGACCGTGCCGCTCGCGGCAGCGCCGATCCCGCTCGACTTGCTCGTCACCTGGAACTGGCTGCCGGTCCACACGACCGTCGCATACGACGCGAGAGCGGCCTGCACGATCGCGGCCACGCCGTTCAAATTCGCGGCACCCGAGAAATTCAGCGCGGTAACGTTGCGCGCCGTGCCGTCGATCGTGATGTTGAAGCCGCCATTGGTGATTGCCTGCCACTGCGCGAGCGCCTGCTGCGCGGCGGACAGCGCGCCACCATTCAGCGAGCCAGACGTCGCGGTCTTCGCCCACCGGCCGATGTAGAGCTGCGTGGGCTGCGGCGACTGACTCGCATATTCGACCGCAGCCAGATATTCCGGCGCACTCGTGCCAAAGTCGGCTGCCACCTGAGTGGCAAGGTCCGACCCCGTGTATGCACGCATCCGTTCGTTGGTATCGATCACGGTGGATGCGCCCAGAAACAGCGCGGCGTTCAGGTTCGCGCCCTGCGCCGCGAGCGCCGCGAGGCTGAGCGTCACGTTGATGCGGCGCGATACCGGCAGTCCATTGGACATGCTGATCCCCTACAGGTTGACGTTTATGGTGGAAGTGACGGGCGGCGACGAATCTGTCGTCGTCGATGCCTGCACCGATTCAAGGTTCAGGACCGCGTAGGTGCGCGTGATCTTGCGGCGTAGCTTCACGGTGATGTCGTACCGCCGCACCCATTGCTGGTTGACGAGGTCCGGCGCAGCGCGGATCTCGGAGACGCCTACGAACGCCATGTCGAGCAGCTGGAGCTGCTCGCGGTTCTGCGGGAGCGAGAGACCGTCCGCGAGCCGCTGCGCGTATCCCTTGGCCTGCGGGCCGTAGAACGTGCAGAGCACGTCGAGATCCTGATGGCGGATGTATGTGTCGCTGCCCTCGTTCGCGCCGTTGTGAACGATCGCCGGGCTGGCGTCTAGCGTCTGCGTCTGGATGCCGAATGCGCACCAGTTGACGCCCGGCTCGGGCTGCTTCGCGACCACTGGTTGCCAGCGCGGCCGCACGAGGTCGGGAGACAGGGCCGTGACACCTGCGACCAGATCGTGCACCAGGTCATCGAGGGCATCGTCCTCGTCCGGCGGCGTATCGACGGCTGGCGCCAGGTATCCGCCGGTCGAGCTGTCGGTCATGGGGTCATCCCGAGAGGGGTTTCAGGTCGCACGTCGCGCAGACGAAGCCGCGGCCGAAGTGCGAGTAGTCGTTCACGTTGACGACGGTGTATGTGCGGCCGGACCAGATCACCTCGTCGGCGTCCTGCCCGGGACTGCCATCCATCAGGCGAAACATCGTGTGCAAGGTGATCGAGCCGATGATCCGGCTGCCGTCCGCATTCCGGTGCAGGATGTCGCCCTTGTCGCTCGTCACGACGGCGGAGAACGTGGTTGCCGTCGGCGTGTTCTGCCCGCGACCATGCGCATCGACGACCTGCGCCATGCGGTTGCAGATCAGGCCGGTGTCCATGAAATCGGGATCGAGCAGGACGTCGGTGACGTCGAGGAATGCCATGCGTTACCCCTTCTGGCGAATTACATACGTGATCGAATTGCGGTATTGGCCGGTGTCGACCAGCGTGTTCTCGCGCGTGACGCCGCGCCGGCGCCGCGCTTCGAGCGTCGATTCAGCCAGTTCGGGGGTGATGTTGCTGTTGACCTTCGCGCGCACGGAGTTCTGCGCCGCGATGCCGGCCATGTTGAGCCGGCGTTGGACCTGTTCGAGATCGCCGTCAAGCGCCGCCTCGACGCCCTTTTGCAACTGCGGCTCGAACTTCGGCTGCGCGTCCTGCACGCCGGGCACGAGGTGCGGGCGCGCGGGGATATTGTTTGCGGGGGATCCAGTCTCCTGGATGTAGCCGATCTCAGCGTTGCTGAGCGGCTCGCCGTCATCTTTGCGGCCGGCCGTGCTGTCGGGCACGCCGACAAGCACTTCCTGCTTCACGAGACCGGCGATCGACTTCAACACCTCGTCGAGGCGGTCGATTTTCATGCTGCCCATGGGATTCTCCCGATGGGCAGCGGCGGCGCTACAGCTGCATGCCGCCCGCGCCCATCATCATCGCGAGGCTTAGATAGCGAATTCCGTACATGGTGCTGTTCCAGAACCCACCGTCTTTGATGGCGACGGCCGCCGTGTCGTAGCTGGCGCTGACCTTGTCGACGGACTTCGCCGACTGCGGCCCAGTCACCTGCCCGGGCACCGCGCCGACGGCCGCCGCATTCTGGTCGCGCATCGACAGCGCGACGTGGTGCGCGGTGCAGAGCCCGATCCCGATGTCGGTCAGATCCTGCCAGCGCTCCGGATTCACGAGCGACACGGACACGGTCAGCCAGATCTGGATGACCGCATCGGGATACAACGTCGAATTCGAGAATTCGGGAAACGTCTGGCGGAAATCGGCAATGTCCACGGGTCACCTTCGGTTGGAGACAGCGGCAGCGCCCGAGCTGCGACGCGCCGCCTTCAGGCCATTATGCCTGCTTGCCGCCCTGCTTCTGGCTGCCGCTCGCCTTCTGCGATGCAGCCTCGGCGGCAGCCGCCTGGGCAGCCTCGAACGCCGCAACGTTCGACGCGTGCTCCAGTTCGCGCGCGGCGATCGAGCCCTCCCGCGCGTCGAGCTCAGCAGCACGAGCATCGATGCCCTTCGACATCGCATCGAGCTCGGCACGCTGCTCGGCCAGCCGGCCGCCCTCGGCTTCGAGCTCGGCGCGCGCCGCCGCGAGCGCAGCGGTCATCTCGCCGCCGCTCGCCGCCGGCGCATCACCCGGGTCGCCGAGGTGATGCTTCACGTACCAGTTTTCGGCGACGGCCTCGTCGACCGTATGCATGCCGACCGGGAAGTCGGCGTGCTTGCCGTCGGCGCCGAGCAGCTTGAACGCCTTCGCTACGTAGATCTTCGTCTTCGACATGATGTCCCCTTATACGCCGTCGCGGTAGCCGATCGTTTCCGGATACACGACTTCGACGACACCGAGCCGGCCGAAGTACGTCGTCAGCTGGCGGATGTCGCGATATTCGAGCGGCGTGCGCTGCAGCGGCACGAGCGGGAACCGCACGCGGTTCTTGTCCTTCGTGTACGCGACCATGCGGTTCGTGCTGCTCGCGCCTCGCCCGGTGAGCCACTTCGACGGGTAGATCTCGAGCGGACGGCCGTTGATCGCGTTCGACAGCGAGTTGTTCTTCAGGAACTGCAGGATGCTGATGTTGCCCGCGCTGCTCACGATTTCCGAGTTCAGGCGCGAGAAGTTCAGCGGGTCGATCAGCAGGCGCTCCGGGCACACCGCATATGCGGACGCTGCCCACACGCTGTTCAGCAGCTCATTCACGTCGGCGAGCATCTGCGCCGGCGTCGCGGAGCCCCAGCCACCGGTGATGGCATTGCTGGTATTCGTCACCGAAGCCGCGTTGACGAGGCCGGTCACGCCGAGGATCGGATCGCCGATGTATACCTGCTCATCGACGTCCATGTTGTGCTTCAGCTGCATGCCCTCGAACTTCTGCTGGTCGACCGGACGGCCCAGCTTCTGCGCGGATTCGAGTTCCGGGATCGTCCAGCCGATCTGCATGCCCCAGAGGGTCAGCGGGTTCGGCGTCTTGCCGATGTCCAGCGACAGCCCTGCGATCGCGCTTGCGTCCTTGCCGATCCACGACTTGCCGTTCGGCGAAGCGCCGCCGGCGGCCGCGAACGTCGAGTTCGTGAACGACGACACCTCGTCGGCGATCGACACGTCCTCGCGGAGGTCGATGTCGCGCGACCAGGTGACGGACGCGAGCGGCATATGCAGCGTCTGGTCAAGCCGTTCCAGCTCGCCGACGAGGAACGAGCCGGTGCTGTCGATCGTCGCCGCGTCGAAAGTCATCAGCGCGTCGCGCGTGCGTGCGCGGATGATCGCCGGCGCGCCGACGATGGCGATACCCGCTGCTCGGGCGAGCAGCGATTTGTTATGAGTCGTCATGTCGGCTCCCTTAGATGTTGTAGGCGATTTCGACGTTGCCGGCGGCATCTGCAGCTGCCATGAACGTCGCGCCGGTGATGGCGATCGTGTTCGTGCTGTCGGCAGCCGCCTCGATTCCGCCAATCGGCTTGCCGGCAGCTGCAGCGGCGACACGCACGTACACCTGACCGTCGAGCGCTGCGACACCTGCATTCAGCTGAACGGTCATGTAGCCACGGCGCAGTACATCAGCTGGCCCCTTGGTGGGGGGCGTCGACGTGCCGACGGGATCTTGCGAGCTCTGCGTCGGGTACGGACGCACGAGCAGACCATAGACGGATGTAGCGGCATCACCCGAGCCGATCGGCACGAACTTGCCATTCGCGATCTTGCCGAACAGGCCATACGCCGAGAACGGGTTCGTCGAATCGAAGAACGCGGTTTCGACGGTTGCCTGCGACTGCCGGCTGATGTCGCCGGGAATGCCCGAAGGCATGCGAAACAGAATTGCGTTGCCCATGTGGCACTCTCCTTATTGGCCGGCCCGCTTGGACCAGAATTCCGCGTTGCGCTTGTTGATGTCGGCGATCGTGGTGGCCTTGCCGAAATCACGCGTGTTGACCTTGCCGCTCGAGGCGCCGGCGTTGTTCTTCGCCCGCATCAGCTCGGCCGCACCGGTGAAGATGGTGTCGACGACGCGTGCCGGCATGGTGTCGAAGTCCGGAGCGCGGCCACCGAGGAACGGCGTGATAGCGGCGCGGCCGGCATCCGTCTCGTACGCCTGGTCCAGCGCCTTGCGCTGGCAGCGGCAGAGCGCGGCCGCGCGGTCCTTCGTCTTCAGGCCATCGAGCGTCGGGAGCTTGACGCCCGGCGCGAGGATCTCGGCGCGTGCCGGGATGAGGCGCGCGGAGTCGCCGGTGTACAGATCGACGCCCGACTGATCAAGGCGGCCAGCGGTCTCGGCTTCGATGATCGTGTCCTTCGTCGTATCCGGATCGTCATCGTCCTCTTCCTCATCGTCGTCCTCGGTTTCGCGCTCGCGGTCGGCGTCGCGCGCTTCGATGCGCGCCATGCGGCGATCGAGCGAGCGCAGCGTCTTCAGGATCGCGGCCGTGTCGCCGGTGCGCCCTTCGCGTTCGCTGGCTTCACGGCGCTCGCGCTCTTCCTCGGACTCTTCGTCCATGGATTCCCGGCCTTCCTTCAGCGCTTCCTCGACGCCGGCTTCGTCCTTGGCCTTCATGGACTTCATCAGGCGATCGAGCCACGCCGGCCGGCGCGAGGGCTTGCTGTCTTTCGTCTTCATCTCGGGTTCCTTATCGCCGATCGCGCAGCGCGGGCCGCAGCGGCCGCGAGGGACGATGGCTACGTGGTTGACAACGATGTTCCGCTGTACCCCGCGGCCGGGTGATACCTGTTCGTAGTCGGCCTCGTAACCGAGGCTGACCTCTTCGATTTCTTCGTCCTGCACCGCCTCGATCGCTTCCTGCGCGGTGATCAGCAGGTCGGCCAGGATCAGGTCGTTCTCGATGCCATCGCCGCGGCGGATGTTCAGCATCACGCCCTTGCCGAGCGCGGAGAACGTCGCAGGGGTGACGAAGTCGTCCGGATGGTCCAGCGTCACCGGCTTGCCGGCGCAGCTCGCGAGCGTCTCGTCGCGGAACACTTCGTCCGGCGTGCGACTGATGCGAATCAGGCCGTCCGGTCCCGCCTCGATCGGCACTTCGCCATCGGCGTACAGCATCTCGCCGGTGCGCGCGACGGGAACGTCCTCGCACAGCAGGAAACCCTCGGGGGTGAGCGAACGCTTCGGCCCGAGCTTCTGGATCGTGTAGAAGCGCATGTCAGTCCTCGGAAATGATCGGTTCGGCCCAGCACCGGCAGTTCCAGATCTGACCGGGATGGAACCGCATGACGCGGCCGTTTTCGTCGACCTCCGGCGGGTCGTTCCAGGCGCAGACCTTGCCTTCCATCGCGCGGTGACCGGGCCGCACGTCGCTGTCGCCGCTGGTGCGCCAGATGTAGTGCGTGCTGCCGACGGCGAGCGCGCGGGCTTCCGTCAGCGACGTCGCTGCGCGCGAAACCTCCGTGCGTGCGATCAGGTCGGCGCGGCTCTTTGCAACCTCGCCCGATCGCTGAATCTCCTTCGAGATCGCAGCCGCGCGCGTGCTGTCTTCGAGCGCCTCGATCGTGAGTCGGTGCACGCGCTCGGCGGCCTCCAACGGGATCGATTTGATCAAACCCACCTGCTCAGCCATCAGCGCGCGCATCGTCTCGCCGGTCGGCGCGCGCCGCAGCTCGTCGCGCAGCGCGCGCGACATGTCGGCCGCCTGCTGCATCCATGCCTGCTCGTCGCGCCGGTTCAGGTCGTCGAGCAGGCGTGCGGCGGTGACTTCCGCCCACGGGCCGAGTGCCTCGGCATACCGCCTAAGCAGCTGCTCGATCGTCGGCGCGTACGCGGGATCGCCAGGCGGAAAGCCATCGACCAACGCGCCCACCTGTTCGGCGATCTTGCGGAGCTGCGTCCTTAGCTGACGCTCGGGAGCGGCCAGGCGCACCGGGTTTCGGCGTCGCTTGCGGTCCGTCGTTCGGGTCATCAGCATCAGTGGGAAGCTCCATCTCGGCCGCCGGCGGCGGCTCGTCTTCGGCCTGCTTGATTTCCTCGTCGGTGATCGACGAGAACACGCCGGTCCGATGCGCCGACGCGCGCAGCTCCTTCATGCCGCCGGACGGGGAGATCAAGCCCGCGTCGACTGCCTTCGTCACCGCGTCGGTGATCGTGTTCGCCGTCGCCGCCTTCTGCTCGTCCGTCATCTGCCAGAGCGCGCGGAAGTCGTATGAGAAGCCCTTCGGAGGGGCTTTTCCGAGGATCGAGCGGAACATCACCTCGAACAGCACGTTCAGCGGGCGGCGTAGCCGGCGCTCCTGCTGCTGCTTGATGTTGTCGTAGTACGTGCGCAGGTCCGATTCGCCGGTGGCGTTCAGGCCGGCCGGTGACTGACCGAGCAGACGCACGAGCGGGATCTGCAGCGCGCCCGCGAGCTGCTGCGCGAACTGCAAAAGCACGGCATCCAGACCGGTGAACCCGTACTGGTCGATCTGCATTTCGTCGTCTGCATCGATCAGCGACAGCCCTTCGTTGGACTGGAACCGACGAATGAAGTCGACGTTTTTCAGCAGCGCCTCGAGCGCCGGGCCGCCCATTGCGATGATCTTGCGCAGGTCCTTCACCTTCATCGTGCGAAGGTGCGCCTTGAACACGAGCTGTGCCGCGCCCATGGTCGTGCTGTCGAACGCGACGAGCCGGTCGATCAACCGCTCGATGACGGACTGACCCCAGAGGTTCTCGGCGATGCGCTGCCAGTACGGCAATGTGACGCCGTCGAAACGCAGCACGCGGCTGTAGTGGATGCGCTGGCGCGGGAGCGCCATCGAGTCGGCCACGACGTCGTAATACCGCGGCATGCCAAGCTCCGGTCCCGGTTCCTGCACCAGGTCCGTGAGCGTCGGTTGCACGAGCCAGCGGTCGAGCACGCAGATGCCCTTGAACTGCCCCTCGGCGATCGAATCGAGCCGCAGCGGCTTGGATGCGTCCTGGCCGTCGATCATCATGACGGCTAGCGCTCCGCCGTAGAGGCGCGCCCACTTCACGGTGTCGCAGAAGCTGTCCCAGATCGCGAGATTTTCGAAGCCCTGATTCAGGGCGTCCTTGTCCTCGGGATCGATGTCTGAGCCGATCTCGACGCCCATACGCGTCATATCTTCGGCGACGACGTCGACGGCCTGGCCGACGATCCACGACGACCGGTACATCGCCTCCATCTGCACGCGGTTGCGCGAGATGAAGTCGAAGCCGTACTGGTACGCCGATGCCTGGTTCGGCGTGCCGAGGCCAACACGTGCCTCGAAGTTCTGGAAGCTGTCGGGCGTGAGCCAGCGTTTCGCGTTGGCGGAATCCGCAGCCATCGCGCGGTATTGCCGCTGCTCGGCCTTGCGTTGCTTTCGATTCATCCCGCCGACCCCAACTTTGTCCAGATATCCAATACCTGCCCGGCCGGCTGATACGCGATCATGACCGCGTCAGCCAAGTTCGGCGATTTCGTGCCGTCCGGCGCCTTGTCGATAACGATCTTCCCGACGCCGTTCACTGTGTAGGTCGGTTGGGCGAGCTCCATCGTCAGCGCGGACAGCTCGTCCAGCGCGGGGTCGATCGAGATGATGTCGTCGGGGTTGTACGGCTTGCCCTCGGCGACCGCGCGATATGTCGCCTGGAAGCGCAGCCGTAGTGCCCACCACGCCTGCGCCTTCAGGTTCGCGAAGTAGTCCTTGTTCTTCCGCTCCTGCACCATCTCGCCTTCCGGGTCATGCACCGGCCCGGAGCCGCGGAACGGCTCGTCGTTGATCGGCCGCTTGCCGATCTCGATTCGCCGCTCGTTGATCACGCGCGCGTCGCCGCGCACGCCGGCGCCGAGCCCGTCGGCGTCGTAGTCGAACGACTCGTAGCCCAGCTCGTCGCAGATGCCGAAGGTCTTCTCGACGGTCTCGTAGATGTCGCCGCCCTTGCCAGACCAGGACCGCAGGAAGTTCAGCAGGAAGCCGTAGCGGCCCGCGAATGCGTTCTTGTCCTTGCCCTCGTCGGCCACATCGAGACCGCCGCGGCGCAGGCCGCTCGGTTCGATGCCGAGCTTCACATGCGCGCCGATCGCGGCGTGCACCCATGCAGACGGGATCACGACGCCCTCGACGGACGCCGCGTAGTTGATGTCGATCTCCTGCGCGACGACGACGGCCGGCAGCTCGGCGACCTGCTTCGCGTACCATGCGTCGTCCTTGCGCGGGTCGTCGCGCCAGTGGAACGTGAAGACCTTGATCTTGCCGCTGTGCCGCCGCTGGGC
Organism: Burkholderia sp. Bp9016; assembly: GCF_003857765.1. NCBI lineage: Bacteria > Pseudomonadati > Pseudomonadota > Betaproteobacteria > Burkholderiales > Burkholderiaceae > Burkholderia > Burkholderia sp. Bp9016. The sequence goes on from NZ_QTPY01000001.1 coordinate 234,467, forward strand.
GAACGAGTTGCCCATGCCGTTCGGCGTCGAGATGTCCTGGCGGCAGTTCGTCGTGGCCGACAGCGACGCGTCGACCAGCTGCGGTCGCTCGAGGAACGCCGATTCGTCGACCACATAGAAGCTGGCGCGGTCGCCGCGTCCGATACCGTCGCCCGACTCGCCGGTGATCACCGAACCCGTGTCCGGAAACAGGATGCGCATGTGCGGCGCGTGCGTACCGATGTCCCATGATCCGCGGAACTCGGCCGGCAGCAGCCGCAGGAATTCGCGCGCCTTCCAGAACAGGCTCTTCGGTGCGCCGATCTTGTCGACGTACTCTTCCTTGCGCGAGCCGAACCCGGCCGCGACGCCTTCGTGGAAAAGGCAGATCGTGTCGGCCAGGCCGACCGTGAGCCACGACATGCCCATGTCGCGGGTCTTCTCGGTGATGCCGGGCTCCTGCGCCTTCCAGCGCTCCATGAACCACTGGCACCACTCCTCCTGCTTCGGGAACAGCAGGAACGGGATCGTCGCCGGCAGCCCGCGCTCGACGTTACGCGGATCGAACGTCATGCCCCAGTCAATGATGAACTGGGCCGGGTTGTCGCGGTAGAACGTGCGCAGCGCCGGCAGCATGCCCGGGTTCGCGCGGATGCGCTTCAGCCGCTCCGCTCGCCATTCGAACACCTGCACGTAGTCCGGTGCGCGGAAGTCGAACGGGAACGGGATGGGCATGCTACGGGTTCATGAGCTTGGCGTAGATTTTCGCCGCCTCGACAGGGTCGTTCGTCACGGTGGAAATCGACTGAACCGGACCGCCGTCCTTGCCGGTTATCTCATGCTGCGTTCGGTCGCGCCATTTGGCGGGCTGGCGGTTGCGCAGCCAAAGAGATGCGGCAGGCGTGTCAGGGGGGTAGTGCTCGGTATAGGGCACCACGAGCTCAACGCCCTCGTGCTGCATGATCTTGACCGCAGGATGCGAATATCCGAGCGCGCGTTGGTAGAGGCGGTCGGCAACTTCGGCATCAGCCAATGTCTTCCCGCGCGTGATGGACTCGCAAAACTCGGTGTGGTCATGCTTCCATCGATTGATGGTGGCTTCGTTTACTCCGAAGAAATCAGCCAACTCTTTGTCGGTAGCGCCCAGTAGGCAAAGCTTCCGCGCCTGCTCTGCATATTCCGCCCGATAGCGGGACGGGCGTCCGACGCGTTTCGGTTCGGTCTTTTTCGGCATGGGGCACCAATGAAAAAGCCCGCTTGCTTTCGCTCAGCGGGCTTTGGTCGCAACTCTGCAATATGGCGAAAATCTACACCCTATCCGCCACATTTGCAAGGGGAATTTCGCCGCCGCCCTTTATGCCTCAACGGCCTCCGCGATCGTCACGTTGTTTCGCTCGAAGAGAGGTGTCAGCCGCTTCACGGCTTGGTGTTCCAGCGCGATGAGTCGTTTCCGGATAATCTGCGCGTTGCGCTCGAGCGTCCGGACCGTGATGTGCGTTTCCTCTGAGATTGCTCGATACGACAGCCCGTCATGGCGCAGTCGCGCCTGCGAATGGCCGGCAATCAGCGCCATGATTGCTTTGCTGTCCGTCACGGTCAGCGACGGCCTCAGGTATGTCCGCATCTCGACTAGCGCCCGCTTCCACTCGGCCGACGGCGGAATTCCAGGGTCTGCCGCGCGCGTGGCGCTTGCGGGACGCGACGGCATGCCGCAGGCATAGCGGAGCCATACCGCATTCCGCTCAGGCTTCAGCAGATGATCACGCACCGCGCCGACGACCATCGCACACTGGGCCCGGATTTCGTCACCGTTTAGCCCCTCGAAGTTGATCGTCCCCGACGAACTGCCGTAGAGGTAGTCGAGAAACTCAGCCTGGCGCTTTGTCAGGTGGCCGACCGATTCGAGGATCTGGATCAGCGCAAGGCGGAACTGCTGCTTCTGCCTCGGCGGCAGCGATATCATGAGAAAGCTGACGTGCAGCGCCTGTTGCGTGCCCTCGAAGATGGCGCTCATCGAGCACCCCGCGTCGTCATGGCCAGCGTCTGGTGGCTAGCGAGCCAGCCGGCATACCCCGTGAGGTGGCTCGTGAAGTCCGGGCGGATGCGCGTGTCGACATGTCCTTCGCCTCCACACGTGCCGGCCAACGAGAACATGCGGCCGCGCTTCTCTCCGCTGCGGACGTCGACGCGCGTCGCAGCGCGATCGCTCGCGAGCAGATGCCGCACGGTCGACAGCGGAACGTTCGCGTTGCGCGACAGGTCGTGCGCCGTATAGCGCTGCCCGGGCTTCATGACCGACAGCACCGTGTCGAGGGTGATTTTCGTGGTTTTCGTCTTCAAAGGGCCCTCCCTATGCTCGCTGCAGGTTCAGTTCGATGACTTCGACGCGCACGCCGGGCGTTCGCGTATAGCGTTTCAAAACGCATGCGTCGACGATCTGCGCGTCGTCGATATAAGCGATGCCGTTCAGACCGTCCTCGATTGCCTTGGCGACGTTGCTCCAATCCGGCTTCTTGGTGGGGCCGATCTCGCCGGCGGCCGCAGCGCGTTGACGCTTCTGCGACCAGCTCGTCGGGATGGGCATGCCGATGTGCACCACGAGGCGGATCGGGCCGGCGTATGGCTCGGTGCTGCGCATCGCAACGCTTGCGGCCATCTTCACGAGGTTCTCGTAGCGCGCGGTCTTCTCGGGCGTATGCGTGCGCACGTGGCCGCCCTGGCGGGAGAAACGAGGCCGGCCCTTCGCGACAGGCGTGCCGGGAACGGTGAATTCGACGCTGCGCATGGCGAGCGGAGCCGCGATCAGCTGCTGTTGCTCGTGGCTCATCGGCCGGCCTCCAGGATCGAGCCGGCCGCGATCGGACCGGCGCTGTTGCGAAATGCGCGGTTGTGCTCGTCCCACCACGGGCCATCACCCGCAGCGCGCAGCACGCGCAACTTGAAATCGGGACACGTCTCGTGCTCGCCCTGCTCGAGGCCGAGCGTGCGACCGTGCGCGACGATTCCGGGCCAGGTCGTATGCCATGGGCCGGCGGCCGCGCCAGGCGAAGTGGCACCGGTACGGCCGGTGCGCTGCGCGATCGCCTCGGGCAGCAGCGAGTTCAGCAGGCCGATGTTCAGCGGCTGGGTCGAGCCCTCGCGCTTCCGGCGCAGCAGCCCGACCTGGATCGCCGTACGCAGGTCGATGGGGGTCGCGCCGAGCGACGGCCAGCTGCGCACGCGTTCGTCGTCGGCGGCAAAGCCGACGCCACTCGAGCGCAGGATCTCGACGAAAGCGGCGGCGGCGTTCTGCGCCTCGTCCGCTACTGCCTGTGCTGTGCCGCCGCCGCTTGCTTTTAGGTTTACTTCTCCCTCTCCCTCTCTATTGCGATCGGGGGGCGAATCGGGGGGCGATGCGTCATGTGATCGGGGGGCGATCGGCATGCGATCGCGACTCGAATCGGATACGATCTTTTTCACCTGGGTTTTTCGCAGCCATTCTGATTGCGGGGCGATCGCCTGCAGAAGGTTCACGGCCTCGATGATCTGCGCGCGCACGCTCTCGGTATCGACTTCGATACCCCACCGCTTTGCGTTGCCTGTCGAGCCCGACAGGCTGCTCGTCAGCTTCGAGATCCACGCCTCGAGTACCTTCTCCGCGACCACCGGGTGATAGAGGCGGCCATCCGCGCATTTCACCCAGCCACGCAGCGCGTGATCCTTCACACGCTTCCAGTTTTTCGCCTGAGACAGGTGACCCAACATGCGGTCGTCGGCCGGCAGGCTCGCGGCCGGTATCTGATGCCAGCTCTCCAGCCACAACGTGATCGCGGCCGCGCGCTCATCGCCGCTGCCAAGGATCCATGTCTCGGACGTGAGCAGGCGCTTCACTTCGAGCGGCATGAACGGAAAATCGCGGAGGTTGCAGTCCGCGGGGGTGAGGGGATTCGGGAGGTCGTTCACGGCTGTTGCTCCTCACCATCGGTCCCAGATTGGGCCGCTTTGGGCCGCTTCTCGAACTCGATGACGAGCGGGTGCATGGCGCCGTATGCGCCGCGTAGCACCTGAATTCCCAGGAAATCGGTAACGGGGATGCCCTCCGCCGCCGCACGCATTGCCAGATCAGCTGCTTCGGCCACTGGCAGCAGGACCGCCTGCTCTACGCGGCGACCTGTCATGCATTCACCTGTGGGCCAGTCTGTCCCACATCGGCACTGACGCCCGCGAGCTGTACGGGCAAAGTACCAACAACGCCGAACAGCGCCACTTCCGCAATGCGGTTGAGCGCGGCGGAGTCGGAATCGATGCCGTGCAGCTGCTTGTAGAACTGGAGCGCGTCGTACACGCGATCACGCAGCCGCGTTTTTACTTCGTTTCGAAATTCGGCGCGTCTTGACATGACGATAGCCCCGATTTTTATTGAAAAAGATGCGAACCACCGCTATGCGAGAATTAAGGCTCTTCCCTTCCTCAACCACCACACAACGGGGTTCGCATGAACATAAGCATCGAAATCGGTTTCACCAGCCGCGCATTGCGCGAGGAAGAACCGACCCAACGCTTCGAATACCAAGTCGGGATCCCCTTTCCACAAATCGGAGATCACATCACCTTCGAGTACACGGCCGGACCAACAACATTCTTGGTCGTAGATCGCGACTTCACCTTCAAAACTGGCGGAGTGACCATCAAGCTTGTGATGGATCTTCCCGAAGATCAGAGTGCTGGCAGCGACAGCCTCGAGATTTGGAAGAGGCTCGGGCAGTAGCGGCTGAATTCGCATCGGCGATCGCTTCGTTCAAACGCGACACCTGCACGACGATTGCCTTAATCAGCGCAGGAGCCGCGTCAGCTGCGTTTTCCGCAGTGACGTGGCCTGCGCCACAAATGACCTCGCAAATTGCTGCGGTCATGATCTCGACCTGCCGATCGCTGATGCGCCTATGGGTGGTCACCGCCGTACGCGGCGCCTCTTTGGTGCTCGTGGGGTTCACGTTGCCTCGCTCGGAGAAAGTCAGAAAATTCTTCATTGCGCGCCATATGCGCATTGCTGGGGAGAAGTACATGCGCGGCGTCTCGCGGACGGCGTCGACGAAAGAAGCGCCGTACGACAGCGGCGCCGGCTGCGGCCGCGGGATGAGTTTCTTCACTTCGCCTCCTTCGCCGATTCGGCGAGCTTCTGTTCATACAGCTTTATGAGCGCTGAAGCGATGTGGTACGACGGCCTGCTCTTCCCTATCCGTCCACTCTGAATTTCCGAGATCGTCGGTTGTGAGCAATCAACGGCACGAGCGATCTCCACCTGGCTCATGCCAAGGCGCTTGAGTTCTAGAGCTATGAATTGAAGGTCCATAGCCGAATTATAGGTTTGCCGATGTCCGTGTCAATAGGCAAACCGATATCACTTTATATAAGAATGCCTATATGACGATCGACACCTACGGGAAACGCCTCCGGAGCGCACGCAAGGCGGCCCATCTCACCCAGAAGCAGCTTGCCGATAAAGTCGGCCTGCAGCAGGCCACCATTTCCGAACTCGAAAATGACGAGTACAGCGGCTCCGCCAAAACCGCTGAGATGGCCGAAGTACTTGGGGTCGACGCTTTGTGGTTGGCACAAGGAACTGGCGACAGATATGTCGGGGCTGGCGCCCTCGGCACGTCAGGCGCCTCCCTTGCGGCTGCCGTGATTGCCGCAAGTTCTGAAGCAAAGGAAGCGATTCGCGCGATCCTGCGTGCAGATCGCGCTGGTGAGTCCCCTGAAACGTTCAAGCTGGTACAGCGGCTCTTTCCGGGCAATGATGAGGAAGCGAAGCTCGAACGGTGAGCTCCGCCAATACACTTCTGGCCTCTCGATCATCGAGCGGATCCAGCGATATGTCGTCAGCGATATAGAGGCGCGTCGCAACATACCCCCCGTCAGTCACGCGCCTCGCAAGAGCCGGCTCGCCCAAAAGCAAAATCCGCCATTTCCTCCCCGGCCGCCTCGACTGCACGAGAACGACACTCCCCACGAGCAGCTCGTTCCACGCCGAGTTGATCCTAGCCAGGTCTCCTGGCTTGCACCGCAAAGTCCCCCGCCCTTCGCCGCCGCGCCGCATGGTTCCTCCCGTAAACGTCGGCCATAGCACTGTATATTTGTACAGTATTTTGCATTGATTCGACGGACTGTTCAATATCATTCCGTGAACGCTTAATCGTCCGACGTCAGTTCCTATCTTTCCGCTTACGGCCTCTCGCCGCGCCTCCTGTATAGGTATTTCTATCGCTGTTACAAATTCGGATCGGAAATATCGGCAAACCTATTGACTTGGCGTATCGGTTTCCCTATATTTCATCCCAACGCAGCACACAACGCGCTGCGCGACGAGCCGGAGGGCGATGTGAATCTGGACTACCTGAGTGAGGAATTCGTCATGGAGGTACTGCGAACGGCTATCGCGCGCAACCCTCGTGCGGACGGAAAGAAACTGATCGACATCGTGATGGGCGCGATCCAGATCTGCATTGATGCGGACCGCGCCATAGAGCGCTACGTCAAGCGTTCGGAATGCTCTTGTAGAACTCTGCAAGAACCGTCACGAGATCTTTGATGTACTTCGCGTCCGTCTCGCCGGGATCGCTAAATTGCCCAGTTTGAGACGGAAGTTTGATCGCTTGACCTGCAATGAGGTCTTTTAGCGTTTCTTTGGCATTCAAATAGGCCAAATATTCAGGACTTGCCATATGCACACTCCTTGTGCGTGGTTGTGGGACCAATAAGTTAGCACGGGGAGTTGCATTAGCCGGAACGCCACGGAATCAGGCGTGACAGCCGGAGAGACGGCACAGGACAGATCGAAACGGTGAAGCAATGTAGTAGCGGCTCGCTGTCTGCACGTGACGCGTGCACTGATGAGACCAGCGCCAACGGGCGCGCCTCTAAAGAGGATGCTCTTTAACAATCGAAGGTATGCCGGGACCGCACATGCGGAGCAACCGGCCGGCGCGATCAGCGTCGTGAGTCGGGACGGACGCAGCGGAAGACCGCTGTGCGTCGAGCGAGCCTGATGCAAGACAGCCAGCAACACGTGACCGATGGCGTGGTAATCGGCACAAACCTCGCGCGGCCCGAAGCCGGCACGGCCGGGAGTAGTCGGGCGCGCGAGTGAAAGCAGTTCTGACCGATGGCGGTTCGTTCTTCGAGGCGCCACCGGTGAGAGCTGCAGCAGCAAGCACCGTTTGCCGTTTCACACTCAAATTTACTTAGTACTTCTTCCGATATGGAGTTTCTATGAACGCGCTCACCCCCACCGCTGTATCCATTCCGCAGCTCGCCGACGGCGAGATCTACATCGGAATCGTCACGAACACGGCTGGCGAACAGCATCACGTCGTGTTGCTTCCGGGTGACAACGACGATGCGACGTGGCAGTCCCAGATGGAGTGGGCGAAGTCGATCGGCGGCGATTTGCCGACGCGCGTCGAAATGCTGTTCCTGCTGGAAAACCATCGCGACGAGTTCGAGCGCGACGCGTACTGGACGTGCCAGCCGGACACCGATCCGGGCTACTCCGGCTGGGCGTGGTACCAGCACTTCGGCGATGGCGGCCAGAGCAACGACCCCCAGAGCTACGAGTTGCGCGCCCGCGCCGTCCGCAGATTGCCCATTTAACCCTTCGTCCATTTCAACAGCATGGAGGGTGCAATGCATCTGGACAATCCCACTGTCGAAAACGTCCGCACGCTCCCTGCGCGTATGGATGCTATGGCCGACCGCCGACAAGCGGCAGGCGACGACGCGGCGCTGGCGCGCGATGAGCGCAACGAGGCAATCGCGGAAGGCGTCACGTTCGACGTGTTGCCGTTCTCGGCCGACCAGATCGCGGTGCTCGACGCCGCGCTGCGCCGCGGCTACATCGAGGACGTGTACGAGGTCTGGAACATGTGCCAGGACGTTCTCAAGGCGGAAATAGCGCGCCGCATCGCAGGCGCCGATCTCGCTGCTGTCGCACCACGCTTCGCACAGACGATCTGCTCGGCATGCGGCGCGGAACTCGGCCCCGGCAACGCTGGCGTCAGCCACTGCGCCGACCACGGCGCAGCCGCCCCGCGCCTCTTTCGCGGGATCTGATATGGCCCGCTTCGTCATAGGCGTAAGCGCCATCCTGATTCTTGCGCTCGTGATCCTGGTTGTGGACCGGGTCAAACGGATATCCAAAAACGACCACTGGCATCACGACTGATGCCTCCTCGAGGGACCAAATGGACATGATCAAACATGCGACTGGGCCGTGGGAAGCGTGTGAGCCTGGCGATTACCTTGACTACGACGGAAACTGCATCGTCGTACTCGGAGAAGACATCCGAATCTGCGTGGTGCTCGGCACCAGTGATGAATCGAAGGCGACCGCACAGCTGATCGCGGCGGCTCCGGACATCGTCACAGCGCTGCGGCTCGTTGCCTCGAAAACCGTGCTCACGTCCGGGATCCGCGCTGTCGTCGACGCCGCGCTCGGCAAGGCCGGCTACTCAGTACCTGTGCCGGTCGCTGACCCCGTGCGCCATGTGCGTGTCTGTGGCGAGGGTCTGTGATGCGCACGCTCACGATTCCCCGCGCACCGACCGACAACACGCTGCTGCGCGTCGCCGCGCGCGCGCCGCGCATGCGCCGCGCCGCAGAGGCCGGCGCGTGGATGGTCGCCTACGGCTTTGCGATCGCCGGCCTCTGGTATGGCTCGTTGCTCGCCGGCCCCTACCTGCGGAGCCTCGGATGACTCCCTTCGATTTCCTCGGCGCGCTGCTCGAACGCATCCACGCGCGCAGTCCGGTCGTCAGCTACATCGTCGCAAGCTTGATCGCCGCCGTGTGCATGTATGCCGTCGCCACCCTCAATGCCGACGGCACCAGCGCTGTCGCTAACCTCGTGAGAACCTGATGAACCCGTCCGTCTATACCGTCCGCGCGTCCAGCTGGGGCGCACTCTTCGACTGCGCATACCGCTGGGAGGGCATCCACCTCCTGAATATGCGCAACGTGGTCGGCCTGCGTGCGGCGCTCGGCACCGCGATCCACGCTGGCACGGCCGTGTTCGATCAGGCGCGCCTCGACGGCTCCGGCCTGACCGTCGACGATGCCGCTGGCGCGTTCGTCGACAAGCTGCGCGACCCCGAGAACGAGTTTGACCCGGCTCGCGACGACCTGAGCATGTCGGACGCCGAGCGCATCGGCCTGTCGCTGACGACGAAGTACTGCCTCGAGGTCGCGCCGCGCTACAACTTCGTCGCGGTCGAGATGGAAACGAAGCCGCTCGAAATCGACTGCGGCGGCGGCGTCATCGTGCGCCTGACAGGCACGATGGACCGCGCACGTGTGCGCCGTTCAGCGGCCGGCGTCGGCATCGCGGATCTGAAGAGCGGATCGTCCGCAGTCCAGAAAGGCGCAGCCGTCACGAAGGGGCACGGCCCGCAGATCGGCACGTACGAGCTTCTGTACGAGCACACGACCGGCGAGGAAATCGGCGACACCGCCGAGATTATCGGCCTGAAAACGAAGGGCACGCCCGAGGTCGCGACCGCTCCGATCGCTAACTCGAAGCGCGTGATGGTCGGCACCGAGGAAGCGCCCGGGCTGATCCAGTTCGCCGCGGACATGTTCCGGTCCGGCCGCTTTTACCCCAACCCGAAATCGTTGCTGTGCGACAAGAAGTACTGCCCGCGCCACGGCACCTGCCAGTTCCACGACTAACCCGCGAGATCTCCATGTCAACGCCTACCACTCTCGAAGCTATCCGCAATCCCGCGCCGCGCGAGGCATCGCTTCCGCCAGTCCGCGCGGGCTTTTTCGACCTCCAAGGCTTCGAGCTGTTGCAGCGCGTCGCCAAGGCGTTCGCGTCTTCGTCGCTGGTCCCCGCGCACTACCAAAACAACGTCGCGAACTGCATGATCGCGCTGAATCTCGCACGCCGTCTTGGCGCCGACGAACTGATGGTCATGCAGAACCTGTACATCGTCCACGGCAACCCCGGATGGTCGAGCAAATTCCTGATCGCCAGTGTGAATACCTGCGGCCGGTTCGAGACGCTTCGCTACGAATGGCGCGGCACCGAAGGTAGCGACGACTTCGGCTGTCGGGCATGGACGATCGAAAAATCGACCGGCGAGCGCCTCAATGGCACTTGGATTGACTGGAAGATGGTCAAGGCCGAAGGCTGGAACAAGAAGAGCGGCAGCAAGTGGCTCACGATGCCCGACCAGATGTTCGTGTATCGCTCAGCGGCGTTCTGGCAACGGGCCTATGCTCCCGAAATCAGCATGGGCCTCTCGTCACAGGAGGAGCTGATCGATACCGTCGAAGTACGAGCCGACGGAACGGTCGCAGTGACCAGTACTCTCGAAGAACTGCGCAACGGCCGCGCTCAACCTGCGGAGGAAGTGCCGCGCGGCGCCGAGCCGGCGCAGACCGGTCCCGCGACGGAATCGCGCGCGGCCGACATGCCTCCGGTAGCTACCCGAGCAGATCCGGTCGACGACCAGGACGAGCCGCGCGGCGAGGCCGGCCAGAGCCAAGGCGGGTTTGAGTTCGACGTCGACGGCCTGGTGCGCGGCATTCGCGAGGACATCGAGTCCGCGGCGACTGCCGAGGATCTCGACCTCGCGCGCAGCGCGATCGCCGGCGTGCCGGACGAAGCCGCGAAGGCGGACCTGAACGCGGCGGCATCGGCGCGCATGCGCGCCATCACCGCGGCTGCCGAACAGGCGCAGCAACAGCCGCGAGCCGGCGCGCCGCGCCGCGCACGCGGACCGATCAGCGCCGACTAACCGGAACCTCCCATGAAGATCACCGACATCTATGTCTCGAAAGTGCTCGGGATCCACGCCGCGGACCTGCGGCTGTCGAAACCCGTCGCACTCTTCGCCGGCCCGAACGGCGCCGGCAAGAGCAGCCTGCAGGAAGCCGTGCGTATGGCGCTCACCGGAGACACCGTGCGCGTCGCGCTGAAGAAGGAATACGGCTCGCTCGTCACCGAGGGCTCGGACGCTGGCCAGATCGTCGTCGCGTGCGGCGAGCATGCGAACAGCATCATGCTGCCCGGCGGAAAGATGAAGCGCGAGCTCGCAGAGGATCCACGCCTTCCGCTCGTGCTCGATGCGCAGCGTTTCGCGCAGCTCGACGCCGCCGCGCGCCGTGCGTTCCTGTACGAGCTGATGGGCGTGAAGATCGGCGCGAAGGAAATCCGCGAGCGACTGGTGGACAAGCTGACGTCTCCAGCCCGCGTGATCAAGTTCGCTGTCGACGCCCAGCTTGAGGCAATCACGCCGATGCTTCGCGCCGGTTTCGAGGCCGCGCAGAAGGAAGCGGCGGATCGCGCACGTGGCGCGAAGCAGGCATGGCGCGCGGCGACTGGGGAAACATACGGCAGCCAGAAGGCCGCGGATTGGCGCCCGGCGTCGATCAACTTCGACGCGGCAACGCTGCGCAAGCTCGAAGGCGAACGCGCGTCGCTCGACGGCGACGTCGGCGAGTTGCAGCGCCAGATCGGCGCGGCCGAGGCCGACGAAGCCTCCGCGCGCGCCCGCGCTTCGAAAATCGCCGCGCTGCGCGACAAGGCATCCGGTTACGCGAAAGCCGCCGAGCTGGCGCAGCTGGCCGACGACCAGGTCGCAGAGTTCCAGCCGCAGGTCGACGCGATGCGCGTACGCGCCGGTGCCGCACCAGCCGGCACGGAATGCAGCTGCCCGGAATGCGGCGCGCTGCTGCGTTTCCTGCATGGTGCGCTCACTGCCGCGACCGCGACCGGTATGCGTGACGAGGAAGCGATCGCGAAGCTGCCCGAGTACGAGCGCAGCCTCACGGTGCTGCAAAACGCTGCCCGCAATCGCCGCGCCGAACTCGAAGCGGCTGACGCGGCGGCGAAGCAGCTGAAGGACCTGGAGAACGAAGCAAATGCCGGCGCTTGCGACTCATCGGGCGAAGCGATCGACGCGGCGCGCCGCGAGCTCGGCGCGCTGATGCAACGCCGCAAGCAGCTCGACACGGACATCGGCGCCGCGCGCGACGCCGAGCGCCGCGCCGCCGCCGCAATCGAGGTCACGGGTAAGGCTTTCGCACTGCATCAGGACGTGGCCGCTTGGGAAGCAATCGCCGACGCGCTGGCGCCGAACGGAATTCCGGCCGACCTGCTGCGCGAAGCGCTGACCCCGATGAACGAGCGCCTGACCGCGCTCGCCGAGCTGTCTGAATGGGCCGACGTCACGATCACGCCGGAAATGGAGATCCTCGCGAACGGTCGTGCATACGCCCTACTGTCGGAATCAGAACGCTGGCGCGCCGACGCGCACATCGCCGCGGCGATCAGCCACTTCTCGGGCCTGAAACTGCTCGTTCTTGATCGCGCCGATGTGCTGGTCGGACCAGAGCGCGACCGGCTGCTGTACTGGCTCGACGACCTCGCATACGCCGACCAGGTCGACACGGCGCTCGTGTTCATGAGCCTGAAAACGCCACCCACCGGGCTGCCCGAAGGCATCGAGGCATTCTGGGTCGAGGGTGGACAGGTCGGCGCCACCGCGCCGAGCGCCATACGGGAGGCAGCGTGAGAGAGGACATCGAGCGGTATCTCGCTGATACGTCGGAAGCCACGGCGAAGGCAGTGGCGACCGGAACCGGGCTTCCGCAGCTCGACGTGACGAAGGAGCTGAACCGCATGCTTGGCGATGGGCTGGTCGAGCGCGAGAAGCGCGCGGGCGGCGGCAACGAGTACGTGTACTGGCTCGCGCGCGCAGTGAAGGCGCCCCCGCCGCCTGGCGACACGCCGCCGGCCGCAGCCGCGCCGGCGCTGGCATCGGTCGGCCTGGTCGATAAGTCGCTGGACCCGAACGTAGGCGTCATCGACGTTGCACGGGTCATCGCGGACCTGCGCGCCGACGTCGAACGCCTCGCGGCCGAGCGCGACGCCGCGCAGCAGAAAGCCGACACCTGGCGAGCGAACGCTGCGGCTCTCGAGGCCCGCATCGACGAGCTGACGCTCGGCCCGGTCGGCACACGCGCGCCGCTGTTCGTCACGGTCGGCCGCAATTGCAAGCCGCAACGCCACGAATCGCTGGAGAAAGCCCAGCGTCGCGGCAGCGCACTCGTGCGCAGCGAGAAGGAATCCGAGGTGCTCGTGCTCGAACCAGTCGGCCGGATCGTGCGCGGCACGCAGTGGATGCCCCGCTGATTCAACAGAGCCTATCCCGCGCGGCATACCTCGGTCCGCGCGGCATTCGAAGGGCGCCAATCGGCGCCCTTCTCTTTTCCGGAGAAACCATGCAGATCCAGCTTCCTACGCTCGCCGACGGCGAGATCTATCTCGGCGGCTTCGTCGACAAGAACGGAGACGTCACGCACACGATCCTGCTACCCGGCGACAACGATCGCGCAACATGGCAGGAACAGATGGAATGGGCCAAGAGCATCGGTGGTGATTTGCCGACGCGCGCCGAGCTCGTGATGGCCTACGAACAGCACCGCGACCTGTTCGAGACGGCTGCGTACTGGTCCAACACGCCGGACGACGATCCCGATTATGCCGGCTGGGCGTGGTGCCAGATCTTCGACGGTGGCGGCCAGTGCAACCCCCACCAGTACGACGAGTTGCGCGCCCGCGCCGTCCGCAGATTGTCGATTTAACCCTTCAGCCATTCACAATCGGAGCATGCAATGACGATCACGCTCGAACAGATCGAAGCAGATCACGCGCGCATCGCCGCGATGATCGACGAGTTCAAGAAGCAACCGCGGGCGACCGAGTACCACGTCGACGCCGTCACCATCCCGCTCGCGGCGGGCGAGCGCATCGCCGGGCAGATCCTTCTCGAAGATGGCTCGTTGAGCCACTACCTGATTCTCCTGCCGGGGGAGGCCGAAGATCTGGACTGGGAGGCGGCGAAGGCATGGGCCGCCGAACGTGGCGGCGAACTGCCGACGCGGCGGGAGCAATCGCTCCTGTTCGCGAACCTGAAGGGCGAGTTCGAGCCGGCCTATTACTGGTCCGGCGAGCGCCATGAATCGAATTCCGGCTGGGCGTGGTACCAGGGCTTCTTCAGTGGCGACCAGTACGGCGACCACCAGACCAGCGAGTCGCGCGCCCGCGCCGTCCGCAGATTTATCCCTTCAGTTTTTTGATTATTTAACCCACCGTGGCACTGCACAACCAACTTCCGATATATCGAGCGGCCTACGGGCTGCTCGATGACGTTACCAACCTGGTCAAGAACATGCCCCGCGACTTCAAGCGCAGCATCGGCGAGAAGATCAGCGCGGAATGCATCGAGATCATGGTGTTGGTGTTCCGCGCGAATGTCGCGGCCGACAAGGCTCCGCACCTCGTCGAATTGCTTGAGCGTCTGCAGGTGATCGAGCTGCTGCTTCGTCTCAGCATGGACAAGCGCCTTATCGCACGTGACGGCTACGCAGCTGCCGTCGAGAAGACGACGAGCATCGGGAAGCAGGCCACAGGCTGGAAGAACGCCGCAAACCGTCGCCCGCTCCGCTAAGGTCAAGGCCTTCGCGGCTGAGCGATATATCAATCTGGTCGTGCCGCTGGCTCACAAGGCCACCGCCATGCGCAATGAGGAAACCAGCCGCCGGCGTGCGGAAAGGTCCAGCGCAGTTTCCCGACTGAGCAATCGGCCGGGCGACGTAGATCGCACGATACCTCCGGCTGGGCGTGGTACCAGAACTTCAACAATGGCAACCAGAACAACAACCACCAGAACAACGAGTTGCGCGCCCGCGCCGTCCGCAGATCGAGGGCCATTTTCGTTCGCCGAGCTGGTCGACGCGTATCTCGACTGCCGGCGAACGAAGCGAAACAGCAATGCAGCGCTCGCGTTCGAAATGCGGCTCGAACGCAACCTGCGACGCCTGTACGACGAGCTGTCCGACGGCAGCTATATGCCCGGCCGCTCGAAGTGCTTCGTCATCACGCGACCGAAGCCGCGCGAAGTCTGGGCGGCTGCATTTCGAGATCGCATCGTGCATCACCTGCTTTACAACCGGATCGGCCCGCGCTTCGAGCGCAGCTTCATCGCCGATTCGTGCGCCTGCATCAAAGGGCGCGGCACTCTGTACGCCGCTCAACGCTTGGAATCCAAGGTGCGCTCGATCACGCAGAACTGGTCGAGACGCGCGTTCTACCTGAAGTGCGATCTCGCGAACTTCTTCGTCAGTATCGACAAGCGAATCCTGCTCGAGCTGCTCTTTGCGAAGATCTCCGAGCCGTTCTGGCGCGCGCTGACCGAGCGCGTGCTGATGCACGATCCACGGGCCGACTTCGAATACCACGGGGACCCGGCAATGATGGAGCTCGTCCCGCCGCACAAGCGCTTGATGGAACAAGCCGACCACCTCGGCCTGCCGATCGGCAACCTGTCGAGCCAGTTCTTCGCGAACGTGTATCTCGACGTTCTCGATCAGCGCGCGAAGCATGTGCTCGGCGCGCAGCACTACATCCGGTACGTCGACGATTTCGTGTTCCTGCATGAGTCGGCGGCACATCTGAACATGATCCTCGCCGATGTCACCGCGTTCCTGCCTGAGCGACTCGGCGCACGGATCAACCCGCGCAAAACCATTCTGCAGCCGATCGACCGCGGCATCGATTTTGTCGGCCAGGTCATCAAGCCTTGGCGCCGCGAGACGCGGAAACGCACGCGCAACGAAGCGCTGCGGCGCGTCGCCGAGACACCGGCCGGCGATCTGATGCCGGTCGCGAATTCGTACTTCGGGCTGCTGCGCCAAGCAACCGCCAGTCATCACGATCGTGCGCAGCTGGCCAACCTTCTCCGATCACTCGGCAAAGCCGTGGATCGGGATCTCACGAAGACTTTCTGAGGACCACACCATGACCGCCACCACCGACAAGGGCGCCGGAGCTGAACTCCGAACCACGTGGAGCCGCGACAACGAATATTTCTCGTGTGATGCGCTCGATGAGCTACTCGATATGCACGACGACCTGGCCGTCGGCGATGTCGTGTACTTCGGCGATGTTGCGCCGATTCCGACCAAGCACCTTTGCGACGCAGACGACATTATCGACATGCTCGGCGAGCGGGCCTATGACGAGGTTGGTGAAGCTGCCGACGACTACCCGAACATCTCGCCGGAAGCGAAAGCCGAACTGGAATCGCTGATTGCTGGCTGGATCGAAAAGCACGCGAAACCGACGTTCTACAGCGTCATCAACGTTCGCGAACACATCATCACCGCGGCTGACATGGAGGGCCGGGACCAATGACCGCCGACAAGAGCCGCACTGGTGCGCTGACGGACCACCTGCACATCCTGAGCGTCAACGAAGAAGCGATGGAGGAAGCCATCGAGCGATTCGACGGAAGCAGCACCGGCGAGGCGCTGAAGTGCGTGCTGCACGCGCAAAAGCAGCTTCGCGCGTTGCTCGTGACGTCTGTCGAGCAGCACGAAGCAGCGCCGGCCAAGCCATTCGCCTATTACACGGATTGGCCCGGCCGTCGAGTGTATGCCGCCGAGCCGCATGGCTTCAATGAGCCCGGCCTCGTGCTAGACGGCGACTCGATCAAGGATCATTGGCATCCGCTCGTCGAACCCTCCGCCCCGCTCGAAGGTACGGGCAATGGGGCGGATAAGCGGGCGGTGTTCGAAACTTGGGCGAAAGAGCGTTTCCCCGCCAAGTATTTGTCCAGCGACGCCAACAGCAACATGGACGACTACAGAGAATGCGCATGGGAAGGGTTCCAGCGTGGCTGCACCTATGCCCGCGCCCCTCGCACTGAGGTGGCGGGAGCGGTGCCGGAGGGGTGGAAGCTGGTGCCGGAAGTGATCACGCAGCCGATGATGCGCGCCAGCGGTATCGGCTCGCACTCGTGGGGATGCGCTCTCGAAGCCGCCCCGCAGCCTCCCTCCGCAGATGCAGCGGCAGCGTCGCAGCCCATCTCGTGCAAGTGCCGTAGGCTAGGAGACTGGGACGGCGCGCATCACCCGCTTTGCGACGGAGCAGCATCGCAGCCCGCATCGGCACCGGGGCAAGATGCGGTGTCGTTCCAGTCACGCGTGCAGCCGTGGATGCTCGCGTGCTTCGGTGCCGAGATAGCGGCCGATCGCATCGAGCGCAATCACCGGTTCCTTGAAGAGGCGCTCGAACTTGTGCAGGCGATCGGCTGCACCGCGAGCGAGGCGCACCAGCTCGTCGACTACACGTTCGGGCGGCCGAACGGCGAGCCGGCGCAGGAGGTCGGCGGCGTCATGGTGACGCTCGCTGCGCTCTGCCTCGCGAATGACCTCGACATGCACGCAGCTGGCGAGACGGAACTCGCACGAGTCTGGACAAAGGTCGAGCAGATCCGCGCGAAGCAGGCAGCGAAGCCGAAGCATTCGCCATTGCCGGAAGCCGCCCCGCCCGCGCAGGTCGCCACTCGGCAGGAGCTGACGGACGAGGAACGGGAAGCGATTGAATTCGCAGTCAAGTGGTTCGATCAGTCCGTGCTCCCCGACACGCCGTATGCCGGCTATTGCAAGGTGCTCCGTGTCCTTCTCGAAGGAGCCAAGCATGCCTGACATCAACAATACGCCCGCCAGCGAACACGACATCCCGATCGAGTGTTCGAAGACTCGGAAATGCGGCTGGAAAGGTGTGCATTCTGATCTCGTCGACGGTGGCCCTGCGAAGGGCTATTCCACGAAGCTCGGGATCAAACAGCTCGTGTGCCCGAAATGCGGGAACAACACGTACTACAAGCGCGAGCCGATTGAGGGAGCCAAGCATGAATAAGACGCTGACGAACAAGGCACGCGACACGATCCGAAAGGCGGCAACGAAACTGGATGAATTCGAGGACTCTGTCCGAATCTTCGGTGGCGACAGTGACGCGCGCCGTCTAGCGAGCGACCTTCGCGCCATCCTCGCCGCTCAGCAGCCGGAGCCGCGCGCGGAGGCGACGGTATCTATAGCGCGTGGCATCTGCATCTCGCTCGAATGTACCGCTCAGTGGCTGGAACATGGAAACGATCCGAAGGCGGCAGCAATAGAACTTCGGATGCAAATCGCGAAGATGGTCCGCGCGGGAGACGCATCATGAGCGAACTGACGAAGCACGACCAGGAGGCCGCGGCCTACTTCGCAACCCTCACGAAGGCTCCGCGCGTCGAGAGCTTGATCGAACGGTACAAGCGCCGCTTCCCCGGCATCGGCAAAGCATCGCTGGCGCGCTACTTCGAAGAGGTGCATCAGGCACTTGCGCCCCTTGCGCGTGAGTTAGAGCGTGAGAACGGCGAACTGCGTGCCGAGATCGACCGATTGAACGAAACGATCCGCGGATCGATGCTATTTCCCAGTCTGCTGAAGGGTTAGCGCCCCGTTCCGATGACCCAGGCTCTTGAGCTGATTCCGTCGTCCGCAGTGTGGACAGAACACATAAATGCCAAACGAATCGATCCCGATTTTCTCAGCATCGACGTTCCATTCCTTGTGGCATTTGATGCACAACCAAGTATCCATGACGACCTCCGCAGGGCAGAAGGACAGGAGATGAACAATAGGACAAATATGGCGGAACACAAGTCTGCACCGGTCGAAGGCTGGTATGTCGAGGTAAGCGCAGATGGTGAGCGTGTTCTGAGTACCACGGGTGACACTGTTGCTGCGCTTGATGGGTCAGGCGACCGATCAGGCGGTGAATCCGCGACGGGCGGATCGGCAAACACAAATGCTGCGTGTGAAGCGGGAGGCGAAGCGTGATCGATGTTGATTTGCTAGAAGGCGGAATTTCAGATGCCGACCTCTTTTCGTCTTTGGGTGTCAAGGCGACATCGGGACCGAAGCGGGGGACCCATTGCAGGAGTGGTCATCCGTTCAGTCCTGAGAATACCCTCGTCCTGAAAGGCGGTAAGCGAGTCTGCAAGATCTGTAAGAGGGCGAGGCAGAAGCGCCATCGCGACACAGGCGCGAAAGCGAGGTATAGGAAGGAATGCAGAAAGAAAGCGAGCGAACAGCTTGCGTTCCAGCGCGCACTTGATGTTGGCGGAACGCTCATTCCAACCCAGAGCGAGCGCGGCGACATGGTCGCGCTCTACGCCGATCAACTGAAGTCTATATCGGCGCGCCCATCTTCTACGAAGAAGGCCGAGTCACCAGAATCGCCCGCGATGGTCGTCGACGCGCTCGAGGCACGCAGCGGGCTCGCCTGCGCGATCGCAGCGATCAACTATGCGTTAACTGCGGAAGAGGGCATGACGTGGCTTTCGCTTTGGCGCGAGGGCCGCTTCGACGCGTGCCGCGATGAATGGCCGGATGCACCGGACGCTTGTTACCCAGAACCGGAGGCGGTGAATTCGAACACGAACTCCAATCTTGAAGTTGGCGATCGCGTTGGATCGGCGCAGTGAAGACGGGTTCGATCGACCAGCTTTTCGGGCTGCCCGTTTGTGTCCGATCGATAAATTGAGCTGACGAAGAGGTGCAGGTTTTATGGCAAACGCTCAAGTAACGAAGGCCTCGGTACTGAAGGTCCTTGGTAACTCCGAGATGACCGCTCACCACATTGCGGTTGTGCTCGACGCGAAGCAACAGAAGGTTCAGACCGTCCTCGACACGCTTCTGTACAACGGGCGTCTCGAGCTGATACCGAAGGCCGATCGGAACTTAGTCTATCGGCGCAAGAGGCCGACGGTGTCCGAGGCGCCGCAATCGTTGCCGCTCGATACGTCTGTCGCCGGACCCCAGATCGGGCCGAACCTCAGGTCCACATTGCTGGGCTATGACCGCGAAATCGCGAAGCGTGTCGCGCTTTGCATGGCTGTCCGTGGCCGATAGATCGCGAGGAGAAAGGCGATGGGCGAAAAGAGCGGAATATCCTGGTCCCCGTTCACATGGTCCCCATGGGAAGGCTGCCAGAAGGTCGGGCCCGGCTGCGATCATTGCTATGCCGAGAGCATGAATAGTTGGCTGCGCCGCGGCGAGAACTGGGGGCCAGGTGCCCCGAGGCGCACGTATAGCGACGCGCATTGGGAGAAGCCGCGCCGGTGGGACGCGGCCGCCGGCCGCGCCCGCCGGCGCGTGCAGGTGTTCCCCAGCGTGTGCGATCCGTTTGACAACGCAGCGCCCACCGCAGAGCGGATGCGCTTCGCGCAGTTGATCCTCGACACGCCGAACCTGATCTGGTTGCTGCTAACGAAGCGCATCGGCAATGCTGCTGCGATGCTCGCAGAGATGTTCCCGAACGGCACGCCGGATAACGTGTGGGTCGGGGCGACGATCGTCGACCGCACCGAGATGCTGCGCGACGCACCGAAGCTCAAGGCGCTCAACGTGCGCCTGCGGTTCTGGAGCGTCGAGCCAATGTTGGGCGACCTTGGCGAGATCCCTGCGAACTTGCTACCCGATTGGGTGATCGCAGGCGGTGAAAGTGGCCGACTCGCGCGGCCCATGCACCCCGTGTGGATCCAGTCGCTTCGCGATCAATGTGCGCGGGCGGGCGTGCCCTTCATGTTCAAGCAGTGGGGCATGTGGGCTCCGCGAGCGCACATGACTCGTCGCACGGGGGCTGTCGCGACCGCACGGTGGCTTCCGGCAGGCTGGCAATACGGACGCAAGTACGTGGGCCCAGTCGATGGCCCCAGCGACGATGAACCAGACCTGTACCGCATCGGGACGCGCGAAGCCGGGCGCTTGCTCGACGGCAAGCTGCACGATGAATTCCCTCTCGAACTGACGTAATCCCTCGGGCCGAAGGAAACATGCATCCAACCAACCACATCCAGCTCGACCTGTTCGCACATGTTGCCTCGGCATACGCCGAGGCCGACGACGGGACGCTGACCAACGCTGACCTCTATGCACGCGTCGCCGCGCGCGCCGGCATTCACGCCGATGCGCTCGTGTCCCGCGAGACGATCGGGGGTAGTACCGGGCAGAATCGCGTGCGCCACCGGATCCGATGGGCGCAACAGACCCTGAAAGCGATGAATGTCCTCTCACGCGTTGCGGATCGCCGCGGTGTGTGGACGCTCTCCGAGGCCGCCGGCAAGAAACTGCGCGCGGCGCGCGCCGGCGTGAAACTTGTGGCCTTCTCGACGGATCTCGGTATGGCGGTTTGGGGAAGCAATCTCGACGTGATGGACGGCATCGACGAACCGATCTCGCTCGTCTTCAGCTCATTGCCGTATCTACTGCGTAAGCCGCGCGCCTACGGCGGGATTGCCGACGAACGAGCGTATGTTGATTTCGTGTGTCGTTCGATCGAGCCGCTGCTGAAGAACCTCCGGCCGGGCGGATCGATTTGCCTGAATCTCACCGCTGATGCTTACGAACCGGGTACGCCAGCCCAGTCGATCTATTTCGAGCGGCTCGTGGTTGAGCTGCGCGATCGGCTCGGCCTCTGGAAGATGAACGACGTCATCTGGGAAGGCTCGAAGCCGCCGGGTCCGACGCACTGGGCCTGCGTGAACAACGTCCAGCTAGTGTGGGCTTACGAGCATGTCCTTTGGTTGAGTAACGATCCGGCGCGCGTGCGCGCCGACAACCGACAGGTGCTCGAGCCGCACACGGATAAGCACCGGCGCTTTGTTGCGGCCGGCGGCATCCAGCGGCGCGCCTCGTATGGAGATGGCGCGCATCAGCACCGGCCGGGCGGCTTCAGCCAGCAGACGCCCGGCAGCTTGCCGCGCAACATTCTGAAGCGCGGAAACCGGTGCGCCGACACGCTGCAGTACCGCGACGATGCGGAAAACCTTCGGCTTCCCGTGCACGGCGCGATGATGCCGCTTTCCGTCCCGGACTTCTTCATCCGATTCCTGACCCAGCCAGGTGACCTGGTCGTCGACCAGTTCGCTGGAACCATCAAGACGGGCATGGCAGCGGAGAAGCTGCAGCGGCGGTGGATCTGCATCGAGCTGATGCTCGACTACATTCGCGCGGCCGCCGAGCGCTTTCGCGCGTGCGCCGGTTTCGAGTTGCACTCGGCGATCGAGGTGTACCCGACGGCGTACGCATCGACGCGCGCACCGACGGTCGCAGCTGGAGGATGGTGATCCATGGAGCTGACTGAATATCACCGGCTGCGTGCAGCCGTCTGCGAATCAGGATACGCCGGTGACGTTGTTTGGTCGGAAGCCGTGGCGAAGCCCGAAGACGCCGACGCGTTCGTGCGCGAATACATTTTCGTCGTTTGTAACTCCGGCATGAAGGCCCAGATAGCGCGCGGCATCTACATGAAGGTGATGGGCGCCCTCGACGCCGGCCGGCGTCCCGACACCGTGTTCGGCCATACCGGGAAGGCCGCGGCAATCTGGGAGGTCTGGACCGCCCGTGACGCCTGGTATGAGCGGTTCGTGAAAAGTGAAGACCCGATCACCTTTCTCGAAACGATGCCGTGGATCGGCTCGATCACGAAGTGGCACCTAGCGAAGAACTACGGCGTCGACGTCGCGAAACCGGATCGGCACCTGGTGCGCGTCGCCGATCGCTACGGTACGACGCCTCAAGACCTCTGCGAGCGCCTCGCGCGCGAGAGCGGTGACCGGATCGGCACTGTCGACACCGTGATTTGGCGGGCCTGCAATCTGGGGATCCTGTGATCCGGACGCAAATCCTCCAACGTTAAAGGAGCTAGGTATGGTTGCCTAAATGAACCCTCCCGCCGGGTCGCGCGCACCGTGGCGCGCGACCCGGCTACCACGCGGAGATTCTTCGATAATCGAAGGAGCATTTCTGCATTTTCTGGTCTGCGTCTACATTGTGTGGGCGCAGCGGGAAGCTGTTTGTCCTCAATTTCTGAAGAGCGATCCATTCGGGTCGCGAAGAAAAAGGCTGCGCCTTTTCGCTCAGGGAGCAGCAGATGAACCGCAATCAACAACGCACGTCGGCGCAACGGTGGGGACGCCGCCATATTCCGCGGGCCGCAGAAGTGAAGTGGACCCGCCAGATCGAGGAAGATCTTTTTGTGCACTGCGCGTCCGTATTCACGAGGGCACAACAGCAGCCGAAAAACACCGCGGCCGCACACGGCATTCGCACGATCAACGATCTGCCGTCCGCCGGCGGTCTCTTGGCCGTCTTGCACGACTCGGCATTGCAGCAGCGCGACGGCCAAACGCGAGCGGCTATTTGGTGGCGCCTGGTCAGCATGTTGGAGCTCGCAGCCACCCCCGGTCGCCTTCTGTCGTGGGTCGGCGTCAGAGACGCCAGCGGTGCAGTTCAATTCGCCGAGGTGCTCGTTCGAGCATGTGCGACCGCGCGCTTGCCGAGCGCGGAGGTGCAGGATGGCGGCTTTGACGCCGACGAACTCGTCTTGCGGGTTGCGGCGATTGAGGCCCGTGAACTGTCTCCTGTCGCGGCGTAAATCAATCGGGAAGTGATACCGAGTACGAGAAGAAGAGATGGCAAAAATTCGCGCGTTGAAAGGATCCTTGATCTTTGGGATGGTGGTCCTGGCGATAGGGCTTGTGTGGAAGTTTCCGCCGGGGACTGCCAAGACAGAGATACAGCGCGGCGTAATGGCGAAGCCGTACTACGAGCTTGGATTCTCCAAAGAAGACGCTGCGCAGATCATTGTTCGAAACGCGGTCCGCAGCGCTCGGACGTCGATCCTCGTTTCGACGGACGCCACTGATATCCAAGCGATTGCACATGAGCTTGGCGACGCGAGGAACCGAGGCGTGCGCGTCCGTGTGGTGGTGGCTGTACGCGATCTGGAAGCGACCGCAGTACCGGTACAAGATCTCGCTCGTCACGGTGTTGAAATCAGAAAAGCTACTCAGGCCCCTGCGTTTCGTCAGTTCTTGGTGATCGACGGCGAAGGCAACGAGTCGGGGAACGTGGTAATGGGCGATATGGGCGGTGTGCTTCTTGTCGCGGACCTTGACCTGGTCACAAGTTTTCGCAAGGAATGGGAAAGCCTCTGGAACCGTGGTGAGCCACTCTAAAACGAGGGGACTCTTCGGCATTGAGGGTGTAACTCGAGAGTGGATGGGATCCGAGATGCGAGGAATGAGTGTAACAAATGTAGCTATCCTACTGATTGCGTCGGCGGCCGCAATCGCGATAGCTCGCAACCACACGCATGCCGACGTCGATCGAGGCCACTTTTCGAAGACATCTACCTACGAAGTTGGCTTCTCCCCGGTGGGCACCGCCGAGACCATCGTTCTGCACGCGATCGCCAGCTCTCACGAGTCCATCCTCGTCGCCGCGTACAGCTTCACAAGTCGCACGATCGCGAACGCCCTGGTCGACGCGAAAAGGCGTGGCGTGCGGGTGTCGGTGCTTGCCGATGCGCACCAGAATACTGAGCCGTATTCCATGGTGCGATTTCTCGCCAACCGCGGCATCGAGGTTCTGTTGGTCGACCAGGGCGACGCATTCCATCACAAATTCTTCGTCGTCGACGGGCAGCATGTTGAGCTGGGTAGCTTCAACTACAGCAGCGCAGCAAAACGTAACGCAGAGAACGCGATCTACCTGATGTACGTCCCAGAGATCGCGCGTCGCTACTCGGAAGAGTGGGAAACCTTCCGACGCCAAGGCATTCCCGTAAAGATGGACAAGGAGCACGCATTGGCCTGGTGAAGCTGGCGAACATGACGAGCTTGCTCGGCTTGCGTTAGCAGGTGCAGCCCGCGGCCGCTGTCACCGATCGTTTGGCCACGATACCAACGGTGATCGGCATGGCCGAGGGAGATCCACCCCATAGAACCACGCCCATGACACGAGGGTCCACCAGCGCCGCTCGCGCGAAGCGCGATCTCTTGCCGCGAAGCGGCATATCCGGCGCGTAGCGCCATATTTCGCGCATCGCGCGATCTACCGCGACAGGGTCGCGATATGAGCGTCGAAGACGCGATATACCGGCTAACTTGTTAGCCGGGGTGTTCAGCCGTGGGCCTGCAAATGCCCGTATTCTCCGCGTAGGCGAAGACGGTGCCTTGCCACCATAGGGCCACGCACTCCGATCTCGGGAAAATCTCGACTGCCTCGTACGGCGCGGGCACGCCTCCACCGATTCTTGTCCCAAAGCCCCCCGATGCCGCAAGCGCGTGGCTCGACGGGGTCCCCTTCGCCCGGGAAGTCGACGCATCTGCTGTTGCGCGGAGATGGGCTGATCCCTATTAAAGATGGCGGCGACGTTAGTCGCTTTGGGTATCTCGCATCTTGCGGGCACTCCGTGACGACCGGCCGGACCAGGTGCACGTGAACCCACATGCCGGCTTGTGATTCAAGTCCCGTGCGTGATCATCCGTTATAGGTTTGTTGCGATGGAGATCGTCAAGGCGACACTTTCACTTTTTGGATAATTGATGCGACCTGCGGACGTGATCGCCTTTCTCCGATGGATTCGAGGAAGCTTGGTCCCCTTCTCCCGGGATGGATTTAAGCAACGCACTGGTGGCAGAGAATGATTCCGCGGGTACCCTTCTACGATCTGCGTCTACAACCGCATCAATCAGAGATCGTGCACTCTTACTGAGGTTATTAAGGAAATGAGCGTTTTCACTTAATCCTACGGCTACAGGAGCACCAGACAAAGTGGGTAAATCGACCGCGCGATTGGTTCGCTCGTAAATGGCAAGTATCTGCCAATAGCTTGGTTCGGTTTTTCCGTTCTCCCACTGCGAAATGGCGCCTTTAGACCTGCTGACAACGTCGCCGATCTGTTCGAGCGTGAGTCCGGCGCTTTCGCGGGAAGATTTGAGCCATTCAGCAAGAGTCATAGCCAAAATGGTAGAGAAAAACTTAACTCGCGTGGTATCGTTTTGCTTGACTTTTATTGTTTAAAATTTCTATACTTGATGATGTCAAATTCGTGTCGATTGTTGGTGAGGGCGTGATGGGAGAGGAGTATTTATCTTGGCAACACGAAAAACGCAATTTGGTGAGAGACGGTGGTGTCTTGATGGATATTTATAATTCTCGTAAGTTGGGTGATGTGAATTTTACTTTGTCGAGGAAATTTAAATCAGGAATCGAAAATCAAATTTCAGAATTGATTTTTGCGAAGTGATTTTTATTTCACTTCTGCCGGTGATTTTTTGGTAAATTTAGATGGAGATTTCAGTGTATTAGCGTGTCGATGTAAATACACGGTGAATTCGCCATAAACGTGGAACCCCAAAAGTCGGCAGACGTTATTCTTCCCATGCAACGATTTCAAGCCTTCCGATTCGAGCTGATGCCGACAGGCGAACAACTTCGCAAGTTGCGCCGGTTCGGCGGGGTGTGCCGGCGTGTCTATAACGATGCGTTGGCCGAACAACAACGCCTCCATACGGAAGGCTGCCAGTTCGTGCCATATTTCGGGATGACAAAGTGGCTGACAAGCTGGCGAAACGATGTTGAGACGATGTGGATGAGCGAAGCCCCGTACTCGATCCAGGCGAGGGCGCTGAAGGACTTAGATCGCGCATACCGAAATTTCTTCGACGGCCGAGCAGGATTCCCACGCTTCAAGCGCAAGTGCGACCAGCGAGACAGCTTTTGCTTCCCGGACCGACACAAGATCAAGCTAGATCGGGATAACGGGCGCGTATCTCTGCCAAAGCTTGGCTGGTTACGCTACCGCATGAGCCGAGTAGTGCTGGGCGAGGTCCGTAACGCAACGATATCGCACCGCGCAGGGAAGTGGTTTGTATCGATCCTCACAGAGCGCGAGGTGAATTCGCCTAGCCCGACCGGACCTGCCGTCGGGATTGATGTCGGTGTCGCACGTTTCGCGACTCTCTCTGACGGATCCTTCCTTGCGCCGCTTGCGCGCTTCCGGGAGCACGAGCGCCGTCTCGCGAAGTATCAGCGCCGTATGGCGCGCAAGTCGAAGGGCTCCTCGAACTGGAAGAAAGCAAGAGCCCGTGTCCAGAGGATCCATGCTCGCATCGCGAACGCACGGGCGGACTTTCTGCACAAGGCTTCCACAGCGATTTGCAAAAACCACTCGATGGTCGCAGTCGAAGACCTGATTATTCGCAACATCACGCGGTCGGCTCGCGGTGAATCAGACGCACCGGGCCGGAACGTCCACGCGAAGTCAGGACTGAACAAGGCGATTCTGGACCAGGGTTGGGGGGAGTTCCGCCGGCAGATTAAGTACAAGACAGGATGGTGCGGAGGATTGTTCGTGGCGGTATCGCCCCGCAACACCAGTCGGACGTGTCCGTGTTGCGGGCATGTCGCGGCTGCCAATCGAACAACCCAAGCACGCTTTGCCTGCATATCGTGTGGCTTTGAGGCGAACGCCGACTATGTCGGCGCTCTCAACGTTTTAGCGGCGGGGCACGCCGTTCTAGCCTGTGGAGAGAAGGTGCAGGTAGGCCGCTCGACGAAGCAGGAACCCACCGAGGCGACTTACGCCAACCCGGCGTAACCGCGGTAGGAATCTCCTTCCATCTGGAGGGAGTGGACGTCAAATGCCGATTGCGCAGCCTGAAATGGCTGATCTGATAGACGAGTTACCGAGCACAGCTCAAGGTGGGTGGATAAAAAATGCGTCGAGCTTCGGGGATTGTACCGATGCGATCGTGCAATGGGGTTATCCGAAGACGTGGCGACGACTGGCGGAAGTGTTGCTATTCGCAACGGTGAACCGACAGGCGACAATGGTGGTCATGACCGGCTTCGACGACCACGTATAAAGGGTAGAAAAGAAACACGCGGTGGCTGATGTAAGCGGAAGATGACAGTGCTGGAACACCACCATCTTCCTGGCCACGGCATCGCGAGAGAGCATTCCAATGGCTGTCAGCATTTTAAGGCATCAAAGACGTGTTAAATCCGCCGATTTACCCTATCCGGGGCGACAATCGTTGTTACGATCTGTAACCACAATCGCTGCGCAGCCGACGGCGCAGCGCGCTTCCGCGGGAGGGCATCATGCGTACTGACGCCCAGACCCGATGGTTGGTCGGATTAGAGGAGATCGCTCAAGCGCAGGATCGGATCGCCCTGAACAGTCTGACACGGGCGCTCCTGACACCCCTCGGCGTCGAACGATTCGTTTTTATTCACGCCTCGTGTGAAGGACCGGAGGAGCTGCTACTTGATACGCAGATCTTGATGGGTTGCGACGAGCGATGGTTAAAAACCTATCGCGAGCGAAAATGGTTTGTGACGGATCCAGGCCTGAACTATGCGCGGCGCAACTTTACCCCCGCGACCGCCACAACGATCCCACACGAAACTGACGGACAGAGGATCTTCCGGCAACACGACATCGCCTACGGGTTTCGCTCGAAACTCGTCGTGCCCGCGCATCTACCTGTCTTGAAGCGACTCGGTGTGCTCTATGTCGGTAGCGATGCAGACACATGGGAGGGCGAGCCGGATCTGTTCGCGAACAAGATACTGTTCCGCATGCTTGCGCTCGAACTCCTCGACTGGTTCCACAATCAGTTGCGCCGCGACATGACGGAGGCGCTCGGGCTCACGGAGCGTCACACGAGCATCCTAAATCTGTTGCGCCGTGGATACTCGGCGAGCCACATCGCCCACGAGCTGAATTTGAAGGTGCCCACGATATACGCGTACTACAAACAACTGAACCAGAAGTTCAGCGTGAATCACATTACGCGTGTTGTGGAACAGGCGGCACACCTCGGCCTACTGGAGCACTAACAGTTTTGCGATTAACTCGAGTCAGAACAAGGCGCATGAACATATCACTTTGCGGCCGCGTTTAATATAGCGTTACAGAGAGGCCGATGGTACGATGCAAGCGCATTGACGGTGCCTGTCTATTGCCAAAGATAGGATCCGTCGTGTAGGGGTAGCGCATAGCGGAGACTATGCCGATATAGCGGACGGTGCGAGGGCCCGGCCGTTTTGTTTGCCAGCGACGGCCCGTCAACGACGGGCTGTCTCTCTTCCAGCTCCACGATCGGACGGCACGCGAACCGAAAGCATTCGAGCAGGTATTTCTGGATGTGCACTCTCTCCTCGATACTGATCCCCTTCGGCACTTATGCCGAATGTGCTGGTAACGTTCGATCTCGTGATAGAGAAAACTGTCGGCAATTCCACTGCACTTGGTTTCGCTGTCGACGAACTGCACCAGCCGCAGAGCGAAGTCGGCCGGCGCCCGATCGGCATCCTGTACGAAGGATGCAAGCGCGTCGCCCATAGCACCGATATCAAGATGTAGAGCGAAGAGCAATTTGCGACAGGGACACATTAAGGACGAAGCGCTGGCCCACTGGCAGCTTTCTACGTCACGAGATCAGCGCGACGTTACTGTGGATAGGCGCGATCGTCCGTGCAGGCCGCGGCTGGTCGGGGGATCTACGACGGGCTACAGCAGTGTGGGAAATCCGACGGTTGTCAAAATTGAGCTCGATAATTCATACATCGTCGGATGTAGGGAACAACACTTCAAACAAGCAATTGGAGAGCCAACATGGCCATGCATGTTGAGAAAAAGTACGGGGAAGATAGGCAGATCTCGGGGAACGCGATGCGCGTGCTGACAGCAGCAGCCGTCGTGTTCGGCCTCTCGGCATGCGCGGCGGTCGACCCATCGCTGCAACAGAACGCCGGCGCATATCGCGACGTGATCGACTATCAGATGGCCCTCGTCAAGAATTCGCTTCATCGGCAACTCACCTTTGCCAGCTCCCAAGCGCAGCAACCCGGGGCGCCGGCGAACACGGACAACATGATCCTTTCCGGCGCCTCACGCGACACTCTCGGGCAGGTGGGGGCGTTCCGCAAGGGGAGCGGCTTTAGCGCGCTGCATCTCGCCTTTAGCGCAGCCCATGTCGACGCCGGTTCTCTGTACAACAGCTTCTGCGCGTCACGCGGCGGTGCGCTGTCGACCCAGCGCTTCTCCATCGACGGTCGGTCCGCAAGCCTGAGCAACTGCACCGCGCAAGGGCAACTGGTGTTCATCACTCGCTCTGAGTATCTCGGAAAGCGCGGTTGCTCCCGGAGCGGAAACTGCGAGGATGTCAGCAAGTTCGATACGATTTCTCTCGAACCGCCGACCGCGCCGAGCAAGTTGACGAAGGACGCACGCGCGGAAATTTCTGCGCTCGGCGCGCTTCTGCCTCAATAAGCAAAGCTGCTTTATCGGCTCAGAATAGTCTCGACCACGCGTAGCTGAATGCGCGTGGTCGGAAGTGGTTCTCCCGGATGTACTCTTCCTGCTCGAGCACGGGATTGCGTCCTATCACGTAAAGGAAGTCGTCGACACGGCCATCGTGGACCGACACCTTCGTCCCGATCATCCATTCTTCCGTGAGCCGGTCGACAACAGCGTTGACCTTGTCGATCACCCACTTCTCGTCTGCATCACCCTTGTGCTGATGCCCGAATGGGCGCGGCATGCGCGAGATCGCTTCCCCGAGAAGTTCGTGCTTCGAAATGCCTGGCTGCTGCCACGCCTCCGCGACGATCCACTTCCCCGTGTCGCCGCAGATCCACCCCGCGTTTCCGACCACCAGGTCAGGGCAGGGTGCCGCGTCGAATCCAAAGGCTGCGTTCACCCGGAATTCGGTAAGGTACATCTCATAGACGAGCCGGAGACGAAAGACGTCGATCCGAATCGACTCACTGATCGCGAGAAGAGCGTCTCGAAGAACCAGGTCACGGCTCGATTCACCGAAGAAGAAGCGGATCGCCGCGGCCTTCTCACGGGCCGTATACCCGTTCTCGAAGAGGGTGCACTTGTGCCCATTCACAAGCAAGAACGCGTCGCGTTCATCCTCGTCGTCAAAGTCCTCTTCGGTGATGCGGTCGTGCTGCTTCGAGACTACGCCTCGTCGTCGGACTCGAGCGTCCTGTATATCACTTTCCTGGGCGACGTCAAATTGCGTAGTACTACCCGATGACTCGTGAATACCCTCTTCACCAGGTAGAGAATCCAGATCGCAGTCTGCTTCAAAATCAAGATCGCCGAGGGCGTCAAGATTTGGGCCAGGATCATACCGATCACCGTTCGAAGCGGTGGAATCAGGAGGATCAATATCGAAGCGAAAATCACCAGTCCCCATGACATCATTCTTCCTTGTTGCTGGTCCTAGAATCGAATCCGTAGAGTCTTTGCTTTAAGCCGATTGGTCGAGGCTCGGGTAGTCCTTGGGGTCGTCCGACTGTTTCGGTGACCCACCGCCTTCGCGCGCGAGCAGCTCGTCAACACGCTCGCTCAAGCGGTAAGCGCGCTTGAAAAGCTGCGCATCGTGCCTGCGATAGTTCAGCTTCACGTCCTTCAGTGTCGCGGCCGTCGCTTTGATCATGATTTTGTCGAGCATGACCATGGGGATCCGGATGTTGAAGATCTGCGATCCCTCGTACAACACAACTGCCTCGCCCTTATGGAGCTTCTTCAGGTCGTCTGGGGTAACCCGGTGCTCCTCGACCTCGCGCTCACCATAGCTGGAGCCCTCAGAATCACCGACGTTGTGGCCGGGCGTCGTCTTGAGCATTTCGGCGCTCTTGTTTTGAGATGACGAAGTGCTCATCGAGCGCTGGATGCGCTTGTGATACCCGATCAGCTCCGCACATTCCTTCGCTGTGTTCTGTGAGCCCACGCGGAAAATCATCTTCGTCGTTGCGTTGCCGGCGACGCGCTCATTCGTCTCGCGCTCTTCCGATGTAGTCGGCAGCGTTTGCATCGCTGGCATGAGGAAGAGACCGGCGGATCGGGCCTGTTCGAAGAATGGTCCCCAGTTTTCCTCGAGGTAGCTGCGGGCTTCGTCCAGGAACGTCAGGAACGGAATCTTGGGACGGTCGGCCGGTCGCATCTGAAGCCACGAGCACGCTGTCTTCAGGTCGGCCACAAACATCTTGGCGAACGGCTCCGCGGTCTCGCCCTTGCCCATTGTGGGCAGAGCCACATACGTGATCCGCCCGTTCTTCACGCTCTCGTACAGCCGCACGTCCGGTGCGTACGAATTCATGACCTGACCGAAGGTGCCGGAAGCGAACACGGATAGCTTGCCTGCGATGCCGCCGAGAACCTGGCGTAACCGGTTGATGTCGATCTGACCTGACAGGGGGTCCTTCGGATTGAGTGCGCGCCGGAACCGATTCAGCCACAACCGAAGCGTGTCGAGCTCTTCGCTCGGCCCTTTCTTCTCGAGCTGGATCGCCAGGTCGTCGAGCGCGGTCCCGTTGTTGAGCAGGATCACGAGGTCCCGCATCGTGTAGGTCTTGCCGGCTTTGTCGAGTGCGGCGAACAGCGTCTTCAGTGCGTCGAAGGCTTCACCGCGATAGTAGTCCGCCGCGGCAGCTGCTGGCACCAGGACCAGACAGCGGGTCGCCTTTTCGTCCGGGTCTCCGTCGAAGAGCGGGTTGTACGTGTTCGAGAGGTTCGGATCGCCCGGGTTGATGACGTCAAATTCATGGCCACGTCCTGCCCAGCAGGCGAAACGATAGAGCGTGAGGATGTTGTCGTAATCGAGCTTGCCGTCGATGAAGATCACACCGCCACCGCGCTGGATCTGCTGCAGCATCAAATACGACCCGGCGACGGTCTTCCCCACGCCGGACATCCCGAGGATCTGAACGTGCCGGAAGAGCTCGCTGTCCGGCAGGACGATGGGCTCACCTCTGTCGGTCGAATACCCGAACAGCAACCCATCGCCATACTTGGCCGGCGACGGGTTGGACTTAATTCCGAGACTGCTCTTCAGAAAGAAATGGCTCTCCCACGGCTCGAGGAACCGATTCGCGAGAAAACTGGTCCCGCCGAACGCGAGCACGGACGAGAGCAGTCCACCGCCGAGCAGCGACGCGACGGTCGGTGGGAGCAGCGCCTCGAGCGGGCGCCATGCGGCGACGACGGAGAGGCCAGTCGAGGCGAGCGCCCACGCGTCTTTGAAGCCACCGAGGCGGACATCATAGAGAGACTGCACGAGCGTTGAGAATTTGAACGGCTCTTCCTCGTGCGGTTGCCGCTTTCGGCGGCGCTGTCCGGACAGGGCGGAAAATACCCGCCCCGTCGCCGCGTCGACCCACTTACTCGGCATGGGTCGCGGCCTGCGGCGCGTCGGAAACCGCGCGATCCGTCCAGACCTTGTGCGTCCATGCCGCTGCGACGCCAAGCACGAGCACCGCGACCACCAACTTCTTCTGCATCGACATCTGGTTCTTCGGCGCATCCGGCTTCGGAACCGTGGGGGCCGACGGGCTTGCGGGGCTCGACTTGCCTTGCGACGGTTTGCCTTCGGTCGCGCCGACGATGCTCTCGAACGCCTCGTAGTACGGTCCGAGCGCGGACCGAACCTTCATTGTGTCGATGCGGCCCCCGACTTGGTCGCCCGGGCGCGACACGCGCTGGTACAGCGCATGCCATTGGCTGAACCGAAGATACACGGGATCGGTTTTTCCGATCGCCGTTGTTGCGGCATCTTCGAGGTCGGCCAGGAGCGTGCTACTGGTCAGAACATCGACCACCTTCTTCAGGTCGTAGTGGACGCCGAGTCGATCCCAGACGCCAAAGATCGCCGAGAGTGCTTCTCGGGCATTCTCGCCGGAGAACAGAACCGCGTCTGATGCGGGTGCCAACCCGTCGAATATTCCCGCCCGATCGACGAACTCGAGGACGAACCCTGCCTTGTCGTGTCCTGCGCTTTCCGTGCTTTGCAGGATCTTGTTGATGCGATCGAGCGCGAGCTCGCGCGAGATGAGTTCCGTAGCCATGTCTGTCCTTCCCTAAGTCGATGCAGTTGACTATTCCGGGTCGCGGAACTTGCCATGCGACCCGATCGAGATGCTCGGCGTCGATTGCCGAGCATGCCGAATCTACGGGACGCGAGCGTTTATCAGAAATAATCCAGCGCTGAGCGATCGGGCAATGTCGTCGCCGACGAGATCGGCAGCCGGCCCCCCAGTTTCTGTATTTCGAGAAGCGTCGGTACCTTGTAGTCAACGTCTCGCGCAAGGAGCGAAACCATGAAGCTGTCGACTCTCACAAAGGTCCAACTCGCTGCGACGGCCGCGCTACTTTTGACCGCCGGCGTGTGCGAAGTCGTTAGCGAGGATCTCGGGCCGCTGTTTGCGACTGTCTTGCTGACGGCCGCGGCGCTTACAGCAGGAATAGCGGTGATCGGCGGCTTAGTCGACTGCGTCGCGGAAGGGCCGGGACACAGTTCCTGAGGAGGTGTTTCATGAGCGACGTCGAGCGAAACTTTCCCGAGGAGACGAAGCAGTCATCGGGCGGTAGCCGGGCATCTCGCATCAGCGCCCGGGTCGCGGTCGAAATCGCCGCGCGTAGTCTCGAAGAGAAGGGTGACCGGCTATGCGACCCGGATTGCGCGCGAGCCATGCGCGCGATGGCGTCGAATGGCTGTCGCGCCAATGCGGACCTGTTCGCCGTGGCGGACCGTCGGCACCGCTTCCCGCCGCCCACCGATTGACTCGCCCCGCAGGCGCGACAGCCATTCGACGCCATCGCAAGCATCTCCATGAACTATGGACATTCCTGGAGAAAACTCATGATTCAACTTGTTGAAGTACGCGATCGATACCGATACGGCGATCAGCTTCCTCGTTCTGTCAGCTTGAGCCGTTGGCAAGCTGGGAGGGACGTATTCATGCACCGGCATCAGCCCGTCGGGATGAGGCCACGAACGCTTGGGCGGCCCGATCTCGCATCGGCGTTTTTGCAGGAGACACTCGTCTTCGTGCGGCACTCAGCGTTGTACGCTTTGTTTTTGTGCAAAGACCACATGCTCGTCAGCGCGCTCGAGATTGCCCGCACCGATGAGGCTAACGGAGACCTTCGCGTAAGCGAGCGTGAAATGAGAATCCGGCGTCGGGAGGTGGTGAAGGTCGCAATGCAGTCGTTTGCAGCTGGACTGATGCTTGTGATGCACGAGGTCGGCCCGATCCGCCCCGGCAGCATGACGCTCGCAGGCGAGGTTCATTCGGCGCTCGTTGAACCGCTATCCATGATCGATGTCCAGTTCACTGACCACTACTGGATTGCAGGGAACGACGTCCGATCTTGGTTCGCCAAGGATATCGAGGATCTCCTCCCCGTTCTCTGAACTCTAGCCCAACCATCGTGTTGGGCTTTTTTCATTTCCGGATCAGTGATATGACGCCGGGACACCCGCGGCTACTCAACTTGATCTCGTACCGTAGTGCTCTTTCCGCATGCGGGAAGCCCGGCTCAAGATTTCCGCTCCATGCAGTTCTTGAGGGGATTCCAAGAGCAGGGACACACGAAGCGTTTGACCTGTTTCTATCTAGACGGACCAAATTCCGCGGGTTTTGAATCGCGCACCTCGCTGCGCGTACGCGCAGCAACCCCCGATGTTTCGCGTTTCCCTCCTTCGAGGCCGCCCTTGTGTGAATTTGGTCATCCTCGACCGCTGCGCTCCATTTTTTTAACAACAAACCGCTTCGGGCCCTTGCATATTTCGAATACGTATGCTGGAATGACTTCGTAAGCCGCGTTTGGTGCGCGGTCAATATAGTTAGTCTCGACGGTGAAATCATGGATTGGCTGAGCGAAGTGATCACTAACCCCGTTCCGCTGCTTGTGGTAGCGGTGGTGGCGCTCGTCATCCTCGGGAATGTAGTTCAGGCCGTGCGCGCTAAGGGGCAAATGGCGAATGTCGAGGGCGATGGCTACGTCAGTCCGTCGGACTCGCGCGCTATCGAAACGATGTCGCCGATGTATAACTCGGGCTCTGGCGCGTACATCTCTCCTGGCAGCCTGATCGACGTCGATGGTCACGCGGTGATGCATTGATGCGAGGGTGAGCGGCAAAGAAAAAGGGCGACTGAGTCGCCCTTTTCGTTTGGGGAGTTACCTCGTGGCATTACTCACCATCTTTTCGAATCCGTCCTGTTTGTTCGTGATCGTTGTAGTGGCCTCCGAGCCGATAGGAGTTTGCGGGATTACCGCCAGTGTCATCAGATTGAGCGACCCGTGCATTCACCTGACGCTCACCACCTTGCCGTTCTAATTTCGTTTCCTCCACCGCGGCAGCATCCTGCACAGCTTCAGCCGCCCCCGTCACACCTGCTGCTCCTCGTTCTACTCGACCGAATTGCCCAATCATCGCGGGAAGCCCGCCTGACCCTACGCGGCCAGCGACAGAGTCTGGATTCGCCGGATCCTGTACGGCCAGTTTGCTCGCTGAGCCATGGATCCGCGCATGAACGTCACCGGGCAGCGCCCCGGCCTTCGCGAGGTCAGAGTCGGACATTCCAGGTGTGAGCGTGCTGCGGACCTGATTCATGGTCCGCGCAGAATCTGCATACGCCGAGGCGGTGCGCGACAACCCTTCACTATCTCCGTACCCAACCGCGCTCGAGACAGCCGCTGCGACGCGGTATCCGACGGCTTGGTCGCCGAAATCGTTCGAGCGGAGCATGCGCGTAGCATTCCGCATCAGGCGCGCGGTGTTCATCGGCGAGAACCCGCCGTCCGTGCTCATCCCTTCGGTCAGTCTCGACATAACCGCTCGTGCCCCCTCGATGTCGCTCCCGAAGGCTTGTTGCGCTATGCTTCGTGCCCCAACAAGTGCGTTGCCGACCGCGGCCTGCTGGGCCGCTTGTGGAGCCATTTGGGCATTCTGTGTCAGCGCGCCCATCTTGATGGACGTTTGCGCAGAGGCCTGCGCTTGGGCCTGCAGGGAATGTTCCGCACTGTTCGCGCGCTGCAGTGATTCTTGAGCTGAAGTCCCGAGACGGAGCGCTTCCTGCGCCGCGCGGTCGAAGCCGGCCTGGGTCGATACGGTTCCCTGGCTGGTCACGCTGGAAGAAGTGCCGTGATCAGCGGTGTCCTCCTTGCCAGACCGGCTGCCTTCAGTGATCGACGTCCCGGTTCTGGCGGATTTCTCGCGGCTGCTCGAAACGTCTTTAGAAATGCTCCCCGATATCCCACCACCGTTGCCGAGGAGCTTGAAGCCTGCGCTCCCGCTCACTTCAGCCCTGGTTGTATTTCGGTTCGAATCCGACGTGCCTTCGCTAGTCGCTGACGCATGGTCAATCGCCTGCTGAGCCACGTCAGTAATGCGATGGCTCATACCGGCTTGCTTGGTGATTGAAGCGTTGAGGGCTGTCGCGGCCGAACGGCCATACCGCGCTGAGATGCTTGACATTGCATCAGCGTATGCACCAACCGAAGTCTGCGCGCTCGCGGTAGCGGCGGCGCTTGTCCGGAGCCCGTCTGCGAACCCTGCCCCAGTGGTCAGCGATGGAGATGAGTCGACGTCTGCACTGGTCAACGCTGTTCCGCTCGACAGCATCCCCTGATACGACGGGCCCGCGAGTGCCTTACCGGTGTTCATTGCATAGGCGTTCGAGATCGAAGCGGCGTTCGTAGCGGCATCGAGAGAAGGCGCGGGCTGTTTCGTATCTACTGCGGTGTCGGAGCCGTTGGCGCGGTTCGCCAGGCTCGTCAGTGCGAACATAGACCCCGTCATCACGATCAGCATGATCAGCGGCGCCTCGGCCATCAGCGAGCCGGCTGACGCCAACATATTCGCGGTCTGGTTGTAGAGCGTGTCGATCTGGCTGGGGGCGAAGAGTGCACCCTGCAGTCTCGACCCGGTGATCATGTTCTGCCAGCTCACCTGGATGTAGTAGCTGATGATCGCCGCACAGGGCATCCATGATTGGGTCCACATGCCGAACAGCAGGTACGTGAAGTAGATTCGAAACGCCGCGAGCCCGACTGCTACACCGATGATCGCGATGATCGGCGTCAGAGCCACGAACAGGAAGGTCATCACGTTCATGGAACTCGTCATGAATGTGACGAACATGGACCCGCTCGCAGCCATCGACGCGTGCGCACGCTCAACGCCTTCACCCATGATCATCGCGAACTGCGCGGCAGAATCGGGATTTGCATCGGCTCGGATCGCCGCCAGTACAGTCGGCGAGAACGTATGGTTGATCATGAAGGTATTGCTGTCCGCGCCGATCCTCGCGACCATGTTCTGGATGAAGGTCGAGTAGCTGTCGTAGGCAGAACCGCCGGATCCAAACGTCGAATTCGGCGTCTCGATTGTGTTGTCCGTCGCGGCAGTGACTACCTGGAGGTCTTTGCCCATCGTCACCGGCTGTGCGGCGAAACGCTCCCGAACGGCCTGGTTCTGGACGTAGGCCTGCATCACGTTCGCCAGCCCGTTCGCGGCAACGGAGCAGGGCACGAGCGCCGGCGGCGGAAGCGGATCGACCGATTGGTCGACGTACTCGGTGTAGCCGCCCGGTTGCGATGCGAGGAGTCCCAGGATCCCGGCGCCCGCGGCTGGATTGTCGAGCTGCGTGAAGTCGAGGCTCTTGCTGCCGTCAACCCCACCACGCTGGCAGTAGTGGATGAACTTCTGGATGTTCTCGGTCGTCGTTTGGTGAACGTTCGGATCGTAGAGCGTACGCATCGACAACAGGATCTTCAGCGGCTTTGCGAATCCGTCCGTTCCCAGCGACATGTAGTTGTTGTCCGAGTCAGCCATCGAGAAAGCAGTCTCGAGCTTCGTGGTGATCGTGTAGTCGACAAGACCGGCGATGCCCGCAGCGTAAGCCATGCCGATCGGGACGTTGTCAACGTAGCGCGGTGGTGAGCCGTTGATCGCGCCTCCGGAATCGCCGAAGTATGAAACCACCTGCAGGGACGTCGTCGGTATGAACAGCATCACCGCAGCCAAGAGCATCACGAAGTACTGCCCGATGAGGAAGCGTTGCTGGAAGATGGACTGACCAAGGATCGAGATCAGCCCGACGAGCGCCATACACGACATTCCGCCAACGACGACGGAGTCCATGGTGTTCCCGTGACCGAACAGCATCGCGACTGCGTTCAACCCGGCAACGATCGGCACGGGGTCGCCGGCCACGTAGAGTGTCGGGAAGCTG
Organism: Burkholderia sp. Bp9016; assembly: GCF_003857765.1. Taxonomy (NCBI): domain Bacteria; kingdom Pseudomonadati; phylum Pseudomonadota; class Betaproteobacteria; order Burkholderiales; family Burkholderiaceae; genus Burkholderia; species Burkholderia sp. Bp9016. The sequence goes on from NZ_QTPY01000001.1 coordinate 273,215, forward strand.
CCCACACTCGGCGCCTGCATGTTGGTCAAACCTGCATACGACATCGACGGCGCAACGCCGGCCGCGAGCGCGGCGAACGTGATCCAGAGGCGAGACGGGAGACGGAATCTACGACGATTCATTTGGAACCTCCCTTCATCGGGCCATTGAATTCGGCGTCGATCTTGATTGCACTCACGATCTGGCTGATGCGTGCGAGGCGGTCACGCTGGTGCTCACCTTCAAACTGCACCAAGTCTTTCGAGAACGCGATTCGTGCGGCGTCCACCTCGGAAGGCATCGGTGCATTTGCCTTGCCGTTCGCTTGATTTGTCATCGAGCCAGGGACAAACGCCGTGTTCAAGATTGTCAGCAGCCCCTCGCCCAGCGACGCGGCGAGATCCTCCGCCATCAACTGCGCGATCTGGTTGTAGATTGCGGTGGGAGTCCCGCTTCGGAAAGCGTCAAGGAGAAGCTTCTGATAGCCCACGGGCATTGAACGGAGGAAGGCGAGCTGCTCGGCGGTGAGGGGCTGGCCCGTACGCATGTTCGAGATGATGCTGCCAGGCATGACCACCGTAACCAAGCGATCCGCATTTTCGTCGGCACCCAGATAGGTCGAGTACGATTGGTCGCCCGCGAGTTGCTGCACGACGTAGCGCAACGTGCCGGGGAAGCCTAGTGCGCGAAAGTCGTTCCGCCTCTCGAGATGCTGGCAGGTCAAAGCGTCGCCGTCCGTCCAGTCGACACAGGTGTTGATTAACTTCGGTGTGCCGTCATAGCCTGCGACAAGGTCTGCGAACGTGAGCGTCGGCGAATACTTAGGTGTTGGTAGGCTACTATTTGGCCCGCCGTCGGATTGCCCCGGAGCAGGGGTCGTCTGAATGACACTCGTGCCAAACACATTCAGCACCATCTCGATTGTTCCGAGTCGCCCGCCGAAAATCCCCGTGTTCGAAAACGTAGACATCGCGCCCGTGGTCATGATCGCATTCACGACGACATTCCCGTAGCTCGTGCTCGAGTTCGCTTGCGACTTCGTGACAGAGTCAATGCCACTGCTAAATACCTGCTGTTGTGTGCCCAGCCAATCGTTATTACCGCCGGCCACCGTCAATGCGTTCTGGTCGATGTCGCCCTTTGCCGGCCCCAAGAAGGACATCATGTCTTCCAGGCCAGACGCTTTGACCGCGGTCGCAACCAGTGTCTTCGAGACCTTGCACGTGTTCACCTGCGCGGAATTTAGCTCTTGCATGATCTTCTCGAGCTTCCCCATGATCGACTCGCAGGGGTCGCAGATCGCTTTGATCGCGAGGTGAACGAGGTAGCCCGCGGCGTTCTGGATGATCATGCGGATCATCTGACTGAACTGCTGACCGTTCAGGAACGAGAATGCACCGAGGTACATGTCGATCCCGCCGCAGCCTGCATTGAAGTGCGGCGGGTCGAACGCGACGATCGAGAATGTGTTGATCGGTGCGCGCATCGAGAAATTTCCGCCGTAGACTCCCACACTGGTATTTCCGCTGTACACGCGCGCGGCTGTCGTGTTCCACATCACGTCCATCTGCGACGAGACACCCGCGGACGCCGGCGTTGCAGCTGCGGTGAGGAGTGCGATCGAGGACCAGCAAGCAAGGTACCTAATGCGCAGCGAACGACGCTTCTTCATGATTGATTTCCTCATTGCAGTCGCCCTTGTACGGCGTTGCGCATCATCTTCACCAGAACCTTCGGGTCGTCCGCGTCACCGTTGATGGCACGAAGCTCCTCAAAATCCTGCTGAGTCAAGATCCCCCGTTGCTCGAGGTTCACGAGATCGGTGAGCTCTTTCGGGATGAGCTGCTGGTCGGCCGCGGCGATCACGATCTTGTCGACCAGATCCGACTCCGCCATCGCACCCTGGGCGACAACCAGGAACCGATTAGGGGGTACCGCCATGACCACGGCCGGTGTCACGAGAAGACCGAAAGACTTGAACACCTGCCGGTTTTTGTCGGTGACGAAGCCACTCATCCCAGGCAGGCCGGCACCGTCCAGCGAGATGTTCTTCACCGTAAAGCCTGCATTCTTTTCGATCCGCTGCAGGGTCGAGTATTGGGTCTTGCAGAAAGCACACTGGCTGTCGAAGAAGAACCAGAGCCCCGAGGACTTCGCGAGATCCGCGACTATCTGCGACTTCGCTCTCGAGATCGCGAAGAGCATGTCTCGCTTTGCGAAGGTTGCCGACGGTACCCGCACCGATTCGTTGAGGTAAGGATCGGACGCAACGACCTTTTCTGCCGTCGATTTAAAGTCGTCCGTCATGTCCAGCATCATCCGCTGCGACCAGAGGTACGCCGACACGTTCTCCTCGGTCGGGTTGTCGATCGCGTTGTCGAGCAGCTTGGGCATCGATGCGCGGAGCCACTCGACCGAGAACATCTTCGGCTTCGGTGCCGCCTCGCTCGGCGCAGGCGGCGCAGATCCGGGTGGTGGTGCCTCGACAACCGGAGGCGGTGGCTTCGGCTTCGGGTCGTTATAGAAGAACCAGCCGTCGTTCTTTCCGGAGTAGTACGCCGGGTTCTGCGCGGACTGACGGGAAGCACCAGCGACGAGCTGGGCGGATGCGACGTTTGCCGCGATCACAAGGCCACCCATGGCGACCGCAACCGCGAACCGGATCTTTCCCGCATGCGGGAATTTTCGCCACGCTGGCCGCCTTTCGCCGGGGCGTCCGTTGGGCACCCATGTGCCGCTATTGCCAACCGTCATCGAGCCACCTACCGAGATGAAGGCGCTGCCCTGCATAGAACTGCGATGCACGACACGCGCCAAAAATGATTTCTGATAAACGCATCTGTCTTGGACACTGCGCCCTGTATCGCGATGGATTCCAGTTCAACCCGCCGCGGACTCTACGGACAAACGCAATCCGATTATTTGCGGCATCGGTAGAAATTCAGAAATCATTTGTTCTCGAGCATGGACGACATTCGAAAGCTGACACGACGAGCGGTTGCCGCCGCAGCCGCGATCGTTGCGACGTGCACCGCGCACGCGGCGGACCTCGGCCCATATAGCGCGTGTTTTGAGCAGGCGGCGGCGCAGTACGGCCGCGATCCGGGGCTCTACGCCGCGATCGCAACCGTGGAATCCTCTGGATGCCGAAGTTCCGTCAACGTCAACAAGAACGGAAGTCGTGATGTCGGCTGCATGCAGATCAACTCGGGAATATTTCCGTTCTTGAAGCAATACCGGATCACCGAGGAGAAATTGCTGAATGACCCGTGCCTGAATATTCATGTCGGGGCATGGATTCTCGAGACGAAGATCCGGAAGGTCGGGCCCACGTGGGAGGCCGTCGGTGCGTACAACGCTGGGTGTTCACGCCTCAAGGGAAGTGCATGCAGGGCAGCCCGGGAACGATACATCTCGAAAGTGATGCGCGCGTACCGAGCGCAATCCGCGCCTTCCGGCAAGATCGTCCCGGTGTCCGTCCCGGCGACCCCGCCGCGACGCGTGCTTCGTGTGAGCGGGGACTGAAATGCAGAAGTGGCTCATGACAATCCTGATCGCCGCGGGCGCCTATTTCACGTGGTGTTACTTCGTACCCAACCAGGCCGATCGGATCGACCAGGTCGCGGCGGGATGCTTCCGCGTAGTCGCAGGCACCGGCGCAATGTTGCACGAACCGCTGCCGTCCGTTGGCGACCTGATCTACGGTCAACGTGAGGGCGCGCGTGAAACGTGCGCCGCAATGATGTACGGCTTCACGCAGGGCGCGGCAGATCTGGCCCGCCACGAAGAGAACGTGCGTAAGGCCGCGAACCCAGCGCTCTACGGGGGGCCATCTACCGGAGTCGAAGCCGCGAGCGGCGCGAGCAGTGCATCTGCGCCGCCATCGATCGGCGCGCCGGCGCCCCCCGCGATCCCCAACGCGAACAATCCGGGATCGCTATGAACGGACCTATTCACGCGTCGGCGCTATTCGAGAACTTGCTTGTCGATCCGGCGAAGGCGACCAATCCTTTGACCCAGTCGGCGAGCCGCCGGTTTGCACACACGAAGCGGGGCGACGAGCCCCTCGTGGCGCTGCTAAACCACGTGTTTGACGAAGCCGTCAGCATGAGTGCGTCCGACGTGCATTTCCAAGATGCAGTTGCGTACACGACGATCCGATATCGGGTAAACGGGGTGCTGCGCGACATCTACTTTCTGCATCGCGAGGCGGGGCAGGAGATCGACGAAAAGATGCGCGCGCGGTGCAAGCTCGATCCGACGGAACGGTTGGCGCCGCTTGACGGCAAATTCATGTTCGACCTTGGCGATCGGATGCTCGAAGTGCGTGTGAGCGTCCTCCAGACGAAGCACGGGCAGTCGATCGTGTGCCGATTGCTTGACCAGGCCAATGCGGGGCGGTCGGTCGATGCAGTCCATATGCGCGATGACGTGCGGGAGACATTCCTGTGGGCGCTTGGTCGTAGCGAGGGGCTGGCACTCGTGTCCGGGCCGACAGGGTCCGGCAAGACGTCTACGCTCTACGCGGGCCTGAATCACCTGAATGAGCGTGAGCGCCACATCGTCACCGCTGAAGATCCCATCGAATACGACCTCCCGGGTACGACGCAAGTCCAGGTCGAGCCACCGCAACGCAGTTACGCAAAGATCATGCGGTCCTTTCTGCGTCAAGACTTCGATGCGGGCTTGATCGGCGAGACTCGCGATCACGAAACAGCAGCGATTACGGTCGAAGCGAGCAACACGGGCCACATGATGATGACGACTATTCACACGAATAGTGGCCCGTCGGTCGTAACGCGGATGCTGAATCTCGGTGTGGAGCCGTACGCATTCGGATCCGCGATTGTCGCGATCTTGTCGCAGCGCCTGCTGCGAAAGCTCTGCGATTGCCGTATCGATTACTCACCCAGCGACACGGAGCGAACGTTGCTTGCGGCGCGTGGCATTCCCGTGGATCGCCCCTTCTTTCGAGCGAACCGTGACGGTTGTCCGAAGTGTCGTCCGAAGGCCCTCGAAGCCCATCCGCTTGAAGTCCAAACGGCGCTCGCGCACCGGCTCGGTGTCGGGTTTCGCGGTCGGGTGCCGGTCATCGCCATCTTGCGTGGCACCAATGAGCTGCGCACAGCGATTCAACGCGTGGACTATCCCGCCATCATGGCCGCGTGCCTGAATCAGCCGCAGTACCGCTCACTGCCGGTTACTGCCCTTGACCTGTGCACAGAAGGCCTCGTGGACTTCCATGAAGCGTTGGCCGTGTCCGAAGGAGATGCGCAATGAACCAAAGTCGTCGCCGGCGCGTCCTCGGCGTAGTAGCGGCCGCAGGCATTGCGGCTCCGATGCGTGCCTTTTCTCAGTTGACCCTCGGTGGCCCGAAGAGTGCCCTCCCGGAAACCCTCACCCCTTACTTGGTCGTCGGCGACTTCGCTGAGGATCGCGGGAAGGTGTTCATGTTCTTCGATTTCAACTGCCATTTTTGCCAGGCGAACTGGCGCGCGATGGCGCTGTGGGGCTCGACGTTACCGAAGGGCTTCCGATTCATCGATGTCCCCGTGGTTTTTGATACACCCGACAGCAAGGTCGCGGCTGCGGCTTTCTATGTGGTGAAAGTGCTCGCACCCGCGCGCCTCGAGGAGTTCAAGGCCCGGGCATATGCGACTGCGGAGTCGGGGCGAGGAACCGCGGCCCAATACGGCGCGATTCTCCGGTCGATGGGCCTCGACCGTGATCTCGTGGTCAAGACGGTCCGCGGTGCCGACGTCCTGGATCGTATTCGACGAGCGGTCGAGCTGACCCAGCGTTACACCGTCGAGGTGACCCCTAGCTTCGGCGTGGGTGGTCAGTACGAAACGAATGCAAATTTCACAAACGGCGATTACGTGCTGCTCGCGAAACTGCTGAGCGGCCTCGTGTCCCGGCAAATCGAACAGGGCAAGACCCGCGCCTGAAATCCTCGGCCAACCGTCCCGTTAAGGAGCTTGAAAACCATGTCGTTCAAGAAACATCTGGGTGTAGTGCTTATTGCTTCCGTCCTCGCCTCGTCCGCATTTTCGGCCGACGCAGGTGGCGCCGCATCGACACCGAATGTGAGCGGGTCCGCCGCTACGTTGATCGCACGCCTCACGAAGGGCATGACGGCGGTGAAGACCTTCAACACGCCCAACGGGATGATCGGCGTGGTCGCGAAAGCGGCCGATAAGCAGGGTGCGACACGCCCGGTAATGCTGTTTGTCGATCCCGAGGGCCGCATGGTCCTGTACGGCCTGGGCTTCGACCTGAAGACGAATACCCTTCTCGGTGCCGAAGTGGTGAAAACCGTATTTGGCGCGGGCAGCCAGAATTTTGCGGTCCCGCCGGCCGCTGCACAGTCGGCTGCTGCGCGGCCGACTGACCAGGTCGACAGCGCGACGATCGCTCGCCTGCAAGGCGCGGCTTATATCGAAACGAAGGGTGTCGCAACGGGTGGTTCGACGATCTACGCATTCGTCGAGCCGAACTGCGGATGGTGCCAACGTGCAGCGCCCGCGATGCTTTCCGCGCAGCGAACGCCGGGAACTCCTTTGTCCTCTGCGACGATTCGCTGGATTCCGCTTGCCTTCTCCGACGACGCAGCGCAGCAGGGTGTGGCAGCCCTGTCCGGCACCGGGGACGGCCGCGCTCGCGTCGCGCAGCTCTTCGCGCCCGTGAAGCCGTTCAATTTCCAATCGAACCCGACCGCGCAGAAGCTGACCCAGAACGTCGCGCTGTTCCAGCAACTCGGCGACAGCGGGACTCCGAGCTTCTACGAGCAGCCGCGGGGATCAGCCGGCGCGCGTCGGATCGAAGGCTGGGGCGGCGTCGAAGCGTTCGGGCATTGAGCGATGAATCACCGAAAGCGGCTCCAGGCTGGCCTCATCATCGGGGTGGCAATTGCGATCACGGGAAGCACGTTTGTCCGCCCGATCCCGAATGGCGCTCCTGCCGCTACAAACCTGTCAGCCGCCGCCGTAGGCCCGGCGAACTCCGGTGCGCGAGATCGAGCGAGCGCTGCTGATGCGCCGGGCGCGCTCGTCACGAGCTTCCAGGTGAGGCACGTCGCGTTCGCCGGTTTCGCTAGCGCACTCACGCTCGGCGTATGGCCTCGCGCGTTCGCCAACGATGTTCGTGTGGTTGGCGACTATCGGGACGGGTGGACCCCTGACCAGTTTGAACTGCTGCGGGCGAAGGCCTATCCCGCCTTCCAGCGCTTCCGATATTTCTGGGGCTGCGTTGTATCGATCCTGATCGTTTCTGCATTTCGAAGGCGCTTGGGACAATCCGTTCGGTCCTCTCGAAAAGGCTAGATCGATGTCCTATTTCTCAAGATCGCGAGTCAAACGCGTTGCGGTGGCTGCGATCACACTGGGGTTGCTCGCTGGGTGCGCGCGTGAACCGGCGCCAACCCGGCCGGTGTACGGTGCGCAACGCGGCGATTTCCAGGTGATGAGCGTCCCTGTTGTATCCGATATAGCGGTCGTGCAGGAAGTCCCTCGTTTCTTCGTTTGGAAGGGGCCGGGGGTTCCCAACACGCCGTTGAACTTCCGATGGGAAGTGCCGCAGCCGGATCTCGCCGAAATCATGCAAAGCACGCTGCCGCAGCACGAGCTCGAAACGGCATCGAGCACCGTGTATTTCCGGTTCGATTCGGCGCAGCTCGACACGAGAGCTCAAGCCCGACTGAACGTGTTGCCGGTCGACGCCACACATGTCGAGGTCGACGGCTACACCGACAACGTCGGCGCCGAGCGATATAACCGCTCGCTCGCCGAGCGCCGCGCGAACACGGTCAAACACTATCTGATGACCCGCGGCATGCCGGGCGAGCGAATCAGCGCGCGCGGGCACGGCTCGTCAAATCCCGCGGCGTCGAACCGCACACCGGCGGGCCGAGCAAAGAACCGTCGAGCGGAAGTCACGGAGGCGATCCAGTGAAGACATACAGCATGCCGCAGTACATCGACTCGTACGCGCAGTTGATGTGGTTCGAGATCGACGAGGTGATGCCGTTCGTCGCGTGCTTCGGCGCCGGAACGATGCTGCATCAGATGTCACCGATGCTCGCGATCGGTTCCGTCATCACCTGGTACTACATGAAGCACAAGCGACAGTCGCTCGACGGGTCGTTGCTCCACATGCTTTTCTGGTGGGGCTTCATGGGCCTCAATAAAGTCTTCAAGAACGGCCTTATGCGGGAGTGGATCGAGTGAAGCTCGGAAAATTTCGCCTCAACTGGGACGACACGACGGCTGTCGCCAAGCAGCTCGCGCTGGCCGTCGTCTTGCTCACGCTCGCCAATATCGCCCTCGTGATCAAGATCTGCACCGATCACGAGCGCCTTGTATTGACGCCGCCACATCTGAACGGAAAGGCCGAGGTCGGCTGGAACTCGGCGAACTCCGAGTACTACAAGGGCTGGGGCCTGTATATCGCCGCGACGCTTGGATCGGTGACGCCCAGAAACGCCGTGTTCATCGCACAGCAGCTCGAACCGTTTTTCGACGCTGCGCTCTGGCCCAAGATCGCGGTGCAAATCATGTCGATCCCCGAGGACCCGAACTATGCCCGTAACGGCACCCTGAACGTTTTCACGCCGCGTGACGTGATGTGGGAGCCCTCGACCTCGAAGGTATACGTCTCTGGGATGCTCAGCACGACGGCATATCGAAATTCGTCGTTGCCGGTGGCCGAGATCATCGTGACGTACGAGATGAGCTTCCATATGGTCAACGGGTTGCCGAAGGTGTCGTACTTCAACTCGTACACCGGCGCGCCGCGTACGTTGAAGTGGCTGTCGAACCACCAGGGCGACCCCTCGCTTGCGAAAAAGCCGGGGCAATCCGCACCGACGTCGATCATCCCGCAAGAATCCGAACTGCGGGCGCAGATGGACAAGGCTCGCGAGGACGCGCTTGCCGCTGAAGCTGCATCGGCGCCGGCAGCGAGTGGCGCAGCGGTTGCGAACGGGGCAGGCGGTGCGTCGACTAGCTCTGCAACATCGCCACCGTTGAACGCCGCCTCGCCGGCCAATTCGGCATCGAACCCTGGAGGCCAGTTGTGATGTTCAACCCGATTCAAACTCTCGCCGCGGGCGCGCGGTTGTCCGCGATCGCGACGCTCGCGGCGTTCGCTTTCACGGCGAGCGCGCAGTCACCCGTGGTCCCAGCGGATGCGAAGGTCGGCGGCGTCGTCACCACGCCGGTGCCGCCGATCGCGATCGGAGCAAGCGCAGCGGCAGCACATACGCCTGCCGTTGCACCGAGTGGGAACGGGGCAACAGTTCCGCCTGTTCGTACCATCCAGACGACGGGAGCCCTCGGGGGTTCGCCGTTGCCGGAAAAGCTGCCGACGGGCGCCGGCAAGTCGACCGGCGCTGTTGGCGCGCCGGCTGTCCCGGCGTCCGCGCCGGGTGCGCAGCCCGCGGCGGGGGCGGTCGCCGACGGTGGTGCGCCAGCCGCGGTTCCGACCAAGAGCCGTATGCGTCGGTTGTCGAAGGTGTCGCCTTCCACGGTCGACACCAGCGCAGCGCTATCTGCTCGACCGATTCCCCCGACACCGCTCGACGCACCCCTGCCGGCGCTCGGTTTCGCGCCGGGATCCGATCGGCCCGTTAAGCCGACGGTCGTGCGCTGCCGCCCGGGCGTGAATGCGATGGTGCCGGTTGCGTCGGGGTTTATGAACCAGTTCGACACGCCTTTCTCCGATCCCAAGGTCATCGATATCGAGGGCGACGATGAGAATTTCCGGGTCGGTAACTCGCGGTACATCCTGCCGAACAAATCGACGCCGATCGCGATCTGGATTACGGACAGCAAGCCCAACGCCCCGAAGTGTTCACTTACGCTGATTCCCCAGAACATTCCGGCGCAGAACATCATCCTTCAGCTCGAGGGACCGTCGGGCGCAACCGCGTCGGGCGCTGGCCCCGACTCGGAAGAAACCGGCCGTGAAGGGCAGTACTCGGTCCAACTGCGGACGCTGATGCGCTCGCTCGCCCGTCACATCATCCCGCGCGGCTATAGCGTCGAGCGGCTGGACGTCCCGATGGCGATCTCTAACGGGATCCAGGCAAAGCCTGTGAGCCTCTATGGCGGATCCCGCTACGACATCTACGAGTACAGGCTGACGAACCGGGGGCCGACGCCGGTCACTCTTTCGGAGGAAGCCTTCGCAACAAAAGGCGTGCGCGCCGTTTCGTTCTTCCCCTTGCTCTTACTCGCGCCGGGTCAGTCGACCAGCGTGTTCATCATCGCGGACCGCCCGGACGACGATGCGGGCAACGGGGATGGGGGTGACCAATGAAACTCGTCGACAACGCCGTCCGCGCGTGGAAACTTGCCGACGCGACGAAGAAGCGTCGCTATCTGGTTACCGGTGCAGGGGTGGTGATCATCGCGCTCTTCTTCCTGATGACGAAGGCCTCAAAAAAGCCGGCGCCCGCGGTCGACCCTACCCTCGACGTTTCGGTCGTGGCCCCGCCGAAACGGAACACCGACCTCGAGTCGCTCGCAGCTGCGATTACCGGGGTGCAGCGACAGCTGCAGGACCTGAATGTGCACGCGAACACGTCCGATCAGCAACTTCAGCAGTTGCAGCAGAACCTTGCGAACCGTATCAACGAAGTCGCCACCGGCAAGTTGACGGACAAGAACCTGCAGGACCACATCGACAACCAGATCGACAAGGCGGTGCAGACGAAGATCGAGAAGGAACGCGCGATGGGCCAGCCCGGCATGGTTGGGCTTCCGGGCGCTCCCGGCTCAAACCTGAACGCGCCAACGGGTGGGGATCCAAGCTACCCGGCATTGCCGCTGGGCCCGATCGCTGGTGCAGATCCGGCTTCGGCGCCCGAGCCTGCGAAGCCTAAGTTGCGCATCTCGTCCGACGACGATGCTTCGGGTTCAGCGCAGGGCAAGGGTGGGTCCGCTGGGGCGGCGGCCGCAACAAGTGGTGCGGCCGCGCCGATCAAGACCGGCTTCACCGGGAATCCGAATACCCCGTCGGTCGATCGCATAAACACGGGTGAAGGCGAGGGAAGCGCACAGACGTGGCTCCCCGCGGGCGGCATGTTCTCCGGCGTGCTGATCAACGGGATGGACGCGCCGGCGTCGCAGGCGTCACAACGTCAACCGACACCGGTGCTGATTCGCGTGAAGAAAGACGCGATTCTTCCGAACTTCTACACCGCCGATGTCAAAGAGTGCTTTGTGCTCGCGAGCGGCTATGGCTCGATGGCGACCGAGCGTGCATATATGCGCACCGAGCGTCTCACGTGCATCCGGAAGGACAAGGGCGTGATCGAGGTCGCGCTTGACGGCTACATCACCGGCGAAGACGGCAAGGTCGGCATGCGCGGTCGCCTGGTGTCGAAAGAGGGGGCGGTCATCGCGCGCTCGCTTGCGGCCGGCTTCATCGGCGCATTCGGGCAAGGCCTGTCGACTGGGCTTTCCGGTGCATCGCAGTACGGCGGGTTCAACATCTCAGGCGGCCAGCAGCTTCCGATGTCCACGGTGATTCGAGACGCCGCGGGGCAGGGCGTTGGCAACGCCCTCGACCGGGTTGCGAACTTCTACCTCGATATCGCGAAGGAAATCGTACCCGTCGTGGAAATCGATGCAGGTCGGCAAGCCGACATCATTCTCGTGCACGGCGTCAGCTTGAAGATGGGCCAGCATTGAACATGGGGGGAACCTTGGAACATCGCGTACTTCGCGCCTTGCGCGTACCGGCGGCCGCAGCAATCGTGGCGGTCGCTTTCTCTGGCTGCAGCTCGTTCTGGAGCGTCGGAAACTCGGACTTCGATTGCCCGGGCATCCCCCAGGGCGTCATCTGCAAGACACCTCGTGAGGTCTATCAAATGACCAACCACCGGGACGCCCTGCTGACGATGCACGATAACGGAAAGCAAACAGCAGTCGCCGGCGCCGAGCCGCTTTCGGCCGGCGGGGCCCTCAAGGGTGGGGCGACAGTCACGCTTCCGCAACCGATCCAGCAGCCGCTACCGCTGCTGGAACCGGCGCAGGTGATGCGCATCTGGATCAATTCATGGATCGATCAGAATGGTGACCTCCATTACCCCGGCTTCGTCTACACCGAGGTGACACCGCGCCGCTGGGCGGTCGGGAACGTCGCCGGCACCTCGTCGGGCCAGGTGCTGGCGCCCGTGCAAATCGACGATCCTTCAGCGCGCGACACGGGTGTTCAGGATGGCGATCCGTCAATGCCGGGCGGTGTTATCGCAAAGCCGCCAGCGATCATTCAACCGTATGCGGCGTCGGGTACGAGCGCTGGGGCCGGTGGCCCCGGAGCGTCGTCAGGGCCGATCGTGCCGGGCTTGCCGGTCCCCGATCGCTCCTCGACCAGCTCGAGCTCGTCATCGTCGTCGCCGTTCTCTCGCAATTTCTCCGGCGGGTCGTCGTTCTCATCGCAGCGACCGATGGGCCGGAACACGTACTCGACGTCCGGCCAGTTCGGGTCCCAGTAAAAATCAACGTGAGAGCGGAAAATTGGACCAATCGCCTCTGAAGACGCTCAGCTTGAACGCCGTGCACTGGCTGGAGCTCGAAACGACGATGGATGCAGAGGCTCCAGCGTGGCGCAAACGGCAGGGAAGTTGCCCGAAAACGTACGCTCGCATGAAGGACCTCTTCCACGAGGTAAGCGCAGCTAGACGTGGTAGCGGGAAAAAAATGCCACGCTAGGCAAGGATGAAATTCATTCCCGCCGGTGACGAACTGGTTTCGACAATTTCTAACCGCGCACGAATGAATATGTCCGCATGAACAAGGGGGCCTCTGAGAGGGCATTCCTAACTGAACAACGTTCCCTACGATGACGACACTCCGAGATCGAGTCATTTCGGGGGTAGGGGCGTCGTTCATTCACACTCTCTCGAGGTATATATGAAAAAGAATCACCTGGCAGTTGCAATCCAAAACACGCGTTTCGCCCGGGCCACCGTTGCGGCTTATTCGAAGGTCGCAGCCGCTGTTGCGCGCAAGCGCGACGACATGTTCGAGCCGACGGTACGCGAAGACGGTACGCTGGCAATCACGAGCATGTCGCCGATGTTCCTCGCGTCGGTCGTCGCGCTGTCGCTCGCGCTGATCTTCCTGTCGTCGGCTGCGATGGCGGGCACCGACACGACCTTCAACGCGATTGTTACGATGGTGCAGGGCTGGCTGACCGGCTCGCTCGGTCAGGTTCTGGCGCTCGTCGGATTCGCGATCGCGCTGGGCGCCGGCCTAGTTCGCGGCAGCATCATGGGTGTCGCGATCGGCCTGGGCCTTGCGCTTTCGGCCACGTACGGTCCGACTGTGTTGACCGGTCTGTTCACGGCTACCTTCTAATCTAGCGCCGGCGACCGCCGGCCGCGATACCCGGAAGGCCTCCGACTTTCGTTCGGAGGCCTTTTCTTTTGTATCGTGAGATTTCTTGTGAATGATTTCTGCATTTCGCGATCGCATGAGAGGCTTCCCCCGTTCTCGATAGAGTGAGTGTGGAGCGGAAGCATGGGCGTCACCGAAAAGATTCAGGCAATGATGGAGCGGCAGAAGCCCTCCGACCTACTTCTGCCGATGGCATCGAACGACGGTATCTATTTTCTCGATGACGGGCGGATCGGCATGCTGATGGAATACGTCCCACTCGCAGGAGCCAATGAGCGAACGCAGGAGATGTTGACCAACCTGATCAATCAGGCATACCTGCCGGGCACGATGATCCAAACCATCAAGATGGGTGTCCCGGATCTGAATGAAGCGCTCGAAAATTTCTACGTGTCGCGCGAGCGACCCGACAATCCTGCGCCGGAGGTTGCACGGGAACTCTGCGCGCGCCGTATCGATTTCATCAAGGAAGCTTCGAACCATCCCGTCAGGCCACGTATTAACGATGCCCTCACCCTAGACTTACGCCACTACGTCTCGATCGCGCAACCATTTTCTGGCGTACCGTATCCAACCGACCAGGAGATCGAAGACTTCAAGGATTTGCGCGAGCGCTTTAGGGGGTCCCTTGAGGCGGCTGGCATGCCGAGCGCGATCGCTGAGGCGCGCGAATTTCTTGCCGTAATGCGCCGGTACTTCGACATTTTTGGCGATTGGGACAAGCACTACGACGAAAACGAAGTGCTGCGCGAACAGATCGTGCCTCCCCGCACACGCATTGTCCCGTCGCGCAAGCAGATCCGGATTTCTATTCCGGGGAAGCGTCATCAGTATGTCAAGCAGATAGCGATGAACCGCTATCCTGAAAATGTGAACCTCGGCCTGATGGACATGTTCGCAGGTGACTTGACGGGCCTTGGGACACAAATAGGCATCCCATTCGTGTTGACGACGACGATCCATATCCCGGACCAGTCGCCGGCTATCAACGGATTTCGGTCTAAACATGCATTGATCAACAATCAGGCATTTGGGCCGATGCTCCGGTGGGTGCCGATTCTCGCTGCGAAGAAGAAAGGCCATGACGTCCTGGGCGCAGCCCTGGATCGCCGCCAACAGATTGTCCAGGCGTCGACGGTTCTCATGCTGTACGGCCACTCGCCGCGTGAGCTCGAACGACGTGCTGCGACGATTATGACCTACTACAACTCGTTGCAGGCGCAGGCCTACGGTGAACAGTATTTGACGCTGCCCACTTACGTTAACCAACTCCCGCTTCACGCCTCGACGGAATCGATCAAGAACACAAGACGCTTCCGGACTATGGCTGCGGAACACGCGGCCCAACTGCTTCCGATCCTTGCGGACTGGCAGGGTTATGGAGACGGGTTCTTCCTGCATACGCGGCGTATGGCGCTGTTCTTCTACGACTTCTTTAGTCGGTTCAACCCGAATTTCAACTGGCTACTCTTCGCTGAGTCGGGTGCCGGGAAATCGTTCGCGGCGCAGCGGATCATCCAGGACTACCTCGCGCGGGGGGCAAAGATCTGGATTGTCGACAAAGGGAAGTCGCATACCAAACTGACGATCGTTAATGGCGGCATCGTCATCTCGTTCAACCGTGACTCGAAGATCTGCCTGAATCCGTTTACGAAGGTCATCGAGATCGAGGAAGACATCGGCATGCTGACGGCGATGATCAGCAAAATGGTGGCGCCGCGATCGAAACTGGAGGATCGCGAGGAAGCGATGATCATGCAGGCTATTCAGAGTGTTTGGACAAATTTGAGCTCTGACATGACGCCTCACGACGTTTATGCGTGGCTTCTCAATCAACGGGAGAGCGAGCTGGCGGTCGATCTAGCGAATCGGCTCTTCCCGTTCTCCAGGCTCGGCCCCTACGGATCATGGTTCAACGGACGTAACAACCTCGATGCGGATGCGCCGATTGTTACGCTCGAACTGAAAGATCTTGAAGACAACGAGATCCTGCAAGAGGTCGTGCTGTTGCAGGTCATGATTACAGTGCAGCAGGGGATGTTCAAGGGGGACGACAGCCGCGAGAAGATGATGATCGCCGAGGAGTGTGGCGATCTATTCAAACAGTATTACTTCTCCAAGTTCGCCGCCGAACTTAACGCGAAAATCCGGAAGCATCGAGGATCGCTCGGCTTGATTTTCCAGAACCTCGCGCAGCTGTACAACAGTGCCTTCGGCGAGGAGATCGCCGCGTCTGCTGCGACGAAACTGATCATGCAGCAACAACCCGAATCAATCGAGCTTACCCGCACGAAGCGGTGGATCGATCTGCCCGATGCCGTGTTCGACCTTCTAAAGTCGGTGAGCACGGTGAAGGGCCCTCAGGGGTACTCAGAAATCGCCTTCCACACCCCCAATGGTTTTGGTATCGCCAGGCTAATCGACTCACGGTTCAATCAAGTCCTCTTCAGTACGGAGGGGGCTGAGCGAACCGAGATCCTTGCTGCGTGCGAGCGCGGCGAAAACGTGGTCGAGGCTATCGAAGAATTCATCGCTGAACGAGGTTAAGCATGTCCAATGAGCAATCCCAAGACGTCGACTTCAAGGCTGTGCTGCCGGAGGAAGGACCGGCAGCAGGATCGACTGCGCCGGCAGGAAATATGACCCCGGCCTGGGTGATCGTCGCACTTCTCTTCGCGATCGCGCTTGGCGCCTTCGGCGTGTACCGAACATATTCGGGAGCCGGTGCGGCGCCGGCGTTCTACACGCTGGACGTTGACACCTTGATCGAGGCGAAGCGGATACAACAGGAGAGGACGACCGACGTCGCCCAGTACGGCGCCGCTATGACGAAGTTCATGACCGAGACGCGGGACATCATACGGTCGCTCGCGCAGCGCGGCATCGTCATCGTGCGCGCTGACGCCGTACTTACGCCCGCTTCCGGTGTCGACATCACCGCGCGCGTCGCCGAGAAGCTGGGGCTGCAAGCCGAGGTAGCGCAGGTGCCTGGCCGCTTGTCGCGACGCGCGTCCACGTACCAGCAAGAGATCGCTGGGGCGTCGGGTGCCGCAGCAACGGGGCCGGACGCGGCGCCGGCTCCTGCGACAACCGGGACTGAGATCGCTCCGCCGGCGAATGCCGCGTCTGGGGTAGCGCAACCCGCATCAGGAGCTGCCAATGTTTCGCCGCTTAGCAAGTTGGACTAGCCTGCCGCTGCGCAACCTCGTGCTCGGCGGGGTGGCGGTTCTGGCATGCGTCGGGATGCACTGGGCGGTCACGTCTGGAAAAGTCCCCCGTATCTACTTCGAGGCCCAGGCCGTAGCGTGCCTCCCGTGGGACTTCTATCTTCCGAATGCTCCGAAGCACGGTGCCGTACATCGCGGCGACGTGGTTCGGTTCCGCGCACGCGGAATCACGCCGATGTTTCGGGACGGTACGCCAATGGCGAAGATCGCTGCGGGACTCCCTGGTGACCGAATCGCGATCCGTCGGGACCGGCTCTACATCAACGGCTTGTACTGGGGCTCGGTCTCCCGAGGCCTCTTCTACTACAAGAAGCCGTCAGGCTATTTCGATCGCGAGTTCACGATTCTGCCCGGACAGATCTTCGTGCTCGGCACCGAGCCTCGAAGCTTCGATTCCCGCTACTGGGGCCCCATAAAAGATGATCAAGTCGATGGCACGCTTTCCGTTCTTTTCTAATGTTGCGGCGAACGTATTGGCCGCAGCCATCGTGACGTCCGTCCCTGCGGCACATGCCGAGACGATCGCCGCGCCGATTTCGGTCGCACCAATCGGCACGATCGACGACGGGCTTGCGGACGTGCTGAATCGGCAGGCCGATGCGCTGTTGTCTGGCAACACGCACACGCTGACGGATGTACCGCAGCTGCGGCGAGAGGTCCCCGAGTCGCTGCTTCAGTCCGCCCAGGCAATGCTCGAGCCGTCACGCCGGTACGTCGTCCAGAACCTCTCGGCCGGGCAGGAAAATCCGGACGCCGGTGCGATGGCAAACATGACGACTGTCGTGTTCATTTCGACGTCGATGCCGGAGGCGTCGCTCAAGGCACTCTTCAAACAAGCGTCCGGGCGCAAGGACGTTGCGTTTCTGTTGCGTGGGTGGAAGGCGCCTTACTTCCGCGAGCTCATTGGGCAGATCAAGAAGGCGATGCCGCAAGGAAAACCGGAGGCGAATGTCTTCATCGACCCGCAGGCGTTCGAGAAGTACGGGATATCGGCCGTACCGGTGACCATCCATAAGCGCACATCGGACAAGCGCTGGTATCAGCTCACTGGGGAGATCTCGGTCGACGGTGCGATCGAAGAGATCGAGCGCGGGCGCGCGGGACGCGTGGTGGGCAACACCTACGCGATTGCGGAGCCGAATATTCTCGACGTCATCCGCGAGCGGATGGCGCGAATCGACTGGAAGAAGCAAACCATGCACGCGCGCGAATCCGCGCTGCAGGCGCCGTTCAACGGGGTCGAGATGCCTGTCGCAACAGCGTCTGAAAGCCACCTTTTCGACCCGAGTATTACGCTTTCGCGCGACGTGACCAACCCAGCAAACGGTGGGCTGCTCGCCGCGCGCGGAACGCGCGTGAACCCGCTCGATCTGCAACCCTTTCCATACACCGTGGTCGCGATCGATCCATATGACGCACGCCAGATGCGGTGGGCGACCAACATCGTGAAATCCAACCCGAGGACGCTCGTCTACGTGACGCGCAATGCGATGCATGCGGACGGGAGGCCGACCTGGAGCGTGCTCGGCACACGCACCTTCACGCTCAACGAGCAGGCGGTGAGCCGGTTTGACATTCACGCGGTGCCGACGCGCGTTGTACAGGAAGGACGCGCGATGCGTGTCACAACGTACACGCCGGCTTCGCTTGCCTCGGGGAAATGAGTATGCGCAGATTCTTCGTGATGGTTGTACTTGCCATCTCCATTTTTGCCGGTTCGGCGTTTGCGCCGGGCAATTCGGCGCAGGCCCAGAGCAGTTCGATGGGCATGTCGAATCTGTCGTGTCCCGATGCGCATATATTCTCGAATCTCTTCAACGGGGTTTGCTGGTCGTCGATTTTCCCCCTGCGTATCGCCGGATTCGATCTCTTCTCACCTGCCGACGGGATCGGTGCACCGTACAACGCGTCAAAGCACCTCTTCTGCGAATGCGCCGGCGGCCCGGGGAAGCTCCCGACGGTTGGGTTCACGATCGGCTTCTGGATGCCCGACAAGCTTGTCGAGACGACGCGGTACCCGTATTGCTCACCGACCCTCGGCGGCATCTCTCTGACCAGTGCGCCGCCCGACGGCCTCGGTACGAGCGGAAACCTTCCGAACGGGATCAGCAACTTCGGCAGACCTGCGCTCGGCGGCGAAGACGACGACTCGAGCCCGAGTGAATCTGGCCTGCGCCAGTTCAACATGTTTGAGTTTCCGCTCATGCAGATGCTCCAACTGCTCAACGTTCCGTGCAACCCGGACGGGGCACTGGGCCTCGATTTCGCGGCGTCGTCTGCGGAGATCCCGGGGTGGGACAAGCCGGAGTTGGCGGGCTACATGAACCCGGAGACCGCGATCTTCGCGAACCCGGCGGCGATGCTGGCATTGCCGGTCAGCTGCGCGTTGGCGAGCTCAGGCCTGACACCTCAAACCGATGACCTGATGTTCTGGGCTATGGGGTGCTGGGGTAACGCGTTCCCGTTGGATGGGTTCGGTGGGATGGCGAGCCAGGTCCAGAACTCGTCGCTTGTGATGGCGCGCGCGATGCTGTTGTTCAGCCAGATGCCGGTGTCGTCGCTCGCGAACCGCACGCTTGGCGACGACGTTGTGTCCGGTATGTGCCAACCGGTGTTCTCCCCGCCGCTTCAGAAATCAGCATTCAAGGTGTCGATGCTGTTCCCGGTGGCGGAGGCCGGCAGTGGTATTCCTTTCTCCGGCGGGTTCGGAGCGAACGGGCAGCCGGCCTCGATTACGCCAGGCATGAACCAGGGGGCGAACACGGGCCCGGGATCCTCGCCGTCGTCGCCGAGCGCAGCAGGGCAGGTTGTCGACTTCAGCTCGGTCACGAATGGCCGCTGTGCGCACCGGATTGGAGAAACCCCGTTCCGCTGGGGCATGTGGCGAACCCGGCCTGGAACCGGCGAGGATCAGGTCTACCTGATCTGGCGATGGGTCGACTGTTGCGTGGGGGTGTTCTGATGGCGGCGCATGCAACGAGGGTTGTGGCCTGCGGCGCCGCGCTATTTACGCTGCTCTACGCGTCGGTCGGTCTGGCGCTTGCCGATCCGTTTGTGGACGGGCAGAGCATGTTGCTCGGCTCTCCGGGCAGCATGAATTTCGTGCAGATGGGCAACGGCATCGCGACCGGCAATGTCACCTACGGACAAGGCGGGCAGGGAGGTTGCGATACAACAAAGGGCACGGTGTGTGCCAACGATGTCCTGCCGTCACAGTACAACCAGGGCACACTGCAGCAGTTCTCCGGTCAGTACGGCGGCACCGGGAACGCGCAGGCGCTTCAAGGCGCAGCGTATCAGCAGCAGCTCAACGACAAAGCTGCGGCCGCCGGCGGAAACGGGTCGACCCCCGCGCAATGGCTCTACTACTCGGCGAACCAAGGTGCAGCGAACCGCAACCTGGGGACCTCCATCGGCTCGTCTGCTGCCGACAACTTCACTCAGATCAACAAGGGCGGAGACCCGGCCGGCCAAACGGGCCTGATGTCGAGTCTGTTCTCGGGATGCACGTCGACGTCGAGCGCAACGGGTGGGGTCGCCCAGAACTGCTCGGGCGTGGTCCAGTGCCTGGGTAACAGCTGTTACAACCCGGGCAGCGAATCAAACGCGGATTTTGGAAGCTTTGCGGCTGCGGCGCAGATCATCAACGGGATCCATACCGGCATGGTGTGTCAGGAGACCGGCAAGCCGCCGAGTCAGACAAACAGTTGCACGCCGCAGCAGATCACCAAGTTGGTCTATGTCCAAGACCCCAATCAGCCCGACTGCCCGAGTTGCACGATTCCGGTCTCAAAGAAGCAAGACATTTGCCAGGAGACTGGGAAACCCGTCCAAATCAGTTGCGGAGGAACCCAGCAGGACCTCGACGGAACCATCGCGAACGACATTCCGCCTAGCTGCCAATTGTACGCAGCACCGGAGCCAGTCGGCGCCTTTCCCGCCAACTGTACGCCGACTGTGTTTCAAGGGCAGGTGAACGAGTGCAACAACTACCTCGGATCAGGGGTGGGGCTCACCAACAACTGCTGCGCCATGGGCGCGCAGGCGGCCGGCTCTCTGAATCTGGTCGCTCTGATCTCATTGTCAGACATGATTCCGGGTGTGAAGCAGCTCAAGACCCAGTTGGCCACGCAGGTTCAGGACGCCTTGAGCCCCCTCACCAATGCGGTTCGTAGTGTGGGGCAGAGTATCAGCGATTTCGCGGGCCAGTTGCAGGGCGGACTGAGCAACATGCTGTCGTCGGGGTCGGTTGGCGCCGGGCTAGGAACCGAGGCGCTCGGCGCTGGCGCCGGGTCCGAAATACAGGCGGGCGCGCAGCTGAGCGTGGATGGAAGCGGAAGCTCCATTTCAACCGGGATCACTGATTTCATCAAGAACCAGTTGACGGAACTGGTCGGCCCACAGGTCGCACAGAACGTGATGCAGGCGTACGAGATGTTCAACACTGCAATGATGATCTACACCGTGGCGTCAACAATCGGGAAGTTCGCGACGGCGTGCTCGCCGGATGAACTGCAACTTGGGGTGAAGCAGAAGAACAAGCTATGCGTGACGATGCCGTCCTACTGTTCCGCCAACGGTGGCTTTGTCTGCGCGGTCGAAACAACGAAGGCGTGCTGCTACAGTTCGATGGTGTCACGTGTGCTCGCGCAGCAAATCAAGAAGCAGATCTCGGCCGGCGCGCCGAATGGCGGCTTTGGGCCGTCGGACAACCCCGACTGCGGCGGGTTCTCGCCCGCGCAGCTCGCTAACGTCGACTGGACGAAGGTGGACCTGAGCGAATGGCTCGACACGCTCCAACAGACCGGCTTCGGCTTGCCCCAGAACGCGCAGGACGTGGCGGATCGCGTGAATGCTACCGGAAACACCCCGACCAGCATGGTTTCCTATTATCTCGGTGGCAATGGTCCGGCCGTCGACCAGCAGCAGAACGTCAAGACGCGGGCAGACCAGTTGAGTGCCGACGGTAAGCTTGAGGCGTCGCGAGCCAATGCGACGCTGACGCAGCCTACGTGCTACACCGATCCATCGGGCATACCCACCTACCAGGGCCCGCCTGTCGCACCGACCGACGTCATCGTCTCGACTGGGGCCGTCCAGTCTGACTATGGGTTCGACCAGATCACGAACTGCTCGCCAACGGTCGGCGCGCACTGCATCCAGTTAAACCTCGGGAAGCAGGCTGACGACTATATTCACGACAACTGTACGAGACTTTGGAACCAGATCTACAACTTCAAGGTTCTCCGGCCAGACCTCATCGTTCGTGCTCACATGACGGACGTGGAGTGGGACGATGACATCAATATTCGCATCAATGGCCAGGACGTATTCACGTCGGCGTACTACTACTCGAGCTCGTATTTCAAGCCCGGTGGCTCGTGCGAGCACACGACTTCATGGCGGGCCTTTAGCCCACCGCTGCCGTATCAAGTCGTGTGGGATCCGCCGGGTACGACCACTCCGGGATTCCTCGATCTGACTCCGGTCTTTCAGCGCGGTGGGATCGTATCGACGCAGACCTCGCTGCTTGTCGGCGGCGGCGGAGAAGGGTATGCGGTCATCCAGATCGAATACAACGATCCGCCATACCAAACACCAACTAACTGCATTGCACCGCCGCAACCGAAGTGACCTTGTCCCTCGACGATTCCACTCACGCGAGCGCATCTCCCTTGGCAATGCCTGAAAACTTTGCCCTATCGGGGCATTTCGACAAAGGAGACTCACATGCTTGAGACCGTAGAGAAAGAAGCTGAAGTACTGCCGAACCCTGGGATGCAGTTCATCGACACGCTGTTCGCGATCGACGTGCCGCCCGAGTTCCGCAAGCGCGCGCAGATTCGTGTGGTCCCTCCGGGCCCAGATACTCCAACGGCAAACCCGCACTACGTATTCACGAAGGAGCAAATGTTGACCCTGCAGTTCTGGATCAACGATGAAGGCCGTGAAGGGCAGAAGACGAACTTGATGCTCACCGGTCCGACCGGGTCTGGCAAGACATCGCTTATTGAGCAATTGGCGGCTCGCATCGGCTTCGGATGCGTCAAGGTCCCGTGCCATGGCGAGCTCGAGTTTGAGGATCTCATCGGGACGCGGACGCTGAACGATGCCGGCGGCATGATGTGGGCGGATGGTCCGGTGATTCGGGCGATGCGTACTGGCAGCATCCTCTTGCTCGACGAGATCAACTTCCTGAGGCCCGAGATCGTCGGCGGCCTGAATGCCATCCTCGATGGTGGATCGCTCCTGATCTCGTCGACGTCGGAACGGGTTCACCCGCACCCGAATTTTCGAATCGCGGCGACCGGCAATGCGATTGATGGTACGGATGCCGGGAAGTACCGGGGAACCCGCAGGCAAAACGATTCGCTGCTTGACCGCTTCCTGCTCGGCATTCGTCTCGACTATATGCCGGCGGACCAAGAGCGTGCGTTGCTGCAAAGGATGTACCCGCGGCTTGATGACCAGGTCATCGAAGTGATGATGGATGTCACGACGGCCACGCGTGCGTCGCAAAAGACCGACGATCTCAGCGTCGCGATTTCGACGCGCGTCTTGTTGAACGGATGGGCACGCGAGGTACATCGCCAAACCAGTCCCGCTAAGCAAGCCGAACAGATCCTCCCGGCTCTGGAGACGACGATGCTGTTTCGTGTGCCTGCTTCGGACCGGACGATGATCAGCAACACCGTGACGCAAGTCTTGCAGCGAAAGCAGCTCGTGAAGCAACCCTGACGCAACTCTCGACCCACCTGGCGGCAGTCCACATTGTTGGACGCCGCCGTTTTTTTCTCCTTTCTGCGGCGCCCGCCATTCCATCGGCGCGACTGCATTTCTGTTCGCAACGCTTCCGGCAACGCCCGGCAACCTGAACAGGAGTTTCCCATGTCGCACCCGATGGTAATCCAGGCCGGTGGAACGCAACCACGATCCGTTGGCGCGTTGATGGCTGACGTAGCGAACCTCGAGTCGCTGTTGTCGAACGCCAAGGCTCGGCACCGTTACATGCGCGAGGTAAATGCTCTGCTACGCGTCGACGACCGCCGCCGGCTTGCGTTGCTTGGCGTCAGCGATCGCGGCGTCGAAGCCATGATGTGCCCTGACGCAAACGGCGAGATCGGCTACACCCGCTCCGAGCTCGCGGCGAACGCTAGCGCAATTCGAATGCTGCGGCGACGTATCGCCTGCTACGGACGGCCGCAGGTGGGCGCGGCAGGACGATCGGCCATATCGCGCTGACCCATTCGGATCTAACACCCTCCATGCTACGCATGCGAGGGTATTTTTTTGTCCGCTTTTCAAGGTTGACGGGTGGCGCGACGCACCCAGAATTTCGAATGACCGCTACGCCGGCTTTTACCCGTCTCCGCGCGCGTAAAGCGTGAGGCGATTGACGCACTCGACGCCAGCTTTGTCTCGGAATTCTGCTGTTGAGGTCACCCCAGTGGGGGTATAAGATGTCACGCGGCTTAGCAAGATCTGCGACGACGACATATAGCCCGCGCTTAGGCGCGTAATACGAGAAGCGAATGGCATCAAAAACGCAGCCTAAACCACTCACGCAGCAGGAATTTCTTCGCGTCTGACGGCCTCCCCGTCACCCTTTTACAGCGTCCGAACGGCGAGTTCGTCGCGGATACGAGGTGATAGCGGAAAACACGGCGTAGCGATCGTTCACGATCTCTACCACGCAGCACTATCCATCAAACGCGAAAGCGGATCCCCTTTCTTTGAAGCAGCTGAGGGGGCCTTCTCGATCGCGCTATTTCTGGATCTCGACCACCCATCGTCGAGCTTTGCCACGCACCAAGTCGTTGAACGCGCCGGTTTCTTGCGTCGTCAGCTTCTTCGCCTGCAACGCCGGCTTCCCGTTACCGAATGCCGGAATGTACAGCGCGAACCAGTGTGTCGTGAGCGGCATCAGGCAGACGACATCGTCATTGATTCCAAGTTCGTCTCCGAATCCAGGGATGCGGTTCGACAACCGATCGATGTCAAAGCAAGGGCGATCCGACGTGATGAATCCATCCTCGCTTTGCAGCAGACACATCCTCATTGCCACAAGCCGGTCGATGATCGGCGAACTGAGGCCAGCTTTGGTGAACTCGTAAGCGTTAGCAATGGCGGCGCCAAGACCAGGTAGCGGGCCGCCGGCCGCTGCAACTTCGCCTTGTTTTGCCTCCAACGCCCCGGGCGTCCTGAAATAGAGCGTCGCCGCGAATCGGGTGATTTGATTGCGTCGTCGGTCGAGTGCCTCGAGCATGCTTTTCATTGTCTGCTCAGGATTCTGTCCGAGCTCGTGTGACGTGGCAAAGACGTGGTCAAACAGCCGCATCGCACCACCGAATTCACCTTCAAATTCCTGGAAAACTATCTCGAGTTCGTTGTCGCGTTCCGCATTGGGGTTCTCGTAGTACCAGCTTTGAACCGTCGTGTCCGCAACGCTCATCGTCTTCGAGTTGCCGGTCTCCTTGTCTGTGACGAGCAAGTTCGTTTCGTCTGGCGCCCATCTGCGAAGGTATACGCGTGGTACGTAATGCTGCCTACGGGTGAGGTCACTCATCGAGATTTTCTCCAGGCTGCGCACGGTCGCCGTTGATCGAGTGCGTTATCACATACGAGAGGGAAGCGGCACAGGTCGTGCGGTCGTACGCGGGACCCTAGCGGCCCGTCGAGTTTACCTTCACCGGATCTTTCCCGCATCCACACGAATATTCCCGCATTCCACATCTTCAATCGCATCTCTCCCCGCAAAGGCAGTGGAAGAAATCCCACTTCAACCAACCTGGAAAGGAGCGAGCTATGGGCATCAAGACGTCGAGCCCTCGCGGGCGCGGGACGGCATCAAAATCAACCAGCAACCGTCGGCCGTCAGGTCCGGCCAGCGGCACGGGCAGGATCGAACGTTGCCGGGAAGCGGCCGAGCGTGCGAATCGTTGGCTCACGGAGCGTTCGCTGTTGCCGAGTCATCCGTGGAAAGGTCTCGTTGGCCTCCCGAGGAAGATCGTCGACGGTTCGTACTATGTCGGAACGAACGTGTTCGTTTTGTTGGCCGAGCAAGATCGCGGGAAGCTTATGTCCGCGTTGTGGGGCAGTTTCAAAGCGCTGAAGGAAAAAGGACTGACGGTAAAACGAGACTCGGTGCACACCGATGCGATCTACTTCGGACGCAGGCAGCCCAATGTTGGTCAATCAGGCTCTCGTACGGCCGGCGCTACCTCCGCCGCTCCGGAGGACGCAGCGGCCCCGTCTGGAGACGACGGTGTCGCGAGCGCTCCGAGCGGCTCATCTGCACCGAGTGGTTCTCGGATAATGCAGCCGGTCCAGTTGTTCAACGTCGCGCAATGTGTCGAGTTCAATTTCGACCCGGGGCTAGTCCACGCCGATATAACGGGTCTCTCGACGCGATGGTCGGATTGCAGAGTAGCGGCGCAGAGCTTGCGGAAGTGGCTTCAGGAAGCGACCACATCCGATCCGCTCGAGCAGCATGAAACGGAGCTGGTTGAGCGTCTCGCTGCAGATATCGCCTTCATGCGCCGCACTGGTGCGATGGATGTGATTGCGGAGCGACTGCCGGCGGTGCCCGACCTCGGGGTGCGCTTCATGAAGGTGTCCGGCGTGGCCTATTCGCTTAGCAAGGCGATTGAAGAGCGAGTGTTTGGCCCAGCCCAGCAAAGCGGGCAGGTTGCCGCGGCGTCCAGTGCGGTGTCCCCGCCAGCACCTTCGGAATCGTCCGAAGTGCCAGTGGCCACCGCGCCTGTCACGCCGGATGCAGTGCTGGGGAATGCATCGGAAAGCACGCAGCCCCCGTTGACGGCTACCGAGACTGCTCACCCCGGCGCAGAAGGCGCACAGGTTGCGCAAGAGGTACCGAAGCCGGCCAAGCGAGCTCGGCGTCCGAGACGCGCGACCAAGGCGGTCAGCCCTCAGCCGACTCCGAGCTCGGAGTCGATCTCCGAGGCTACCGAACCGCCGGAACAACCTGACTGGTTGAACTCCTGGTGACCCCCTCAATCCCCATTCGTCGCGCGCGACGGTGGGGATTTTTTTTGCCTTTCCCGAGTTTCTGCATTTTCGATAAGCCCGATACCCTCACGTCACATTCCTAGCCGAATCCTACGTAGAAAAGGAGCATTTGATGAAGCCTTTGTCGCTCGACGCACAGCGCAATCCGGACCAACATCAGTACTTTGTTGGCTTTAAAAACGTCTGCTACCTCGCAGGCTACATTCGCCGCGAGAACCCCCATGTCGTGCCGGCCGGGACGACGCGGCGATTCTGGCTGCAACTGACGAACAACGAGAACCTGATGGTGCCGGTGGATCTGCCGCCGGGCATCGAGCTGCCGAAACATACCCGAGATTTCCAAGGGCTGAAGTGCATTTGCCAGGTCCGCGGCTACCGCGACGAAGAAACCCAAGAGCCGCGGGTGAGCGTGATCGCTCGAGGATTCGGTCGCATCAATGCCCTGGAAATGCCGCCGCTCACCGCATTTGAGAAGGCAGTGCCGGCGTCGGCCCCGAACAACACCGAGTTCAAGCCGTATGGTTCGGGAAATCGCAGCAGCGGCGCGTCGAACAAGACGGAGATTGCCGGTATCGTTTCGGCCAAACGATTCCGCCCGCCGTCAGGCGAGAAGAGCGCAGCACTCATCATGCTCGTGCGGCAGACGGCGAATGAAAGGCAGGACATCCCGGTGATCTACTACGGGAAGCTGTCCGAGAAGCTCTCCGAAGACATTCGCGTTGGCGCGCCGATCTATGCGACCGGACGTTACCGGATTACCGGGATCAGGGAGCTGGACAAGATCAACCCCGACACTGGTAAGCCGTACGTGACCGGGACGCCGATGATCCAAATTGACGTTCCGTCGCAGCCCGTCGAGCGCGACATCCTCTATATCGACGGGATCCGTGGTGGGCGCCTGCTCTGGAAGGAGAAAACGCCCGAGTGGATTTTCGACGTGGCACCGAAACCGTCGACCTCGCGTCGCGCAGAGGCGCGCCCGGAGGAGGGCGTGTCCCAGCTCGAGCGCGAAGCGGTAGCTGTCGGGGAGAGCGCGGCGGTTGAGCAACTGCATGCGGGTACTGCCTCTGGGCTTTCGGACGAGGATTTGAAAGCGTTGGGAATGAAGCGCTAGCCAGCGTCGGGCAGCCGTGACGCTTGCGCCGCGGCCGCTGACTTCCTTTCCTTCGGATTTCGCCATGCATCGGGAACCCCTCGTCTCGTCGGTCCGCAATGTGTTGGTCTTCTGGATCATCGCGTTGACCGGATACTCGATCTACAAAGGCAAGACGGAACTCACTGCTCTCCTCGACCCGCAGCTGTACCTCGACACGCTGCAATGGCCGATCGCCGGCGCGATCGCGGGTGCCGGTATCGCCGTTTTGTCGATCTATCTATTCCGCCGATTCACGCTGGAAGGCGTTGCTGCGCACGAAGGTGGCGGGATTCGCACCGGTATCGGGCGAGTGCCGATCATCGTCGAGGAGCTGGAGGCTGCAGAAGACGGGGTCGCGCCTGAAATTCTGCGCTCGGTCGCAACTCTTGCGAACGTGATCATGAAGCGGGACCAGCTGCCCGTCGACGTGCTTGCGGTGTGGCGCAAGCACTACGAGAAAAGCTATCCCAAGCACGTAGCGCTGCTCGATAAGCTCGAGCGTGTGCTGATGCGTTACCAGCACTTGCCCGCGACCCATGTCCAGGACGGCCCGCGGAACCACGGCGGGAGGTCGTTGATCGAGCATTCGCTCCTGATCGCTTTCCTGATGGAGTGGAATGCACCGAAATTTTCGTATCCCGTCAACCCGTCGAAGCCGCATCTTCCGCTGCTCGACCCACAATACACTTTCAACTCTTCGGACCCACTCATTCTCTTGGCCGGCGTCGCGCACGACATCGGGAAGATCGAATGCTACGAGTTCGCGCCAGACGACCGGAAGAAGCTCGGTATGCCAACGGGCAGTCGACATGATCACGACAAGGTTGGCGCGCGATGTCTGGCCCGCATGCCTGAGTTCTGGGCGTTGCCGGAAGAAGATCGCGATGTGCTGCTGCTTTGCTGCGCTTACTACCACACACCGCAGAGCATGCCGATGAGCTCGCCACGGACCGTGCGATCCGATCGTCTGCACGCGATCACCGAGCTGCTCATCAAGTGGGATGGGGAAGGATCCGCGCTGGAGAACCGTGAAGGTGCCCAGCAGACGGTCGGCGCGCCGGCAGTGCCGACAGAGGCGCCGCCGAAGAAGGTTGTCGACGCGAAGTCGGAGGCCGGTCGGCAAGTTTTGCTCTGGGATCTCGTGCGGAGCATTGTTCTCGAGCCGGGCCGCATCAACGGGCAGGATCGGCGCCGCAACCTCGGTTGGAAGTACCACTTTCCGCACCTCGAAAAGACGTTGCTCTTCCTTGTTGAGGATCAGTTCGTGCAACTCGTCGCGGGCCGTGGCGGCCTCGAGGATCAGATGGAAGGGAATTTTGCGGGGTCTGGGGTCGATCCGCTTACCCGAAAGATCCTGTGTGCATGCTTCGAGCAGGGAGCACTGTATCTGGATTTCGAGGACGCACGTTCGCGATCCCCGGAGATGCTCACCTACGTCGCGCGAATGTACAAGCCGACGCAGTTCTTTGAAAACGTGAAGACGAAGACGGCCATCAAGCCAGTGCATGCTCGCGGGAAAGAGGTCCTCAAACTTGGTTCGGTTCTCGTACTGGAGATATCGAAGACCGTGCTGCCCGAGCTGCTTGCTCTGCCCGACAACAACCTCGTACCGGAGATTCGACACTTCCGGACTGGAAGCGCGGGGCGTCGTGGACGCAAGCCGAAAGCGACGGACGGCCAGACCGCCGCCGACACCGGTGGCTGGGTCATCCCCGAGGCGTCCGATCGCGTTGGTGGCGCTGACCATGTCGACGAGGAGAGTGCCGTCGACGGAGGCAGCGACACGCTTCCGCCTGCACCGTTTGACATGCCGCGATCGCAAGAAGACGCGGCCTCGGTGGGCGAATCGACTTCCGCATGCGGGAACGAGATCTCGGGACTTCCGCCACAACCGTTACCGGCTGCTGATCGTTTGCCAGTACCCCTGCCGCCACCGTCCGTTCGCCCGATTGCATCCGCGGTGCTCGCGGAGCACGCGAAGCGAGGCCTCGAAAGCGGCACGCTGCAGGGACGAGTGAACGAGACTGCTGGGGTGCTACTGGTCCGAGGGGACAGCGAGTATCTTGTACAGGCGTTGCATCTCGAGACGTTTGGATACTCGGACGCAGCGGTATTTATTGCTGACGTCGAAGCAGGGCGGATCCATGGCGCGGACGTTATGACGATCGATGGCGTCAAGATCATCCGTGTCGCGCTTGCTGGCTCCGCGGCGCGAACGGTCGAAGACGCGTGGTAACCAACCCGATCCACCCTGTAGACACAGTCCCTCTACCAGCTGAAGCGAGACAAAAATGACGAACGCTACATCCAATCCTGGGCCCGATGCGAAGATCGCTGAGACTATGACCGTCCATTCCTTCGCGATCGCATGCCCGTATTGCGGAGAGGACCAGCATGGATGGGTAAGTGACCCTCGCGGGACGAGCCAAGTCTGCGATGACTGCGGTGGGCACTATCAGGTCTCCGAGGGTCTGCAGATCAAGTTCTAGGGGGGGCAATGATCTTAACTTGCGATCAGCATTTCAAGGGCGCGGTGCGACCGCACGGTGAGGCTCTTTCACTACAGGTGATCGACGTTCGTATTCGCGGTCTGGTTGCGGCGATGAACGTGCAGGGGGTCGTTCGCACCGTCAGCAGTTGCGAGGGACACAGGATGCTCGGGCTGGCGGCCAGGCAGTGGCCGTTCGTCATGTTCGTCACTGATCTTCGACACGCCGCGCGCCTGGCGGCGGCAATTCGGTCGGACCAGCAAGACTTGAAGGCGCTCAACTACGACTGGAACGTTGACGCCGGCTTCGCCGATCGCGAGGTGCTGACGTTCCGGCTTGCGTGCCTCGATCGATTTTTCGCTCGGAAGGAGGTCGACCATGACTTCGGGGTCCTTGAAGCATGGGCGAAGGACATCTTCAGGTAAGCGCGGGAACTCGTGGTACCGAAATAGCGGAGTGGATCTCGATTCGAGCGCGTCGAGAGAATCGCAAGGTCGCTTGGGGCGCGCAGTGCCGAGACACCAGCGCGGCGCGCCCGCTACCTCCTCAATGGGCGCCTGCGGCCGCAGACACTTTGACCGAAATCCATCGCAGCTTGTACGTCGGAAGACGGCGCGCGACGCCGCTTACCACCGCGACGCTATCGTGCGGATCGTCGCATCGCATACCGTTGAGGACGGCCCCTGCTGAGAAGGCCTGTCCGGCGTAATAGCAGAATCGCGTATCGTCGATACGTTGCTCGGCAGCCAGTCGCTCACGCTCGGCGCTTGCGAGCGCAACTCGATCGAGCGTCGCGCCCTGCTGCCCGAGTTGTAGCTGCTCGACGAACTGCTCGGCGCTGCGCGTCAGTGAATCGCGAGCGTACGCCGCATTCGTGGCAGCGAGGGCGGCCAACACCATGATCAGTCTCTTCATGTTCAGTCCTTGTTCGGCAGCCGGCCGGTCGGGGCGCGAGAGCGCCAGTCACGAATCGCGATTTTCAGCACCGCGGGTCATCTGGAGATGGGCAGGGAGCAGAAGACGCGCCGTCTCCAGCACTGATTTCATGACGACGTCCGATTGCACGAGCCCGCGCAGGTAAGACCACATGCGCGCCTTGGGAACGCTGCAACGCTCGGCGAATTCGAAGATCGTGAGACCGAGCTGGGAGCGGATGCTGCATAGCTCCGCGGATAGCGGATGAGGTGGACGCTCGCGATTCACTGACGCGCCGCGCCGGCGCTCCTTTGTGCCTTTCAGGTTCTGCTCGAGGTCGCGCGAGATGTGCTTGGGAAATGGTTTCTTCGCCAGCTTCTCGCGAAACCGCGCGCGATTCTCCGAAACCGACGTCACCTCCTGGCGTTGTTCCAGTTCGGACATCGGCGAGTGCGCAAGCGTGTCCGGTTCGACCGCATCGCGTGCGTCCTGCTCTTCTTTCGCGGTGATCAGCTCGTCGGACTCGAAGTCGACCAGTTGGCGGAATGCCACGAGCGCGAGATTGTCTGCCGTGCGGTAGATGTAGCTGTAGATATTGATCGGAAGGTCGATCTTGTCGAAGACGGAAAGGCACGCCATGAACGTGTCGTTCATGATCGGTTCGAATTCCAGACGCACGCCACGCCGATCAACGACGCTATACACGATCCTGCGGATCCGCGGGCACGCGAGGAATGCGCGAGCAAGTTGGTCCGGCGTTGTCGTGGGCCCGGGAGGTAGCATTAGATGAAAGCTGCCGGCGGCGCCGCCGGCCGCAGCAGTCGCCGACGGCTCGCGTGCACCCATCAGAAGAGGCTCCACGTTTTGCGTGCGTCGATAGAGTCGAGTAACGCGCGCACCTTTCCAGCGGCGATCGGGATACCGCTGTCCATCTCGAAAAGGCCCCCTTTGCCAGGCACCGCCGGCAACCAAACGATTGGGTGGCCGCCGAAAGCAGCCGCTGCGGCCTGCGCGGTTCCAGCGAGCTCGCCTTCGTGGCGTCCGAGGAAAAGACGCTGGCGGCCGAGACCGCCGAACGCTCGACGGATCTGCACCCGAGGCAGCGTATGGATCAAGATCACCCAGCGCTGTTCGTCCGGTGACGTCAGCACGACAACAGGCAATGGCTGGCCCTTGGGGCGTTCCAGTACCCAGGTCCTCTTGAGATTCCGCTGGATCGCGCGTGCGGATCGTGTCGCGAAGCGGTGCGCGGCGATCACTGGCGCACCGCGTCGGATCAGGTACGCGCCTGCACACACCAACAGCGCGACGACGAGGAGCGACGTGGGGCTTGCGGTGCGTGGATCACGATGCAGCAGTGCGACGATCGCCAAAGCCGCGAGTGCGCCCCCGATCACCATCTGGAGTGCCGCGGTCCGCGGAGATTGTTCAAACGGAGAGAGGATCGGGTTACTCGCCACGGCGCGCTCCTTCGAAAACCGGCAACTGCTCGACGCGCGCGATCGGGGTGCCGCTCTCCGAGGGCTGCTCTGCGGGCGTCGTGATTCTGCCGATTGAACCGTGCATCAACGACATTGCGGCGGCCCGATCGGAATCTCGGATAACCCGGCTCGGCGCGCGCTGTGGTGCGAGCGTCCCGTCCTGAGCGGCCGCCAAGACCTGCGAAGCGCTCATGCCGTTGGGTGAGGGACCGGAGCCCTCATACGCGACCGTCGGCGACGGTTCGCCGACTCGGAAGGTGAGGATTCCAGCGCCGTCGGCGAAGTGTGCGGACGGTGGCGTAGCGGGGACGCCGGCGCAGCCGACTGTCGCGAGCAGGGTGGTCGACAAAATGATCCACGAATTTTGCATCGGGAGGCTCCTCTGGGCGAGTAATTCGAGATGAGCGAAGTGTGCCTTCGGCTCTCGAAATGCAGAAACACCCGAGCGTGGCCGACCAACGCAGATCCTGCTCGCCGCAGGGTGCCCGCAGAACCCCGCATGATCATCCGGGGTTGTTCAAGGGCTTTCCTAACTCGATCGACGCCCTTTAGGGTCCACAGTGGGTTACCAGCTATACGGGGTGGGGCCCACCAAATGATTACGGGGGTGGAAATGCAAACCATCGATAAAGATCGAGGCGGGCCGGGATTCGGCACGTCCATTCGCGCGCGGCGCGATCGCGTCAGTGCGTGGCTGCGAGGCGCGGCGGCCGTCGCAACGCTCGCTGTGAGTTCGCTCACGCATGCGTCGCTCGTGCAATACAGCTTCACCGCGGTGGACGGCACGCAAAAGACTCTGGCTCCGAACGCGACCTATGCGAATGCCGCAGGCCAGATCACATTCACGCTGGACGGTGGCGTGACGAACAAGGTTCAGGTCAAGTTGCTGAACGGCCAGAACCAGTTGGTGAACTCCGCGATCAGTACGCCGATCGGTCCGTCGGACACGATCGCGCTCAACGGGAACAACTACTACGGCAAGCAGCTTCAGCTGCCGGCGCCGGCGGATGGCACCTACACCGTCGAGGCGGACATTCTGGACTCGAATGGGAAGGTCGTATCTGCGAGCACTTACCCGCTCATTCAGGTCACTAAAGGGCCGGGCGCCGGCGCTATCGTCGGCACGGGGGTAGGTGCGTGTAAGTCGTCCGGCGGTGCAGCCACGGGGCTTTGCGTCATGAACAAGGACGCCGTGATCACCACGTACTATTTCACGGCATTTGGCGTTCAGAATGTCTTGGATACCGGGGGCGGCGTCGCATCAGCAACCCTGACGACCAAGACTCCCGACGGCGTCGTCTACAACACCGTCGCGGCGACCTACAATGCGTCCGCAGGTACCGTCACAATCGGGAACAGCTCGGCGAATATCGGCCCGGGCGTGTTTCCGACGAACTTTATCGGTCCGGTTGTCACGCAGTTCGATATCTACGACAAGGCGGGAAATAAGACGACCGTGTCGAGCGAGTTCATCTGGAACGATTCACTTGGGCCGAACTGGAGCATCGTCGGGGTGTTCAACCCGAGTACGAAGACAAACCTCATTGCTGGGTCGCCGTTTACCGGTTATGACCCGTACACCCCAGGCATGACTACCTACAGCAACCCGCTGAAGTTTGTCGTGCGGGTGCCTCTCAGTCAGTGGTATGGGAATTCTGCGAACGGCTGGTATCTCTACGGGAGCCTTGGCGATACGACACCGACAAAGCCGGATTATGTCGACAGCCAGTACGCGTACAAGGCGGTTTCGACCCAGTACAGTCCCACCCTCTCGACCGGCAACTCGATGTACTGGCGCTCCGATTTCTACAACGGAGATGGTAGAACGGCACTGACCTATAACGTGGTGCTTGCGCCGAGCGTGGGCGTAGCACCGATCGTCACCGGCATGTCGTACATTGTCAATGGGCAACCGGTCGTTTTGCCGGCCGGAACGACCTATCTTGCGTATACGAGCGATGTGCGGGTGGACCAGGTCACGGTCAGCGTGCAGGCGCAACCGACGGACCAGATCGTAATCGACTCGCTTGCCAATCACGCGAGTGGATCGTCGAACAATAAGGTCACCGGGACCGTCCAATGCACGATTCCTGCGGGCCAGACATCGTGCACGATCGTCGGCCCATGGATCCACTCGATGCTGCCGGGCACGACCGCCGTCTATATCGATTTTTTTCACGTCTACAACGCGGATAAGTCTCTCAACACGAGCACTACCGGTGTGTTCATCGTCGATAACGGGGTTCCCACGTTCGACTCGGCGAGCTACGACCAAAAAACCTACGACATCACCGCGACCGGTACCAAGTCGACCACGGGCTTCGAGTGGAACATGACCAAGATGAAGTCCGCTCAAGTCACGGCCACATCGAAGGCGACGAACGCGGTCACGAATCTGAAAACGACGTTGGCGACGACGTCGAATGCGTTCGCGGTCACGGCGAATGCAGGCAGTCTTGCCGACGGCTACTACGCCTTCAGCGTGACGGTGACCGACATCGCAGGCAACGTGGTGACGCGCGACGTTGGCACGTTCCTGCTTGACCGGACGCCGCCGGAAGTATCGTTCAATGCGAAGGACGGCGCGTCGATCGCAAGTATCGGTGACATCCTGATCTCGCTGTCGGACCCGTTCGACGATGCGCCCGTGATCAAGTCCACGACGATTACGGGCGGGCCAGCCAACATCAACATCTCGTTGCCGGTCCAGGCGACGGACAAGACGAACCAGTATTCGTTGCTTTATCCGGTGCTTTTCCCGTCCCTTGGGGACGGTGGGCAGTACAAGCTGACCGTCACCGCGACCAATAAGTACGGCATCACGGGCACGCAGACACTGCCCTTCACCTATGGGCCGCCGACGATCACCCCACTGGGCATGGCAAATGGAGTCGCGCGCACGCCGGCGATTCCACAGGTCGTGACGAACGTGCGCACGCCGGCGCTCACGCTCCCGAACGGCCAGGCCTTGACCGGGCAGTACGAAGTGCAGGCGACGCTCCGAAGCGATTCGAACATTCCTTTGTCGGTCAACGGTGTGACCATCCAGCCAGGCGAAACGCAGACGATTGCATCGTCGTTCGACCTGACGAAAAACGGCAGTGTCCTGACGTTCCCTGTCAGCCCGGTCACGACCGGAGCGGTCGGGAAAGCCTACCTACTCGTGACGACGCTCGCCCCGAACGCGCCGGTCGTGCAGGCCGAGTTCGACACCTGGACGCCCGGGCAGCAGATCGCGCTCGTCGCTACCGGCAAGGCGACGAGTTACACAGTCGACGTCGCGCCCGTGACGTTGATCGGCGCAAAGACGGACGTCGGTAGCGACTGCTCCGGCTCGATCGAGTACGGGACGCAGGCAACAATCAACTCGCGTGGCGGCACGTTGAACCCGGGCGGATACCAGTGCGCGATTCAGGTCGATGCGGATGACGGTGACCTCGTCGACTACACGACCACCACGCAAGGTATCGTCGGCTATGTCCACAACGTTGGGCAGAACCGCGCTGTCTACGAGCCGGGTGTTCTGTATCGGGATCCGACCACGAGCAAGATCGGCTTCTTCACGGCCGGAAAGCAAACGCTGATGCTCACTGGCTCGGCGCTCGACGATGCCGCACCTGTATGGACGTACCAGCCGGGCAACGGGCCGCAGGCCGCGGGCTCATCGATCACCAACCCGATTGCGATGCTCGGCGCGAATCAGTATGCCGGCCAGCTGAAGGCGACTGCGCAGAACCCGGGATTGACGATGGTCGTCACGGATCCCGCAAGCAAGGCCACGACGCTCGCGACGCTGTCGAACACCCTCGGCAGCCAGATCTATACGACCGACGAAGCGCTGTGGGACACGCTCCACTATGCGTTCGACGTCCACTACACGCGCCGGCCGGACAAGGTCTGGCACACGGAGCTCACCTTGAGCGTCCAGCCGCCGAACGTCACGATCAACCTCAACCGTCAGGTCGGGGCGCTCGTGTCGACCAATGACGCGACCCTGTCGGGTAGCGTCGGGATGCTTTTTGGTGGGGCGTTCACCTACAACGCGGCGACGATGGGCGAGTGGCGCGTTCAGGCATTCGTGAAGACTGTTACGCGCGCGCCGACCGGTATCATCATCGACACGAAGCTGGAGCCGCTGTCCGACTCTCCGACGCCGGTACGCGCGGACGGCACCTTCACGTTGCCGGTTGGCCAGCTGCCGGCTGGCACGGCCAACATCGTCGTGAAGGCGATCCTCTACGACAACAACGGTCCGACGAGCCGAACGGTCACCACAACGGACTTGATGCTGGCCGTGTCCAACGGCTCGCCGATCCCGGTGTCGCTGGCCGTCGCGCAAGCAACGAGCGGGGTCGTCAGCAATTCGGCTGCGTTCGTGCCTGCACTGAACGTCATCTACGATTCGAAGCGACTGCAGGATCTCGGGACAATCCATTGGTCGATGTCCTCGGATAACGGTGCAACGTGGCAAACCGCTGGCGACACCGCTTCCCCGGGTTTGCGGCCG
Organism: Burkholderia sp. Bp9016; assembly: GCF_003857765.1. NCBI lineage: Bacteria > Pseudomonadati > Pseudomonadota > Betaproteobacteria > Burkholderiales > Burkholderiaceae > Burkholderia > Burkholderia sp. Bp9016. The sequence goes on from NZ_QTPY01000001.1 coordinate 310,380, forward strand.
CGCATTACCGAGTCCGGGACGTACCAATTCAAGGCGGTCGTGACGAACAAGCATTCCGGGCAAACCAGTGACACGAACACGGTGACCGTCGAGGCCTTCCAGCGCCCGACCCTTTCGATCACCGGGGCGACCGCTGGGTATGCGGGCAGCCCGGTGACCTGGACTGCTGTTTCCGACGTCGCTGACACCTCGTTCACGTGGTCGATCAAGACGGCCTACAACGACCAGAACCCGAAGACGTTCACCGGGAAGACGGTCACGTTCACGCCGGATACGCCGGGAACGCTCTGGGTGACGCTGACGGGGCAGGAAAGCACGGGTACCATCGCAAACCCGCTGCGCACGCGCACGGCGTCGGCAATCTACGCAGTGGCGGCGCTGGCTCTCCCGAAGCCGATCATCACGGGCGCGCACGTACTCGAGACGGGTAAGCCCGCGACGTTCACGGTCACCCAGAACTCGCCGTTCAACAAGAACCAGGTGACGACGCAAACAATCGTCGGACACTGGCTGCTGCCGGACGGAACGACCCGTGACGGCTTCGATCCGGTGACCGTGACGATTCAGCCCGGCCAGACGTCGATCAGCTACGAGAGTTGGGTTGACGGGCTGAAGGATGCCTCGCTCACGAAGTCGGGCTTCATTTTCTCGACGTGGACCTACCAGTTCCCGAAGATGGTGATGACGATGTCGATGCCGGATGCTCGGGCACCGGCGATCGGCGTATTCACCGCCAACTACGAGAACCTGGCCGACGCGCGCAACGTCGGAAGCGAGAAATTCACATTCGACTGGTCGTTGCCGGCCAGTGCCAACGTCACGTCTGAACGGGGCGCCACCGTCGGTGCGACTTTCACGCAAGCGGGAGACCAGCAGGTGTCGGTGAAGGTGAGCGACACCCGCGGCAACAGCCAGACGCTGACGAGAGCGTTCACCGTCGCGAACGCGCCCACGCTCGCCGCGTCGTTGACGCTGCAGGGCAGCGACCGGTGGTCCCGTGCACCGTCGAACGTTCAGGCGGTACTGTCGCTGAGCTCGATGCCGAAGGGGGACCAAATCTCGCGGATCGTGTATGCCCTTGATGGTGTGCCGGCCCTCACGGCGACCAACCCGGCGGCCGCGGCGGTTATCCCCGTGTCGACCGCCGGCGACCACACGATCAGTGCCACCATAACGACGAAGGGTGGGGCGAGCTTCACTGCCTCGCGCAGCTTCTCGTTGGTGACCGGCGACAACCCTGTCTGCACGATCACGCAGTCCGGGTCGACCGCCGAGATCGTGCTGCGGGCCGCATGTACCGTGACGCAAGGCAAGGTGCTCGGGATCAACTGGCTCGTCAATGGCGAGAAGACAGCGTTGTCGTCGGCCTTCATCACGTTCACAGGCCAGCAGCTCGCGACCTTGAAAACGGCCGGTGTAGTCGCGACAACGGACAAGGGGCAAACCGGAGAAGCGTCGTGGACGCGACCATGAACGGCGCGAGCTTTCACAAGTCAGCGTGTTTAATGGGGGTTACAGCCGGCCATTCCTAACTGGCCGCCGAAAGGTAAAGTAGCTTCCGCGTGAAGGGAAGTGTGGAAGGGCCCCCTCGCCCGGTTTTCTCGCGCTACCCCTGCTTCAAGCCTCGATCTCCCCGGTCGAGGCTTTTTTTTGTCCGCCGTGCAGACATTGTCGCCCCCGCGAGCGGGGGCATACATCGCCGCCGTCCGGCGGCTGGACGGCCCCCGACCGCCGTCGGTTCGCCCGGGCCTGTCCGGATCGCCCGCCCTGCGGGCGGTCGGCGCTCTCCCCGCTCCTTCGGCGCGGGTCCCCGTGCGCCTCGATCCGGGCGCGCCGGCGCGCGCGAGTCGAGTTCGCACCTTGCAGGCATTGGCTTGCAGGGAGGGCGGAGCACAGGCGTTAGCCTGGTAAGGGCGCGGTCGCGGTGCCCGTGGCGCGGTGGCGGAGGTCGCCATTCCACGCTCACGCGTGCATTTCTCTCCACTACGACTTCTGGCCGATGGCCAACACTTGGAGGAAATCCATCATGCGTTTCAAATCCGACATCCCAATCGGGCGATTGCTCGGCCAAATCGTGCGGGTGTATCATGCCCTCATGGAACGGTTCACTGCACCCAACGGCGAAGAAGTAGTCAAGGTCGTGACTCCCTCAGGAGTGACGGGCTATATCGCTGCGTCCGTACCGGCCGAAGCATTGATCGGAATGCGGGACAAGATGATCGCCAAGCTTGGCATGACCCTGCCGGAGTTCCGAAAGAAGTACGGGCTCGATCGACTCAACGAACCGGCTACACCCTCCCGATAAGGCCTGCTCATGAGCTCCTCGCCGTTTGTGCGAGGCGCCGTGTTGAAGTGCCGCTTTCCTTACGATTCCCACCCGAACCAACCTGGCCCACGGCCGCACTATTGCCTGTCCGTCACTCAATTTGAGTTGTCGGGCACGCTGTATGCCGCTGTGTGCTACGGCACGTCGAAGCTGGATGAACCGCTGCTCCGAAAGCATGCCGGCATGATCCTTAGCGTTCCCTCAAGCTTCATTCGAGGGGATATGCCTGGGCCCGTGACGCATTTCATCGGGGATCACATCGCGTTCGTCCCGTACAACAGCAAGTGGTTCTACATGGACTTCCAGGCCCGCCTGGATTACGTCCGTGAGAAGGATCGGCAGGGCGACTTCAAACGTCAGCGCCTCTATCAGGACTTCGTCCGTTTCGAAGAGATCATGGCTGCATCTGTCGGCCAAGATGTGGATTTCTGGGCTCAAAGCGCGAACAGTCAAGTCCTCGGATTGCCCCCGGGCAAGAAGCTTCGTTGATCTCAAACCCTCGCATTGCCTTTTGGTGATCGAGGGTTTTTCTTTTTCCTCCGAGATTTCTGCATTTTTTGCCCGGTCGCGATACTACCGCGACGACGTCACCTCGACGTCGATTGAACCCAGGAGGAAGCGCATGCGCAAACTGCCCGACAACAAAGTGCTGAGCGCCGACGAGATCGCCGCCGAGCTCGCCGGGATCAACGCGGCGATCGACGCGTTCACGGTCGCGATGAAGGGTGCGATGTCGCGCAAGGTCGCCGAGGGGCGCGTGGGTTGGGACGATCCTGCACTGTTGCCTGACATCGTCGACAACCTGCTCGCGCACGGAATCCAATGCGCAAACGATCCGAGGCTTGCGGTCCACGTCGGCAACTTCGCGATGATGGTCTGGTATGCGGCGCAGCGGCGCGAATCGACCCGTGCCCCGACCACTGCTGCATAACGTATGGAGCCGATGCCATGCTTTACGCGATCAGGTATACGTTCAACGCGGCTTCGCTGCTGTGCAGAAGGAAGATCCGGTGGCAGACGTTCTTGCGCGCGGTGCGCGAGCGTCCTCTCGCAGTTTGCGGGCCCCGAGGGTCGTACGTAGTGGATCCGGACTTCGAGAAGGGATGGTAGATGGAATGGACGTGATGACTTCGCAATGCTGAGCAATGTTTGCGGGATCGGCGCAGGATTGACCGGATCGGTCAGTCGTCGCCTTCGGTCAGCAGGACGATGACATGGCGAGCCGGATTGACCGGTTCGCCCAGCGCATCGGCGGCGTTTCCCTTGAGGCCGAGCGAATCCCAGTTCGATTGCGATGGGTCAAACGGATAGACCGCCTGGGCGAGTCGCCATCCAAACGGATTCGCACTCATCGCTTCCGGTGGTGTCCACGAGAGTCCCAGTGCATGAATTGCATGAATGTAGGCCTGAACCGTGGAGTCGTCCGACGTATCCAGCGAGGTGTTGTGCAACGACAGGTCGTGACGCCAACCTCGCTCAAGATTGACCCCGTGCCAGTCCGTCGCTTTGAGAATCTCGATCAGTCGGTTGCGCGCCACAGGGAGCGGGAGGACGTTAGCCTCGAGCTGCCCGCATCTCATGCCGTCGACTTGTTCGTTGGTCCGTATCCAATGGCAATTGGATCGCTCGACCGACGGGGGGAGGTGGTACGCGAGCAACGCGACAAACCCATTTGCGCGGTCGCCCTCGAAAATCCAATCCTGCTTGTGAATGCTCAAGGTGATGCACCATTTCCATTCAGCGCTCGCCGATCCTACAGCGTGGCAGGTGCCGGATCTCGACGAGTCCGGCGCCTGCCTCCTGTTTGAGGACCGAGATAGTTATTGCGTCACTTCCGCCGGCTTCTCAATCAGGAACTGAGCCGGATTGTCACCCAGCCAGCGCGGTCGTTTGCCGCGGCCACTCCAGGTCGCGCCGGTATCCGGGTGTCGATACTTCGGCACCGCCGGTTGCCCTTTGCGGCCGCTGGCTTTCACGCGGATCTCGTCGATCGAGATGTCGTAGAGCCGCATCGTTTCTCGAATCGATTCGATTTGCGACGCGCGCTCCTGGTCGCGTATCGATGCAATTTGTTGATCGAGTTGTTTTCGTTGCGCCAGAAGCTCCAAATACCCCGCCATGTGGTTTTCTCCTCGTCGTTGGTGAGTGACAAAGTGATATTGCCAGCTGTCTTAAAAATCGAGAAATGGAGTGGCGTCGAAATCCTGGTCATTTCGATCGAGCAGGCAAAAAAAACCTCCCGGTCGCAGGCGACTGGGAGGAGGTTGGATCAAATTGATCGACGTACAGCTTCGATCACGCGTTGCGGAAGCTCATCGGGTCGCCTTACGACAGACATCTGTCCCGCGTAACCGCCCGACTTCATCGCGGCCCGTGTCTGCTGAATGCCCCGGGTGCTATCGCCAATAAATATCGTCACGATTTCAATATCGACAGACTTCGCATATGCGTACGCGCTGGCCAGCATCTCCGGATCACCTGCTTCGCCATCCGTCAACACAATCAGCAGACGCCGCGCCTCCTCACGGAAGTCAAGCCGCGAGAGTGCGATTGTCATTGCCATCCCGGTCGCCGTTGCGCTGGCGCGAAGTGCGACGACGTCGCTTCGCCCGGCAAGTGACGTCCACGTGTCGTCGAAAGACTTGATGATCTGATATGCCCGACCGAAACCAATCACTTCGTTGGGTATTTCAAACTGCTCGAGCACCTCACCAATTGCGATCGCTGCGCCACCGGAGACGTCCATCCGTGAAACGCTATACCGCGTGGTACCGATGACAGCGGAGTCGTCGGCATATCCGGATCCGTGCTGTTGAGCTGCTTGGAGGGTTATCCGGTCGACAACACCCATCAGTCCACCCATGCTGGACGATACGTCTGCGAGTAGCGTGACGGCCGTGTCTAACTCATAGGTGTCGACACGCTTTCGGAAGACGCGACCGTCGCCGAGACGAAGTCGAAACAGCTTGCCGGTAGCGAGCTCGCGTCCTGTGTAGCCGTACGACCTATGGCAAGAGACCAACGTGTCTAGTTCCGCTGCCAAGTCGCCAGCGAGACTGTTGCGCAGTCTGGTCGCGAGGACCTGCCAGCTGTGCGGCACCGGCTGTGTTCCGCTCACCGCTTGGGGAACCTGGAGAGCCACTCGGGTGCGAGCATCTTTCGAGTGCGTATTGACGGCGGCACCGGCGAGATCGCCGAGATCCGTTTGAGGTAGGTCTTTGTCCGTGGAGTCTACTGCTGCCGCAGCGGCGGCTCGTTGCAGAGGTGTGAGCCCCTCTTCAGGCGTCCCGTCCGGTGTGGCTGGACCGGTCACCTCTCCCACGCCAGCGGACCCGCTTCCGCTACCCGCATCACCATCGTCGGGCTCGGCACCCTTCCTGCCATTCCCGACACCTGGGGGTGTCGGGCAATCCGGTCTGGGAGGCAGTTTGAACAACTTGACGATGTCGGCCGCCAGCTTGCATGCGTCCTTCGTTGACGTGAGCCGCGGCGCACGCTGGGCAAGTCCCCAAGCTTCTGTCCAAAGCATCCCGAAGCGCTGCTCCGCTGCGCGACCGGAGGCCGCCGCGAGCATGCCAAGGTGTTCGTCCTGCCCGGGTAGAAACTTCGCTCGGCAATTCAGCAACATCGCATTGCAGAGCAGCACGCCGGGGTCCAAGTTCGGAGACGTCAACAACTCGGCACTTCCGAATACACCCCATCGGACCAGAACGGCGACCATGCGAGCCAGATTGCGGGGAATGCCAGGCCAATCGACGCCGGCGGCCAGCTCGATCCGAATGTCCTCCAGGATATTTTCCAACCGGTTGACGATGGGGGTCCGCGAGCGACGTGCGTGGAAGTCGGTGTGCCGGCCATGGCCCGCGGCCTCGTGATCGATAATGCCGTCCATGACGGTCGCGACATCTTCGTTGTCGGCAAGCATCCATGCTGCGGGGAAGGTGATGCGGTCGCCGTCAGTCGAGGCGGTGCTGGCTTTGGTGCTAACGACAAGTTCCTGTTGGTAGCGCCCGGAGAGAATTCGGGCGACCAACAGCTGGTTGCGGTAGCGGGTAACAGCCGTGTTCATGGTGATCTCCTATGTGGAAAGGGCAGAGCACCAAGAAATGAACATCGAGAAGGAGAACCGCATCATTTTTTGAGCGAAAACGGATTGCCAACCCGCTTGCTCGCGGCCGGCGCTGAGGATGCCCCGTCCGCTGGTCGCGGAGACGGCGCCTTGGGAGTCTTGGAGAGCGCGAACGGATTGGCACGCGGTGTTGCCGTCGGGGAACCGCTGCCGGCGGCCGGCACGGTCGACGGTGCCGTGACTACCTTGGGCGGCGCAATCGCTGTCGATTTTGCCGCCTGCCCTTGACCCGCGCTCGAGCCGGAAGGCTTCGCCCGCGTCTTTCGGGGCGATGCCGATTTGGTGCCACCTCCCCGTGTACGTTTCAAGACAACAGCGGGTGGAAGCTCCTGCGGAGTGGGCATCGCGGCGGCGACGGAGCCGTCCTTGATCCCGGTCACAAGCCTTTGCACAAACCGTCGACCGTACGTGTCGAAATCGGCCTTCGAGAGCTTGCCCTGAGCAACGTCGCCGAGTTTGTCCTCAAGCCAGGCGGTAAAGTCCGGTCGGATAAGATCAGGAGGCAGAGCCCGTGTGTACGCACGTGCCTTGGGCGTCGGAAGCAGTACCTTGGTGCGCCCGTCCTTCGTCTCGTCGAAAAAATGCGCGTCGACGAGCTCGTCGATCGTCGGGCCCTGCGTCGCGGCCGTACCCAATCCTTTATTTTCCTTCAGCACCTTCTTGATGCCCGGGTCTGTCACGAACTGATGGACGTTCTTCATCGCCTCGAGCAGTGTCGTCCTGGTGAAGCGGGGCGGAGGCGACGTCACCTTGTCGTCGATGGCGACCTCGTCCATGTGAACAGCATCGCCGAGCAGGAGAGGCGGAAGACCTTGCGAGGCTTCGTTCTCGTCGTCAGCCGTAGTGGGGTATAGCGAGCGCCATCCGAGCGACACAGGAACAATGCCGCGGGTCACGAATCGCTCGTCGGCGAAGGAAGCCTCGAGCGACGTCGAGTCATACATGTAGTCCTCGTGGAACTGCGCCATGTAGCGCCGCACTATCTCGCCGTAGACAAGTCGCTCCGGACCCGGTAGATCTGCGACGCGCGCACGTGTCGTCGTCGGAAGGATCGCGAAGTGCTCCTCAAGCCGGCTGTCGTCGAACGCGCGAGATCGACGTGACGCGTCCGCCTGATCGCCTAAAGACCATCCGGCACCGAAATTCTCGCGCACCGCGGTGAAAACCTGCGTCGCCTCCTTCCACATCTCGACCGGCGCGTACTGGCAGTCGACGCGGGGGTAGGTCGTGAGCTTGTACTTGTTGTATAGGTTTTGCGCAGCTTCTAGCGTTTCGCCAGGCGACAGGCCGAAAGCAGCGCCAGCGACTTTCTGGAGTTCGCTCAACGAGAAAAGTAGTGGTGGCGGTTTGCGCTCCCCTTTTTTCGTATCGGCCACGGTGATCGTGCCTTTCGTACCTTCAGTTCGCGAACGGACGGAATTCGCATATGCACGATCGAGGAGCCGTCCGTCGAGATCGAAGCGCGGCGGCGCCGCGTCAACCGGCGGCCGCCATCCTGCGCTGAATCCGCCTTTCGACGATGAGATCTTCCCCGAGATCGTGAAGTATGCCGTGCGCACGAATGCCTCAATTTCAGCTTCACGCATCTCGACTATCCCGACGATCGCGGATTTCAGGCGACCGACCTGCAACATGCCTTCATGTCCTTTCTCCTGCCAAAGGACTGTGTAGCCGCGTGTGCCGTTGACGCCGACGAGCCAATCCAGCTCCTCGCGCGCTTTCGCGGCCGCGAGGAGGTTCGCGCGCGAATGGTTGGGCTCCATTTTTCGGTACGCATCGCGGATTCCCGACATCGTTTGTGCGTTCAGCCAGAGGCGTTTGACCTCGCCGCGAAACTGGAATCGCTCGAGGATCTCGTCGACGATCAGTTGGCCCTCTCGATCGGGGTCGCCTGCATGGATCACGGTCTTCGCGCTCTTCAGGAGACAGCCCAGGAGTTTGAGCTGTCTCGCTGCGCTCTTGCTCGGCTGGGCGGTCTTCTTATCTCGCACAACGTCCTTACGGAGCGTATCCGGACTGATGGGTAGCGGCCCGATTGACCACCGCTTGTGCTGCGGGTCGTAGATATCTGCGTCGACTAGACCGATTAGATGGCCTGCGGCCCAGCTGATGACCATCGAATCAGCCGTTAGGTAGCCATCCTTGGGATTTCCCCGGAACGGCTTCGCAATCGCATTCGCGATATCCATCGCGAGGCTGAACTTCTCCGCAATGACCAGCGTATCGCTCGGAATCATTTCTGCATTCTCCCCCAGGTTTCGATAATGCCCCCGTGTTCTATCACACGGTTCCCGCATGCAGAAACGCAGCGTGTCGATGCGCGCGGGCTTGAGATCTATCGAGGAGGACAACCATGCTGAGGGCGTTTCGCGCCGAACTGCGGGTCAATACTGACCCGAAGCGACTGTTCTGGAAGAAGAAGGGCGAGAGCGTCGCTGCCGACTATGCGGCCGACGTAACCGGTAGCGGGTCGGGGACGAAGATCGCGATCGCGGGGATCCGTGACACTGCCGCGAGCGGAAAGATGTACATCCGTCTCGCATTTGTTGCCGGAGAGGGCGCGAACAAGACCTACTTCCGAGGAAACCTGTTCGACAACGATCGGAAGGTCGAGGGCCGGAACCACCCGGATTACACCGGGGATCTGTCGGTCAACCCGGAGACAGGCGACAAGCTGCGGCTCGCCGCCTGGATCAAGTTCGACGACCCGAACGACGAATCCACCGCCTTCCTGTCGCTAGACGTGAGCGAATACCGTCGTGCCGCCGGCGAGGCGGCGGATTCGAAGGCGTAGGGGCCAGTGCGGGGAACCGAAAAAAATTTTCGAATCGCGCCATTCTACTTTTCCACCTGCATCTCTGTTCGCTATGTCAATTCCCCGAGCCACTCGGGAACCATTTTCTTACGCCCTCAACCGGGCAACTCTCTGAAGGAGAATCACCATGGCTATCCAACAAAACGGCGGTGCGTCGAAGTCGATCTATCTGGAATACAGCTCGACGCCGGGCGTCCTCCTGATCTCCAACGAAGCAAATCGCGCGATTGTCACCAAAGCGCGCGAATTGGTCGGCGAGGATTCTTGGAAGCGTGGGTTCGACGGGCTCACAGGCAAGACGATTGCTCGTCAAGTCCGCAAGTTCCTGGAGGAAAACGGCATCCCTTCGAGCACAACGCTCGACGGCGAGATCGTCTCGGCTTACTACTCCGAGCGTGAGCATGACAACGGTACCTACCAGGACATCCGCGTCAAGTTCGTCGATCGCGACACGAAGGAAGGCTATCTCGTGACGCTGCCGCTCTACAGTCATGCGGCTCAGATGTTGATCCGCAAGTTGGCAAACGACACGGTTACCCGTGGCACGATCATCAAAGCCTTCTCGGTGTTCCCGGGGACTGGTCGCGAGGATACGGCAACCGGTCGTGTGTACTACGATTCCACCGTTCAGCTCAAGGGCGAAGGCGGTGAAATCAAGCAGGCAGACGGGATCTTCGAAGGTGGTGTTGAAGCCGTGAAGTCCAAGGTCGAAGCAGCGAAGAAGGCTGGCTTCGACGACAACAAGATGCTCGCCACTGTTCGCTCGAAGGCTGTAACCGAGTACTACAAGGGCATTCTTCAAACCCTGATCGAGCCGAAGTTCAAGGTCGAAGACGAGTCGCGCGACGAACCCGTCGGCGGCCGCGTCGAACAACCGGCAGGTGATCGCTACGATGAAATGGACGAACGGATTCCGTTCTAAGGCGATGCATCGAAAGATGTAATTTCGTGATCTAAAAGACCCACTAATCCTCGGATTTTTGGGTCTTTTTCTTTTTGTGTATCGAGGAGATCGACGCTATGTCCTGTGACCATCAATCGCAGGAATGTACCTGCCCGTTCGCGTTTACCGATATATCGGAGCAATGCCAGAACTATGGCGTTTTGCCTTCGCCGCGCGAGATCGTCGTGATGCGTGTCGATCACGGCAAAACGTGGGCGTGTCACGACGAGCCGACGAAGCCGTGCATCGGTGCTATCAAACATCTGAAGAAGGAGGGCTTGCCCTCCAAGGTGATCGATCCGGTTCTGCTGACAGAAGCCAGCGACTGGGGCAGATACGCGGATCCGATCGCACCGGCATGATCGGTCGATCGGCATATAGGACCCAAACACCCATGCGTCTTCGGATTCCTGGGTGTTTTTCTTTTCAGGGCGGCAACTCTTGGAGAACGATGATGGCAACGATGCGCTATTTCAGTGACTGGAACGGCCAGTCCGTGTTGTTGAAAGGCATCACCACGATGCTCAATAAGGACTTCGCGGCGCGATTCCCGGACGTGAAAGGTATGCGTAGTGACGGGTACTCGAGGTACGCGGGGTGGGCCGACGACGGATCTGGTGTTGTTTCTCAGAAAAGATGTCCGCAGTCTCAATTTGTTGTCTTTGAACAATTGACCGCATCCGATCGCTCGAATGGTGTGTCTGGCATCGCTCAAGAGCGAAAGAGTCACGGAATATTTATCTGTATAGACTCGTGGTGCAATGTTTTCTCAACAGTGTCAGATCGTTGTTGCCACGTTGGCGGCGCTTAAACCGCAAATTCACCGTTGAGACTTGCGCGTACGAACTTGCGGCTAATTTGATGCTACGCACGGCCCTTTTAGTCGGGGTGGCATGCACTTGCACTTCAAGGAGGTGCGATTGCGGCGTACGAGAGAGACGCGTCCAGGTTGACGCCAATACGATTCCTCAAGGCATGGGTCCTCGGTCGACTGGGAACGACGATCTGCAACTCGGCTCAACTTGCACTGAAAGTGTAACTTTGGCGCAACGGACGCTTGTCGGCCAATCGGCGCCGTTCATCTGTTGCCGAAAATCGGTGTGATGTTTGAATACCTATAGATCAATTTTGCGCGATTTCTCCCTGGGCTATGCCCGGAAGTTTGACGAATGCATTGGGGCACGAAACATACCGCGGAACGACGTCCAGTCCAGTATGCCTCGCTCCCTGTTTGCAGTCGTCAAGTATGCGCGTATCTCAACAACGGTCGCAATGAGCCGCTTACGCTTTAACGCGGCGCGCTTCCTGTCCACGCGTCGTGAAGCAAGGATAGGAGCGGGTCATGTTCGATCGGGCGTGGGTTCCAGTAGGGGTTTGCCAGCGCGATTTCGCACGCTCGTTCGAGATCGGATTCTTGCATTCCGATCTCGCGCAATCCGGTGGGAATGCCGAGGTCGCGCCCGAGTTCGAAGACACCCAGCGCCGCACTTTCACTACCGAGCGCCCGGGAAATGCGCCGCATCGCGTCCGGTGCGACATCGCTGTTGTAGGCCAGCGCATGCGGCAGCACGATCGCGTGAGTTTCGGCGTGCGGGAGATTGAAACTTCCGCCCAGAGTGTGACAAAGCTTGTGATGCAGCGCCATCCCTACATGACCGAGGACGTTGCCGCACAACCATGCGCCATAAAGGCACTCGCTACGTGCGGCGAGACTCGGGGAGCGCTCCTGGAGGCCACGCAATCCTGCCGCCATCGAGCGAATTCCATCCTCGGCCATTAACGACATGACGGGATTGCCGTCGCGCGCATAGAGCCCTTCCGCAGCGTGCGCGATAGCGTTGATGCCACTGACAAACGACAGGGCGAGCGGAAGGTTCAACGACAACATCGGATCGTAGATTACCGTCTTCGGCAAGACTCGCGCGTCGCGTCCAGTCCGTTTGAATCCATTTTCCGTCACACCGTAGATTGGCGTCATCTCCGAACCGGCATAGGTAGTCGGAATCGCGATGATCGGCAAGCTCGACTCGAGCGCGATCGCCTTGCCGAGGCCGACCGTGGATCCGCCACCGATCGCCACGGCACAGTCGGCGCCGATCTCGCGGGCATGGTCGCGCGCCCGCCTCGCGGTTTCAATCGGCACGTGCATCCTCGCTTCGGGGAAGACGCCCGCACTCAGCGGGCCCAGCAGATGCGCAACCTCCGTGGCCTGTGCCTCCTGCTCCGGCGTGCAGAGAACCAGGGCCTTTCGCGCGCCCAGTGCCTTAACCTCTTCCTCGACGCGAGCGAGGGAGCCCGCGCCGAATATCACCTTTGAAGGCTGGGACGTATAAATGAAATCGTACATGGATGCATCCTTGGCTTTCGTTATGCGCCGTCGGTCATCGACCAGTGAGGGCAGCCTTGTTCTTGCGCGCGGCAACCTCGAGAAACTGTTGCCGGGTCGTGTCGAACGCGCGGGTTGCCATCTCTTCAAGCGGCAGCTTGCGCAGCTCGGTGGAAATGATTTCGACTCCGTACCATTCGCCTCCGAAGCCGGCGTCCTGAATCGCTTCAATGAAGCCCGGCGTGTCGAAATCGCCTTCACCGCAAAGCTTGCGGCGGAACACCGTGTCTTCGAGCAGGGTGCCCTCGATCGTCGAGCTGGCGTCGTCGAGTTCGACGCCCTTGATGAAATGCGACGGCAACTTTGCGATCTCGCCGAAATCGATACCGCCGCGCACGATGTGCCAGATATCGAGCAGCAGGCCGCCGTTCGGCTGATTCGCTTGCTGCACGACGGCCAGACCGTCTTCGAGCGTCCTGACGATTGAGAACGGCATCACTTCGAGGGATACGTTCGATCCGACTGCGGCGGCTTCCTGGCACAGCTTCGCGAATTCGTCGGCCATTCGCGTGAAGTCCGGGGCGCGCTGGTCCAGAACGCTAGCCGCAACTTTCACGTTCTTCATACCCAGTCTGGCACCGAACTCAAGGATTGCGCGGCGAGCACGGTCCGATACCTCGCGCTGGGTACCGTCTCGATACCAGTCGACGAGGAATTCGAGTTCGAGATGGCGGATTCCATTGTCTTCGAGAATGTGCTTGACCGTGTCGATGCCGACTTGATCGATCGTCGCCGCTAGGTCCTCGTGGATCACACCGATGCCCCGCCAGCCAGCCCTGGATGCCGCTTCGACCCGTGCCTGCAGCGAGTAAGGGCTGATGGAGGGACGCAGCGGATCCACGTCTCCGGCGAGCGTCCAGTACGCGGCCAGCAGATCTATGTCACTTGTGTTCACTTGAGGTGCTCCGGAAGCAGAATTTGAATGTGTGTTGCGGTGCGTGACGGCCTGCAAGCCGTGCCGGGTCTTTTCACGAAACAGAAAGTCGAGGCGCGACGCCAGCCGGACTGACAGATGACGCGCCTCGCCATCCGTTCCGTCGGCTCCGCCTCGGCGCAGGAAGCCCGTCAGGCAGGAGCCAGCTCCGCGAAGCGGTCGCTGATTCGCCTGCCCGACGCATCGAGTTCGTCGAGACGTTGTTCAAGGTGGGTGTAAAGAAGCTTGCCCGCCCGTTTCCGGATAGCGCCGGCCACTAGCACGGTATCGACGTTCGCCGCACTACCTTGCATCAGCACGGACGCGACGGGATCGTGCACCGGTCTCATGCTGAGCCCGTCGGCGCGGATCAAAACGATATCCGCCTGCTTGCCCGGCGTGAGGGAGCCGACACGATCCTGTAGGCCGAGCGCCTCGGCACCACGAATCGTGATCCAACTGAGCGCCTCGGAGGTGGAAATCGTAGAGTGAGCGGGCAGTTGCCCGCTGTCGGCTCGGGCCTGTGCATTGTCCAGCGCGCGCTGCGATGCCAGCGCAACACGCGCTACCGTGAACATGTCGCCTGCAATCGCTGACTCGAGATCGACGCCGAGCGAGGGTGCACCGCCGACATCACGTAGGCGGCCCGTGATCGGGTGGCCGTGTCCTTGGGTCATTTCCGTCTCGGGTGCGACCGAGAACGTGACGCCGCGGCCGATCATCATGCGAAGCTGTGCCTCGCTCAGGTTGTTGCCGTGGACGATGTTGGTACTCGGGCCGAGCAATCCGCGCTCGGCTAGGCGCTCCCAGCCATCCGGTGTCTTTGGTTCGAGTCCGGCGCAGTGCATGCTGGCGATCAACCCATACTCCGCCGCGAGCTCGAAGTCGTGCTCCGAAACATCGTAGGTCGAGTAGTGCGGACCGAGGATCGCCATCCCGAGCGTGACCAGCGCATCGCGCCGGATGAATCGGTCCTTCAGCAGCCGTTCGATTTCACTACGCGGATGCGGAATCTCGCTGAAGTGCTTCTGACCGGGTTTGGGGTCCGGCTTCGGCGAGCCATGAAAATAGACCGCGCGGATCCCCGATTCGAGCAGCCCGTCGATCGCGCGATCCGTGTGCTCGGGCGTCGGATTGTTGTGGCACCAGTCGCCAAGCGTCGTCGTTCCGAGATTCAGTTGATTCAGCGCGCCGACCAAGGTGCCGATGTACAGGTCGTCCGGGTTGAACAACGTCGCGAGCCCGGCGTGAACGCTTCGGAAATACGTCGGTAACGTCCAGTTTGCTGTGACTCCGCGCAATGCGGTCTGCCACGTATGCATATGTGCGTTGACGAGGCCCGGAATGACGATGCAGCCGGTGGCGTCGAGTCGTTGCGCATCGTTCGCCAGAATCTGCGGCCCGACTTCGACGATCAGGTCGTTTTCGATCAGGATATCGAAACGGCCATTGCCGATGACCGGGTCCATCGTGATCACATGACCGCCTGTAATCAGCAGCTTCATCAACGCGTCTCCTTTTTATGAATTGGGGGAGCTGAAGGGCGACCGTGCTGCTTTCGCCCCGCCACCGTTACGGCATCACTTGTTCAGCAGTTTGCGCTGCGCGGCAAAGAGTGCAAAGGCCTTCAGCTGGGTCGAGACGATCTCGCGTGTCGGCGCGTCCGAAATGGTCTTGCCTTCGACATCGACCTTGTTCGCGGCGCCGCCGATCATTACTTCCGGCTTGTTCAGCACCTGTGAGTCAAGGAACACCAGGCTCTGACGCAGATGATATTGCACGCGCGCGCCACCGAAAATGCCGGGCGATGCCGATTGGATCGCCACGGGTTTGCCCACGAACGGCGTTGTCGGAAGACGCGATAGCCAGTCCAGCGCATTCTTGAGCGCACCCGGAATCGAGTAGTTGTACTCAGGTGTCACGATGATGATGCCGTCAGCCTCGGCAATTGCGTTACCGAGATCGAGCACCGTTTGCGGAAAGCCTTCCGCCTGTACGTCAGCATCGTAGTGGGGAAGCAGGCCGACCGACGGCAACCGAGTGATCCGGACATTGTCGGGCGCAAGTTCCTGAAGAGAGTCGGCAACGGCGGCGTGCAGCGAGAGGCGGCGCAGACTGCCGACGAGGGTGACGAAGCGCAGCGAGTTCTGTTCGGACATGATGTTCCTTGGAAAGTACTTGGAAAGTAATCACGCGAGACCGCTGTCGGGGTCGCGTGCGTTAGGACAATGGGTAGAAAATCACAGCCACGGGTATTCACGCGGGCTGGCTCGCGTGGCGTGCGCGTTGATCAGCCGGGCTGACTTAATGTGTCGACACGCTTCAGGGAGGGGCGGATTTCGATACTTTTACACCCCTCCGGCTTGTTGAACGGGTCTTCATCACACAAAGCCGCAGCACGTCGATCCGGTCCGTCTCGTACAGAAATTGTTCCAGGCGCTGCTGCAATGTCCCTGAGTGGTCACGACAATAGACCGTGAAATGCATACACTCCTGCGCTCGGCCACGGGCCTGAAGTGTCGGTAGTCCAACACGAGCCCGGGAATATGCTTGTGCACGGGTTCAGGATGTGGAGGCAGCGGTCGCGCGTCGCTCGGAATACGCGTTCGTCTCGACGCTGTAATCGACCTGGAAGCGGGCCGTCCTGATGTCGCCCAGTAGCGCTCTAACCCGCTGGTGCTCGGGGTGCGTTGCATATGCGTCGAGCGCGGTCTGGGAGTCGAATTCTGTGACAAGGACGACATCGCATGCATAGTCGACCTCGCTCGAATCGAGTCCGATCTCGAGCTTGCGCATGCCGGGGATCCGCCCCCGCAGTCCCTCGAAGCTCTCCTTGACGAGCCGCCGCGCTTCTTGGCGTTCTTGGGGTGTTTCACCTCTAAGCCGCCACATGACGATATGCCGGATCATGCAGGCACCTCCGCGGGGTTGAGCACGAAGTCGTAATTAAGCGTGTAAAACGGCTCCTGAACTATCGAGCCATCAGGCGCGACACCGGCGTCATGCCTGATCCAGTCGGTGATCAGCGTCGAGCGAACCCCGAACACCGCGTCCGAGTCGAGGTACTGATCGCCGTCACGGAATACGTGGGTGATCAGCGTCTCGTAGCCGGGTGCCTTGATCATGAAATGCAGATGCGCCGGGCGCCACGGGTGCCGCCCCAGCGCCTCCAGCATCCGGCCCACCGGCCCGTCATGCGGGATCGGGTAGGCCTCGGCCAGGATCGAGCGGAACCGGAAGCGGCCGTCCGCATCGCTGCGCAGTCGGCCGCGTGCCTGATGCGTGGGCTGAGCGGGATCGTCGGACGATTTCTGGACATCGTAAAATCCGTCTTCGTCGGATTGCCATACATCGATCCGGGCGTTCGCCACCGGCGTGCCGTCCGGGCCGCGCACCTGACCGCTGACGAAACACGGCTCACCGCGTGCACCGTTCGCGATGTCGGCGCCATTTTCATACTCGGGTGCCCCCTCGATGTAGAACGGGCCGAATACGGTGGCCTCCGTACACTCGGCCGGCTTTTTGTTGTTCTGTGCCATCACCAGCATGGACAGGCCAAGGGTGTCGGACAACAGAATGAATTCTTGCCGCTTATCGTCGGTGATATGCCCGACCTCGGTAAGGAACTGGATGGCCTTGAACCATTCCGCTTCGGTGAGCTTGACGTCACGCGCGAAGCTATGAAGATGCTGCACTAGGCTGGTAATGATCGTGCGAAGCCTGGCGTCGCAGCGACTGTCCACTGACGCAAGTACGGCCTGCGTAATGGTGTCTTCGTTGATGTTGCGCATCCCTGTCGTCTCCAATGTGCGCTTATGCATGAGACGACAGGGTAATGGCCTCGCAACGGAAAAGAAATGCGCTATAGTGAAATGACATTTCCGCTAGGTGGATTAATCGCACGATATGGATCGTTGGACGCAAATCGAATTATTTGTATTGACATCCGAACTAGGTAGTTTGTCGAAGGCTGCGGAGCAACTCGGCATGTCCAACGCAGCGGCGAGCCGGACGCTGAGCGCGCTCGAGGAGCGTCTGGGTGCGCGCCTCATCGAGAGGACGACGCGTCGCCAGTGGTTGACCGATGCGGGACAAGCTTACAAACGGAGTTGCGTCGCCGTCCTCTCCGAAATGGCCGAGGCCGAAGCCGCGGCCAGCGAGGCGACGCTGCGACCGAGCGGCGTGCTGCGAGTCACGAGCTCGGTCTCGTTTGCCACGCTTCACATCGCGCCGTTTCTGACCGAGTTCAATCGCCGGTATCCAAACATATCGGTCCAGGTCATCGCGGCAAACCGCTACCCCGACTTCATCGAGGCAGGGATCGATATCGCGATCCGCACGCGCGAGCATGAAGGCGATTCAGGCATCACGGTCCGCAAGCTGGCCGACACCAATCGCATTTTGGCCGCATCGCCCGCCTATCTCACGGAATACGGCCGCCCGAGCCGGCCGGAAGATCTCAATCAACACAGGATGCTGGTCTATAACCTGGCTGTCGATCCGTACGTTCTTCACTTCCGGCGCGGTGAGGAAACGTGCGATGTGCCGATCACCAGTGTCCTGGATTCCAACGAAGGGCAGGTGATCGTTGCCGCAGGACGCGCCGGCCTGGGCATCGCGATACAGCCGCTTTATATCATCCACGACGACGTCGTGGCTGGCCGGCTGGTGCCGATCCTCGAAGACTGGCAATTGCCGCGCCTCACCATCAATCTCGCCTATCAAAGCCGCCGTTATCAGCCTGCAAAAATCAGGGTATTTACCGAGTTCCTGATCGAGTGGACCGAGCGTCGTCAACTCGCCGCCAAATGGCGCGCCATTCGTTAGGAAATCTCTCGGCGACGGGAACGCGTCAGTCGATATGACGACGTGATTTTCGGGGAAATCCCGATGGACAGCCGGGGTCGCCATCACGAAGTCACGGATATTTCCGCCCACCGGAAATATGATTTCACGGAGGCGCATATTTCTTTACCCCACGTTCGAATAGTCTGTGGCCACTGAGCATTGCAGCACAAACAACAGTTGCCAAACCATCTCGCCCTCGCAGGCTTGGTAGGAGACATTCGATGAAGGCAGTCCGGTTTCACGGCAAGCATGATCTTCGAATCGACGACGTCGATGCCCCTCGAAATCCCGGGTTCGGAGAAGTGCTGGTTGCGCCCACGTTTTGTGGAATTTGCGGTTCCGATCTGCACGAATACGACCACGGCCCGACGTGGACCTCCTCGGAGCCGAACCCCTACAGCCGTGCTTCCCTTCCTCAGATTCTCGGCCACGAGTTCGCGGCCCGTGTCGTGTCGGTCGGTGAGGGCGTGAGCACGCTGGTAGCCGGTGATCGCGTTTCGATTCAACCGCAGACCGGCCCACGTGATGACTACTTTGGACGACGAAATGTTCCGTTCCTCGGGCCGCGGGCATCGGTCATCGGCCTGAGCTGGCCGTGGGGCGGAATGGCCGAGCTGGCGATCGTGAACGAGAGCAATGCGGTCCGACTGCCGGAGTTCATCACCGATCAACAAGGCGCGCTTGTCGAACCGGCAGCGGTCGGCGTGCACGCGGTCGATCGCTCCGGCGTGCAGCCCGGCGGCAGTCTGCTGGTGACAGGTGGCGGCACGATTGGTGCGATGGCCGCGCTCGCGGGCCGCGCCGCCGGTGTCGCCCGGATCTTCGTCAGCGAGCCGAACGCCAATCGGCGCAGGCGCATTGAGGGTCTCGGTATCGGCGCGGTCGTGCTTGACCCGGCCGAGTGCGATGTGGGGGCGTTCATTCGTCAGGCGACCGAGGACGGGGTCGGCGTGGATGCGGCGATCGAATGTTCCGGCAACGGCCGTGCGCTGAATGCCTGCGTCGATGCGGTAAAGCCGCAGGGAACGATCGTGCAGGTTGGGCTGATGGGCGGCAAGGTCGAGGTCGAGCCATTCCGCTGGACGGTGAAGGACATCACGATCAAGGGTTCGCTGAACTATCCGATCACGATCTGGCCGCGGATTTTCGAAATGATGCGCAGCGGCCTCTTTCCCGTCGAGAAAGTGGTTGATGCCGAAATCAGCATGGCCGACGTGAAGCATGATGGCTTCGATGCGCTGCTGGACAAGGCGAGCGCGAAGCTCAAGATCCTCGTCGCGATGCCTCGGTAAGAGCGCGGGCTTGCCGAACGAGGCGGCCGTTCCGTCAGGGCGGCGAGACGATTGCACGAGTAGTGAAATATCAATCAAGGAGATGAAAATTGGACCGGCTGAAAGGAAAAGTCGCTTTGATCACCGGTGCCGCACAGGGCATCGGACTGACGGTGGCGCAGATTTTTGCACGCGAAGGTGCGACGGTCATCGCAGCCGATGTGAAGCCGGCGAGCGAGTCGAACGGTTTCGAGGTCGAGAAGCTGGATGTGTCCTCGCCCGAGGACTGGTCGCGAGTGGTGGCATCGGTGATCGCCAGGCACGGTCGCATCGACGTGCTGGTCAACAACGCGGGCATCGTCGGGTGCTATGAAACCCTGGACGGTACCGATCTGGAGAGCTGGCAGACCGTGCTCGCTGTCAATCTCACCGGAAGCTTCCTCGGTATTCAGTCGGTGTTGCCGTCGATGCGCGCGATGCGCAAGGGTTCTATCATCAACTTCTCGTCGATGTGGGGCATCGTTGGTGTCGCCGGCGCCGCGGCCTACGCCGCAGCAAAAGGTGGCGTTCGCAACATGACCAAGAACGCGGCCGTCACGTATGCGCCCGAAAACATCCGCGTGAACTCGGTGCATCCGGGATTGATTCGGACGCCTCTCGTCACGAGCCAATCCGACGACATGAATGCCGAGATCATCGCGAAGACGCCCATGGGGCGGATGGGTACTCCGGAGGAAGTTGCGAACGTCGTACTGTTCCTTGCCAGCGACGAGTCGTCCTTCATGACGGGTAGCGAACTGGTGATCGACGGCGGTTATCTCGCCCAGTAGTCTCCGCTGCGTGGCGCCTGCATCGAGGCGCTGAAGAAAAGGTACTTCCATCGACGTTGGCCGTTCGCTCCTCGGCACGGCCGGCACATTCCAACAGCCTTTGGCGTTTGTCGAAGGCGTGCAGCAGGTGAAACTCATGTCTATCGATCTTCTTTCTCAATTGGGCCGTCGCTTGCGAGTAGGCCTTGTTGGTGGCGGTAAGGATTCCGTCATCGGGCGTACCCATCTCGTCGCTATGCGGGTCGATGGGTATTACGACGTGGTGGCCGGTGCGATGTCGGTCGATCCCGAGGTGGCGAAAGCATCTGCACGCGCTGAATTGATCGACGAAGACCGGATCTACACAGATTTTCGCGTGATGGCAGAGCGTGAGGCCGTACGCGAGGACCGGATTGATGCCGTCGTCATCGCGACGCCGCCGCAGCTGCATTTCGAAGTGGCGAGCGCGTTCCTGGAAAAGGGCATCGACGTCATCTGCGAAAAGCCGCTGAGCCGCGATCTCGGCGAGGCACAGCGGCTTGATGCGATCGTTCGGAAACACGACCGCCTGTTCCTCCTCACGCATTGCTACACGGGCTATCCGATGGTACGCGAGGCGCGTGCTCTGGTGGCGTCGGGTGCACTTGGCAAGATTCAGTGCATCGAAGGCGAGCTGTGTGCCGGGTTCGTCGTCGATCCGCAAAATCCGGATCGTCACTGGCGGTTCCGCGAGTCGGCGATGGGCAAGGGCGTGTTGCTGGGTGAGGTCGGCTCTCATGCCCACCATATCGTCTCGTACATCACCGGACTTCAGGTCGAAGAAGTGTCTGCCGAAATGACGACGTTTGCCGAGGGGCGCGAAGTGTACGACAACGCCTACCTGACAGCTCGCTTTGAGGGCGGTGCGCGTGGTCGCCTGTGGGGCAGCTACGTTGCGACGGGCAACGATCACGGTCTGTCATTCCGAATCTTCGGCGAGAAGGGCAGTCTCAGCTGGGTTCAGGAAGAACCGGAAGTACTCTGGTTCAAGCCGCCCGGCAAGCCGGCACAGCGACTGGCCCGCGGGTACGGCAGCGTTTCGCCGGCCGCCGCCGCGGCCACGCGCTTCACGGCCGGCCACCCCGAGGGTTACGCGCTGGCATTTGCAAACCTGTACGCGGATTTCGCGAAGGCCCTGATCGCACGACGTCTCGACTTGCCCTATCAGTCCTATCTCGATGGCATTCCGGGCATCGCCGATGGCGTGGAGACGATGGCGTTGATCGATGCGGCCGTCCGGTCCAGCGAGAAGGGCGGGGCGTGGACCGCGCTCACTCGATGAGCGCACGACATCGAACTCGTTGAGGACCCGAGCCGGGCCCCGCGTCGAAGATGGAACATCGGCAGGGGCCGGCCAACGTCGTCAAGACGGCTGATCTATCGGACACGGTGGATTCGTCGGATACGCCATAAAAAATTTCGTCATGCAAATCAAGACGCTTCGAATTCGGCACGCAAGTAGTCTGAATCGGATCACACGGACGGACGTGACGTAGCAGAGATTCTTTCAAATCAGAAATGGAGACAATGATGTTCAAGAAAATCGCAGTGAGTTTGGCAGCGATGAGCCTGTTGGCGGGCACGGCGTCGGCGAAGGACCTGACCTCGCTCGGCGTCACCGTCAGCACGCTGGGCGATCCGTTCCAGACCTCGATCGTCAAGGGCGCCACCGAGCGTGCGAAGCAGATCAATTCGAACGTCCGGGTCACGGCGGTTGCGTCCGACTACGACCTGAACAAGCAGTTCTCCCAGATCGATAACTTTATCGCCGCGAAGGTCGACCTTATCTTGCTGGTCGCTGCCGATCCGCAGGCAATTCTGCCGGCAGTCAAGCGTGCGGAAGCGGCCGGCATTCCGGTTGTGGCGGTCGACGTGTCCGCGGAAGGTGCGAAGGCGACCATCCAGACCAACAACATCAAGGCAGGCGAGATGGCATGCCAGTATCTGTCCGACAAACTCGGCGGCAAAGGCAAGGTCGTGATCCTGAACGGGCCGTCCGTGTCGTCCATCAAGGACCGTGTCAAGGGCTGCAAGGAGGTGCTGAGCAAGGGCAAGTTCGAAATCCTCTCCGACAATCAGAACGCGAAAGCGACCCGAGAGGGCGGCCTTGCCGTGATGCAGTCGCTGCTGACCCGTTTCCCGAAGATCGACGGCGTGTTCACCGTCTGTGACCAGACGGCAGTCGGCGCCGATCTGGCGGCCAAGCAGATGAACCGTAAGGACTTCTCGATCGTCAGCGTCGACGGTTCGCCTGAAGTCGAAGCGTCGTTGAAGTCGGCGTCGCTGATCAAGGGCACGGTGGCGCAGAATCCGTTCGCGATGGCGATGAAGGCGGTCGATGTCGGTAACGAAATTCTGAAGACGGGCAAACCGCCGGCAAAGCCCGTCGTTCTCCTCGACCCGAAGCTGGTCACGCCGGAGAACGTCGCTTCGTACAAGGGGTGGGCAGCCAACTGAGGCAGGTGATCGGCGGTGCATATCGCCTGACACCGGTGCCGCGCATGCGCGTTCCGATGCGCGGCAGCCCCCCCAACAAAAGGAGACATCATGCCAACGGATAACCGAACCCCTCTGCTCGAAATGCGGAACGTCAGCAAGACGTTCGTCGGCACCAAGGCGCTCGACAACGTTCAGCTGTGCGCATGGGGCGGCGAGGTTCTTGCCCTGATGGGAGAGAACGGCGCCGGAAAATCCACGCTGATGAAGATCCTCTCCGGTGCGTATCAGGCCGATACGGGCAGTGAGATCTTGATCGACGGCAAGCCGGTCAGCATCGCCGATCCGCTGGAGGCGAAACAGCACGGCGTCTCGATCATCTATCAGGAACTGAGCCTCGCGCCGAATCTCACCGTTGCCGAAAACATCTATCTCGGCCGCGAACTCGCATCCCGTGGCATGGCGAATCGTCAGGCGATGTACGCCGGCTGTCGCGAGGTGCTGGAGAGACTGGACGTGCCGTTCAACGCCCGAACGATCGTCGGTACGCTCTCGATCGCGGAGCAACAACTGGTTGAAATCGGCCGCGCGCTGCACGCGAAATCGCGGATCCTGGTGCTCGATGAGCCGACCACGGCGCTTTCGTCGCGAGAAAGCGAACGGTTATTCGCGCTAATCCGACAACTGCGCTCCGAAGGCATCGCGATCATCTACATCAGCCACCGGATGGAAGAGGTCTACGACCTGTCCGACCGCGTTTCGGTACTGCGTGACGGTCGCTATGTGGGCACGATCGATCGCGCCGAGCTGTCGGCTCAGGCGATCGTCAAGATGATGGTCGGCCGGGATCTATCGACGTTCTACATGAAGGAGCATGACGCCGGCGGCAGCCGCGGCCCGGTGATCTTCGAGGCGAAGGACATTTCGGACGGCGACAAGATCAAACCCTGCAGTTTCCAGGTCCATCGTGGCGAGGTGCTGGGCATCGCCGGGCTGGTTGGCTCGGGCCGTACCGAACTTGCCCGTCTGATCTACGGAGCCGACGACAAGACGAGCGGAAGCGTTTTCATCAACGGCCAGGCACTGGACATCCGGCAGCCGGCAGACGCGATCAGGCACGGGCTCGCATATCTGACCGAAGACCGCAAGGCGCTTGGTCTCTTCCTCGACATGTCCTGCGCCGAAAATATCAACGTCGGTGTGATCGCGCCGGATTCGCGATTCGGCGGTCTGCTCGATCTCGCGAAAGGCCGCAGCCGCGCGAAGTCGGCGTTCCAGCAGTTGCGCGTACGGGCGGCAAGCCCGCTGGTGAATGTGGGTAGCCTCTCGGGCGGCAACCAGCAGAAGGTACTGCTGTCACGCTGGCTGCAGATCGGCCCAAAGGTCCTGATTCTCGACGAGCCGACGCGCGGCGTCGACATCGGCGCGAAATCGGAGATCTATCGCTTGATCGACGACCTCGCCCGTCAGGGTATCGGCGTCGTCGTGATATCGAGCGAGCTCGCGGAAATCATCGGCGTCTGCGATCGCGCGCTTGTGATGCGCGCGGGCCAGATCGTCGGTGAAGTCGGTGGTCCCGACAAGGAAGCAATTACGCAGGAAAGCATCATGGCCCTGGCGGCAGGCGCCGATGCAACCATGGATGCCGCATGAAGCATGGATTTCGGAGACAAATCATGAACAAATCGACCCTTGGCGTTACCGAGGCGAGCCAGACGCTCACCGACGGCGTCGGCATGTCGTCCCGCAAGGTGCAAGTTCGCAGGCTGATCGGCGCAATTGGCATGCTGCCCGTGCTTATCATTCTCTGCGTCGCATTCAATTTCGCCACGCAAGGTACGTTCTTCACTGGCCAGAACATCGCGATCGTTTCACAGCAGGCCGCGATCAATACTGTCCTCGCGGCGGGGATGACCTTCGTCATCTTGACGGGCGGCATTGATCTGTCAGTGGGCTCGATCGTGGCGACCGCCGCGATGACGGCGATGATGGTGTCGCTCAGTCCGTCATTCGGTGCGCTGGCGCTGCCGGTCGGGCTACTGACCGGTGCGTTTCTCGGCGTGGTCAACGGTTTGCTGATTGCGTATCTGCGGTTGCCGGCGTTCATCGTCACGCTTGGCTCGCTGACCGCCGTGCGTGGGCTCGCACGCTTGCTCGGCGACGACAGCACCGTGATGAACCAGAACCTGGGCTTCGCGTGGATCGGTAACGCAAGCGTGCTGGGTGTGCCGGTACTGGCGATCATCGCACTGGCTGTCATCCTGATTTCGTGGTTCATCCTGCGTCGCACGGTGCTCGGCATCTGGATCTATGCGCTCGGCGGGAATCCGGCGGCCGCGCGTCTGTCGGGCATCAAGGTCAGTCTGATCCTGCTGTTTGTCTATGCGATCTCCGGCCTGCTTTCCGGCCTGGGCGGCGTGATGTCCGCCGCGCGACTCTATGCGGCGAACGGGCTGCAGATCGGGCAGGGCTACGAGCTCGACGCGATCGCGGCCGTGATTCTCGGCGGAACGAGCTTCGTCGGTGGCGTGGGCTCTATCTGGGGCACCCTCGTCGGCGCACTGATCATCGCCGTACTTTCCAACGGCCTCGTGATTCTCGGTGTGTCCGACATCTGGCAATTCATCATCAAGGGCCTCGTCATCATCGCGGCCGTAGCACTCGACCGCTTCCGCCGCAACGGCGAGAACCGCACCTGATATCCAGACCGGGACGGCCGGAACGCGACGACAGGAATGGCTCGCGTTCCGGTAAACCGAGATCATCCTGCCGACACGGCTCCAGAGATCATCCGGCCTGACACGCCGCGCCGGCAGATCGACAAGGGCCGGTCCGTCCGGCAATCGAAGCACATCCGACAGCGACACATCAGCGGCGCAGGCAGCGCGTCGGCGGGACTTGCGCGCCGGCCAATCGGACTTGAGCCCGAGACAGGCGTGACGCCGGCCGAGGATTCGGTCGGAACAGAGGGGAGGAAAAAAACAGAAACCGTCTTTTAATAAGTAGTACGTATTTAAAAAGAGCAGTTATCAAAGTTTGGGGATCGGAGATAAAGATGAAACGTATCATTCTGGGCTCGCTGACCATGAGTCTGGCCACCGTCGCCAGTGCACAGAGCAGCGTAACGCTGTACGGCCTCGTCGACAACGGCGTGCAGTACGAGACGGGCTTGCCGAATGGCCATCGTCTGTCCGCGGAATCGGGCAACTGGGCGCAATCGAGATTCGGCCTGAAGGGCGTCGAGGATATCGGTGGCGGCACGTCCGTGCGATTCCAGCTCGAGTCCCGGCTCAATACGCAGAACGGGTCTTATGCGAACGGCTCGTTCTTCGAGGGGCAGGCGACTGTCGGGATGAGCAACGCGAGCTATGGTTCGTTCCGGATCGGTAACTTTGGTGCGAGCGAATTGCTGCAATATGCGGGGATTCTCGATCCACAGCAGACAATGAAATATTCGTTCGGGACCCTTGTGCGCGGTCGCATGTTCCCGCAGGCAGCAAACGGATTCGAATACGTTTCGCCGAGCTTTGGTGGATTCACGGTTCAAGGCCAGTACAACCTGACCAACTCCACCAAGTGGAATTCCGGTACGCCAGGCAGCGCACCTAGCCAGCTCGGCACCTCGACGGGAGTCGGCAGTTCGCAGGGCCGCGTCGCCGGCCTCAAGCTGGAATACAACACGCACAGCCTCGACTTGCAGGTGATCTACGACGAGGTGCGCGACGGGAACGGGAAGTTCAGCAACGTCTACTTCGCGTCGCGCTCCCTGTTCGCTGGCGGATCGTATGCATGGGGGCCAGTGACGTTCTATGCCGGCTACCAGCACCTTTCCGCGCCCGATGCGTCCGACGCCGGCTATTACGGAACGACAGCCGCGTCCACCCTGCCCGCCGGCACGTCTCTGCCGAGCGCAGTCGACCATGAGTGGGCAGGCGCGCGATGGGAGATATCGCCCGCGACTTCGGTAACGGGGGCGATTTATCATGCGAATGCCAATCGCGGAAACGGCAACGCGACCATGTATACGCTGTCCGGCGGATATCAGCTCTCGAAGCGGACTCGTCTGTACACGGAACTTGGCTATCTGCGGAATAGTGCGACCTCGAACCTCGGACTCAATGGAGGATCGTACGGGGCGAACACGAACAACGATCCAGTCAACGGTAATCCGTCGAGCCTGAATCCGAACTATGGTCACAGCCAGTTCGGTGCGTTTGCCGGTGTCGCCACGCTGTTCTAGTCGCGTGCAGAGGGGCGGCAGTTCGCCTGCGGCCCCTCCATGCTGTTCGAGATGACCATGGACGATCCGCCTGTACCGCGAAGTGCCGGGTGAGCGCATCGACGACATGGTTCGCCATCGCCTGTCGGGGTGACGGTGTAGGTGTGGTCGTGCAGACGGCATCGAGCACGGATGCGGATTCGTCGCGAACGCCTATTCTGTAGAAGGTTATCGCGTCATCTCGGAGGGTTGGCGAGAAAGATGTCCGATGCGATCAGCAAGCCTTCTTATATCGGCTTGCCGAACAGCGGCAGCGAGCGTTGGGCCTTCGCCTTCAGTGCGAAGAAAACTTGGGCAGATAAGGCGCGATCGGACGTTGCCGGCATCATGGCCACGAATCGCGGTTACAAGAAAGTCTTCTTCTTCACCTCGAGAGCTGCGCGCGCGAAGGATCCCGACGTAGATGGGCAACCTGCCCAAGGACGACTTTTCTGAGAATTCCCGTGCCCAAGGACACTTTTTCTGAGGCAGGCGCCATGCAGTCGTCTCAAAAAAGATGTCCAAGTCCTTGATCTGTCTAGGGGGCCAAAGACATCTCTTCTGAGAGCCCACATCTGGGTCGGATCGGTGGCTACCGGTGACCCGGAGAATCGAGTACAAGTCGTACCCCTCCCGTCACGAATGCAACGCGAAGTGCCTGAATGGCAAGTTCAACGGTACATGCGAATGCCGTTGTGGCGGAAAGAACCACGGCCGTGGAGCGTTCACGCGGCTTCTCGCCGGTGACGCCTCAGATTTGCCATGACCCATCGCCCCGGAATCCACGGATTCAGGGGCTTTTTCATTTCCGGCGCCTGCGTAGCGCTCCTCGGCAGGATCCGTCGTATCGTCATTCCATCTCGCAGCCGGCATCTCCTGAAGCAATGCACGTCGTTCGACACCGCGCCGACCGGCGCGACGTCGATCTCCCATCCACTTCAGGAGAAGCAACATGTCGCAAGCCAACACGTTTCAAGGAATGGAGTTCCGTCGAATCGGCAGCAACAAGGGTACACCGCGCCTCTGGATTGAAGGTGCACAAGCGGTGAAGGCGGGATTCGTACCGGGTGTGAAATTCACCGCAAAACTTGACCCGGAGCGGAGCATGGTCATCATCGAGGCGTCGGAAGAGGGTCGCCGCATCGTGTCGAAGAAGGTCGTGCGCGAGCGCGAGATTCCGGTGATCGACATCCAGAACGAAGGTCTCCTCGGACACTTCGTGCGAATGGGGCTGTCCGCTGTACGCATCGTGGTCCAACTGCACCGGATCTTCGTGATGCCGATCTCGTCCGAGTTGCGTGCGAAGGAACGGCTCTGTCGCCTGAAGGCAAAGATGGAACGCGACGAACCGCTCGTCATGGGTTCGTTTTCGTCCGGTGTCGGCATCCTGGATCGCGCGGCGCACGTCGGCCTCACGCAAGCAGGGGTCGGCTCCCGCCTCGCGGTCGCGAACGAGATCCGGGCCGATTGCATGGAGCACGCGGCGGAGCGCAATCCAGTCTTCGACGCGCGGACGATCCTTTTGACCGCACCGATGCAGGAGGTCGTGTTCGACGACTGGGCAATGGCGCAGCTGCCGAAGCTGGACGTCTTCACGATCGGCATCCCGTGTTCAGGAGCGTCAAACGCCGGTCGCACGAAGCGCAAGCTCACGTGCCCCGAGGCGCACCCGGACGTTGGTCATCTTGTCGTGCCGTTCCTCGCGGCCGTCGCGAAGACTTCGCCGTGTGTCGTGGTGGTCGAGTGTGTACCGGGCTGGCTGAACACCGCCTCCGCGGCAATTGCGCGGTCGACGCTGCGTGATCTGGGCTACATCGTCCACGAGACCGTGCTGCACGCGGCCGACTGGAACATGCTCGAGCATCGCGAGCGGATGTGCATCGTTGCGGTAACGCTCGGCCTCGAGTTCTCCTTCGATCTCGTCGAACGTCCGGCGCGGCGTTCGCGGAAAGTTGGCGAGATACTGGAGACCGTAGCGCTCGATGACAAGTCGTGGAGCCCGCTCACGTACCTGAAGGACAAGCAAGAGCGGGACGCGGCGGCCGGCAAGGGCTTCAAGATGAACATCGTCGACGCCGAATCCGAGAAGGTTTTCACGCTGAACAAGACCCTCGCCAAACGGCAAAGCACCGGCACGTTCATCCGGCATCCGGCAGATCCTGAGCTGCTGCGGATCCCAACGGTCTGCGAGCACGCACGTTGCAAGGGCGTCTGGGAGGATCTGGTGGAAGGTGTGACCCAGACGTTTGGGCACGAGGTGCTCGGCCAGGCTGTCAGCGTCCCGCCATTCATCGCCGTCTTCAACGCGATCGGCCGCGCACTGCAGGCATTCCGACGAGTTGGGAGCATCGCGTTCCCGACGTTCGCGCGAACGGAAATGGTGTCCGCGTGACGGTACTGGTCGGGGTCGAATGATCGACGACCGCTGTTGAACTCAATCCCCGGTGTCTCATTGAGACCTGGGGATTCTTCTCGCATGCGGGAAGCGTGTTTCTTGTTCCCCCATTCCACCAGCTGTTCTGTATCTCTCCAGGCAATGCCAATTCAACCCCGCGGGAACGCTTTCCCGTCAGGGGGCGTCGCTCGCACCATCGTCACGGAGCAGCAAGATGAAAGAAAACGAAGAGCAGTTTCAGCGTGTCCGGCCAGGGGTACCAGCCACTGGCCCAATGACCGAATCAGAGTACGTGGGCTCGCGCGGAGTTCGCTGTGCGTCGTGCGGCACGAGCTCTGGGCTTCGAGGCGAGGAAGTCGAGATCGAAGACGGCGCGGCCTTCCAGCGTGTTGGTTGTGGGGAGTGCGGCGCGACCTGGTCGGATCTGTACCGGTTGGTCAGCTATAGCGAGCTGGAAGGTGGTCTACCGGTAGGCGCTTCTGAAGGGAAACAGCCGGTAATCGTCCAGCCGATACCTAATGTCAGAGTTCGGGCGGACGGTGACGCGAACTTTTACCATCTACTCGATGCCAATGACTGGGTTGCAGCAGTTCAGCTGAATGGTAAGTTCACTACGCCAATGCAGGAGGCGATCATGCAGATGTTTGGTGACGTGTTAAAAAGCGGCACTCCGCCGAAACTGCCGGAGTGGACGGATGAAGACTGTGCAGTGGCAGACGAACAGGGCTGGAATCTGTTTAACATCGATGATGCCACCGGTCGCGGTGAGATTCAGCGGGACGACGAGGTATCGGTCTTTGCGAGCGATGACGCTGCTATCGAGTTTGTTCGGAAGCGGGCCGAGGCGGGCGACTTGGTTGCCGTCAAGGCTCTAGAGATTGTCGGGCTGCCTGTACCGGAAGCCGACACACTGATTCTGCCGGAAACGCAGTGGGTGGCATCAGGGAAACTGCAGGCGCTCGAGACGTTTCTCCGAACCACCCATGCAGATCAGGGTGGTGACGCGACTTTCGGGAACTGGGTACGTGCAACGGCAGGGGATGCGCAGGAGGTCGGGCATTTAGAAGCGGTTGAATATCTGCGGCTGGGGGGCGACCTCCGCGACAAGGACCTCTGCGCCGACGGACAGTGGACCCTGCAGAACGCGTCGAGGGAGATTCGTCTCTGGGGGCACGGCATAGTCATTACGGTGTCGCCGCTGGGCGCTGGTGCGATCCAGTCTTCGCTGCACAATGCAGGCGAAAGCCTTGAAGCGAAAGCGGCACTCGATGGCGTGGAGTCGATGATCCTGGCACATGCAGTAGCCGGGATCGACGTCAACTCACCTGCATATTTGGAAGGTATCGAGACGGCTGTTGAGGCTATCTGGAATCAGTACGGAGACGAACCGGAGTCGAAGTGCGAGACCCCATCGCCGGGAATATGATCCATACAGCTGTTACTCAAACCCGCCGGTTCTCTTCCGAGACTTGCGGGTTTTTCTTTGCCGGTGCTGTCAACCCGGAAGGGCTATCGGTCGCTCGAGGCGGCATTTCACTCTGTCCGCGAAGAGTCTGCTCCGTTGGGCTCATTGGGGATGCGGTGAAGTAAGAAGATCCAGCAAATCCAAATGAGCAACAATATGACGCCACCACCAAAGAACCACCATCCCCTCTCGAAGATATCGTTAGCAGCGACCGCGTGAATCCATGAGAACCTTATAGTTGCGCCAATCGCGAGAAGACCCGCGATCACAACAGAGACGGTCGCGAGAGAGTTGCGAAAGCCACGCGAAGTGTCTTTGTCGATTTATTAGGACTCCATTTTACATAAATACAATGACCGAACTTTTCTTTTGCGGCTAGATAGAGATGTCCGCTTTCGTGTCGCGTAAGCTGGCCGGCCGCCGGGTGTCCGGTGC
Organism: Burkholderia sp. Bp9016; assembly: GCF_003857765.1. Taxonomy (NCBI): domain Bacteria; kingdom Pseudomonadati; phylum Pseudomonadota; class Betaproteobacteria; order Burkholderiales; family Burkholderiaceae; genus Burkholderia; species Burkholderia sp. Bp9016. The sequence goes on from NZ_QTPY01000001.1 coordinate 341,848, forward strand.
CGGAGGCTTCGATGGCTGCAACGGAACGGATCACGTATGACGATGCGCGAACTGGATCTCCGAACTGGCTACCCACTTATTCGTGTTGCTCGAATGCCCATGCCGCCAACCCCAGGGCTGCGCAAATTAAAAAGCATGCAGCCCAACCAATCTGTACCGCCGTCGGAAGAGTGCTTGGGGGAACAAAAAACGCCGGAAGGCCAATGGCCGCTGCCGAAAAAAGAAGTGCATTACTGGTTTTCATCGTCGCCTCACGAGCGCTCGGCCAGCATGCCGAGGCCAACTGCCGCAGCAAACACGACTAGAAAAATGAAGAGGTTCGAGAGCGTGTTCGAGAGCAAGTCGATTTCTATTGTTTGATTGCGCCATTGCCGGTACGCGTAGCGAGCGAAAATCAGCCCGACGAGAAGTGAGCCTGCGATCGGCAGTAACCCGAGAGGTCCGGGGTGCAACACGGTTGCAGGTACCCCGGCAAATGCAACTAGGGAGACAACCGCGCAGATCGCAGCGTTGGCATTGGGTGATCGCTTCATGATGTCGCTCCGTTGTATCAACGAACAGAAAGTCCTGATGTAGCTGACAGCAGCCCGTCGATAGCATCGGAAATCCCAAGCCGAATCGCGGGCCCAGCGGTTGCATAGTCGCGTGTGCGGAGGTCCGGATAACGAGTCTTCAGATCTGACACGACGTCTTCGATCGTTCCGATGGAATCCACCAGTCCGATACGTTTCGCGGCCTCGCCATTCCAGACTTCGCCCGTGTCGTACCTGACGCCTGCGACGAGCTTCGTGCCACGCTGCTGCTCGAGCTCGTCGACGAACTCCTTCGCCAACACGTTGACGAGCGTCTGTGCCTTCTTGTCCGCATCGCTTGTCGACGGGATGAACGGATTCAGCATCGCTTTGAGCGGTCCCGACGCGTACGCGTGCTGCTCGACGTCGAAGCGTCTAAGCGCACCCGAGACGTTCCACGACTCGATGACAGCGCCGATCGACCCGACGAGGGAAAAGCGGCCGGCGACCACCTTGTCGGCGTGGATAGCGATCAGGTAGGCCGCGGACGCGCCGAGCGAATTGATGATGGCGACGACGGGCTTGCGGTGCTTCTGCTTGAGTGTGTCGATCGCGGTGTTGATCCGCTCGGCGTCGATCGGTGAACCGCCACCCGAGTCGATCATCAGAGCAATGGTCTTCACGCTGTCGTCAGTGAACGCGCGAGTGAGCTGCGGCACGATCACGTCTGCCCTGTCTGTGCCCTTCCCTACGGTGCCCGTGATTCGCACGATACCGAGCTGGGGTGTGGACGACGGCCACGCGAGCGGCAAAGCGGTCAGATCGATCTTGCTCACGAAGACAAGGATCGGAATGAGAACGACGATCACGAGGCGCAGGATCCTGAAGCGGCGGTCTGCTCGGCGGTCGCGGACCATGAGCTCCATCATCTGCAGTTGAGGGTCGGTTGCCTGCTGAGACAACACGCGCTGCTTTACGCCGGAAAAGATGCTCATTTGAGGGTCTCGGTGGTTTCAAACTGGTTGTGATTGGTGCGGCACTTCCCCCACTTCACCATTGCCGTAGCGAGCCGGCCGACGGCCGGCGGCGGAGAGTCGGGGGGACGGTGGATGACGGCGTCTTTCTTCGGCGGCCGGCGGCGGCTATATCGATAGAGATAGACGCCATCGCCTTCCTTGAGGCGTCGACTCAGCCACCTGAGCTTGCACAGTCCATGGAGCGCCACGCGGACGCGCTTCATCTCAGGGGAATACCCATCGATGTCGCGTTCGTATAGCAACGCAGCGACTTCACAGCTGGTGATTTCTGGATTTTCGATAACCAGTTCGATAATGCGTCGCATGACAGTGCTCTTCTTGGACAAGACAGCCCCCTTCCCGATGAAAGCGAGAAAATGGTATCCGCCGGTTCGATATTCCAGAAACGCTTCGCGTGCGCGTCGCCGCATGTTGCGCAATGTCGCTGCAGTGGCCGTTGCGACGTGGACGCAACCGAGCTTTGCAGGTCTTCTCGACCGCCTTGTCGGTGGTAATCAGAAAGATGCGCTCGCCCTATTCCGGGCAGCGCAGAATGGCTCGCAAGAGGCGCTCGACAAGCTGCTCAAGAGCTCCCGCGGGGGTGACCCCTGGGCGACGATGCAGTTCGGCTACCTCTATCAGATCGGTCGCTCGCCAGGCACGTCGACCGCCATGCAGCCCGGCTACCCACCAGGCGGCAGCATCCCGATTGCGATGAAGTCCTACCTGATCGCAGCAGGAAAGATGACCCCGGAGGGAACGATATCCGGCAACGTTTTCGCCGCGTACAACCTTGGGTTGATCTACCTCTGGGGCTTGGATAACGGGGGGAATCCGCAGCCGGAGCTGGCAGTGCGCTGGTTTCGCGCGGCCGCAAATACGGCGACCGACAAAGTGTTTCTGCCAGCAGTAATGCATTTGGCAGTGATCTACGAGAACGGATTTCGATCGGTGCCGGCGGACCTGCGCGAAGCGATGCTCTGGTATCGGAAAGCTGCAGGTGCCGGTGAGCCGACCGCGCTACTGAAATGGGGCGTCGCGCTTGTGGAGGGGAAAGGCGCCGAAAAGAACTACTTCGATGGACTCGTCCAGCTGCAGCGAAGTGCCGAAAAGTGGCAACGCGACGCGATGTATTACCTCGCTTCGCTGAACGGTATGGGAAGCGACTACCAGGAGCGCAACATTTTCGCAGCGGCGCAGTGGTTATGGATTGCGGCCACCGGTGCACCCCGCTATCGCGCGGCGGCGGACGCGATGATGGGCAACCTTGACAAACCGACACAGCAACGCGTGAAGCAATCCGCGCGGCTCTGGATCACTGGGCACATGAAGATACCGCCGCACATCGAGTACAACGCGCCGTTGAATGAGGACGTTCCAGATTTGCTGGCGAGCTGACGAAGGCTCGCACTAGAGGAATTTTGACGCCGCCGCTGTCAGGGCGGCGTTTCTGCATTTCCACATCCTCCGATAGAGTCCCCCTGGCATTCACGCATGCGGGAATTTCCCGCGCACTCAATCACGCAATTTGGCGTTGACAAACTATTAACCGATTAATAGTATTCTGATGTCTGTCCACGCAGTAGTGCGGGTCCAAACCGGGGAATTCGAGATGGATAAAGTTGCGGTTACGAATCAGAAAGGTGGTGTCGGCAAGACGACGACGTCCTTGCACCTCGCAGATTACGCTGCGAATGAATTGGGCCTGCGGACGGTGCTCATCGACGCCGACGAGGGTGACGTATCCGAAGTCTTCACGCTGAGTGACGGCGCGTCGGACGCGCTGACGACCGGTGAGCTTTTTCGGGGGAACCCGAACGGACGCCGTCCGCGCCAGGTCGGCGATCGGCTGTTCGTGGTCGACGCTGAACCCGAACTTCTTGACCTGCACGATCTTCCCGTCGATGTGCTCGCGGATCTCGAAACGGAGCTCGGAAAGCAAGACGGTCCGGTCGACTTGGGACGGGTTCGAACACTCTTCGGCGAGATTCAAGACCGGCTTACCTTGCCGCTTGACGAGGGACTCGCGACGATCGAGAAGGACTTCGATCTTTGCATCATCGATACCCCGCCCCACCTTGCACGGCGCGCCCTTGGGGTGCTGTGCGAAGTAGACGCAGTCGTGACGCCGACGAACATCAGCGTGTTCACGATGGCCCGCATTTCAAAGTTGCAACAGACGCTGGATTCGATCAGGCGTGAATTCAACCCGGGCCTGAAGCAGGTCGGGTTCTTGATGTGCAAGATCAACAGCAAGTCGCTGACCGAGTTGGGCGGTGTTGCGGCAATGCGCCAGGAGTTCGGCGATCTGATCCTCAAGCAAGTCGTAATGGACCGGGTAAGCGTGTCGACATCGCTCGCCCAAGGCCGCCCCGTATGGCGCGGTGCGAGTGCTGGCGCGCAGCGGGTCGCTGCGAAGGAAATGATGGCCGCGTGCGCCGAGGTGTTCGGGCGTCTTGGCATGGTGAAGGAGGCGTAAGTGAAAAATGTCTTTGCGAATAGCATCAAGCGTGCTTCTTCGGTCCAGCAGTCGATCGATGCAAGGGCCACTGGCGTCGACATTCCGCAGCTCATCGCACCGTCTCGGATTCGCGTCAAAGCGCAGATACGTGGGCCGAAAAACCCGGGGTTTCGGTCTGAGTCGCTTAAAGAGCTGGCGGCGGATATCAAGGCGAACGGCCAGCTCCAGCCAGCGATCGTCGTGCGGGATCCCGATGGGATTTCCGAATTCCTTCTTGTTGCTGGTGAGCGTCGCTACCGTGCATGCGAGATCGGCGGGATGGATTTGCTGGCGACGATCAAAGAACTGACTGCCAAGCAAGCCCGGCGCGTTCAGATCGCGGAAAACATTGAACGCGAGGATCTTACTCCCGCGGAACTCGCAGCTGCGGTGAAAGACGATTACGCGGAACTCGGCACGCTCGAACTTGTGGCCGAGCTGTGGGGCAAGTCGATCAACTGGATACACGAACGGCTCAAGTTCGTCGAGGCGCTTGATGCCGGCGGTGTTGCGGCGGAAGCGGTCAATGCTGGAGTGACGGCCGATATCTCGACGGTGAACGAGCTCGCGAAGCTGGAGAAGCGGGATCCGGCGGCCGCGAAGCGCGTAGTCAGCGCCGCGAAGGCGGATCCGAATCTGAACGTGCGGCAAGCGGCTCGGTCTGCAATCAAGGAAATCAAGCAGGCTGCTGCTGCAGATGTCCGTGTCGGGGGCCAGGAGGGAACCGGGGCGCGCGACGCAACGTTCAGTCAGGGTTTCGACGGCAAGGTGTCCCCTGCGGAGTCCCGCAGCACGGCGGCGCCGGCCGGCAATGCTCCTGGTGTGACGGGTCATGACGCTGACGCGGAAAGCCCGCGCGAGGACGATAGCGCCGGCATCGGTGCTCGGCTGGACACTGCGCCCGGCGTGCCGCCCGCTGTCCAGGCCGATCCCGCCCCGGACGGTGACGCAGGTGACGTATGTGACCCGACGGTCTCTATCGAGACGTTTGCTCGTGCGGCCGCAGCGGGCGAAGCGGCGCTCGTGCGAAAGCGCGATGGGCACTGGATTGCGGGCGTGACTGCGGGGGTAGTTGCGGAGAAGTTTGATAACCTTGAGGATCTACTACAGCGCCTGGCTGCGGTGGGCCTTACCAAGGTCGAAGTCGAGTGCCCGGTGGCATTCGCCTAATCCGCTCCGGCTTGCGCGCGAACCTGCCCGTCACGCATGCTGAACCACGAAAACCAGTCCACAATTCGCCTGTCCGAAGAACAATTCGCGCAGGCGATCGCGAAGAGCCCTCGCATGGTCGAGAAGACTCGAGCGATCGCCCACGCATTGCTCGTCGAGGGGCGTCCGCCCGCGGATCTTGCGGCCAAGTACGACCTGAGCTTGGCACGGCTGAGCCAGATCGGGACGAAGGTCTACAACGACTATCTCGCAGACGTGCAGTACCCACCGGATTGGGTCAAGGCGGAGGTGATCGCGCCGTCTGACATGCTGGAGGAATTTCGCGCGCAGGTGGAATCGCGCCGGCTCGAATATTTCGCGAATCCGCCCGCCCCTGCCGCCAGGAAGCGCCGCCCGAAAAAGGTGGGGTGAGTTGAGTGGCGGCCGTAAAAGAAAAAGGCCTGCTTCGGACGAGTCCGGAACAGGCCTGAGTTCATTTCGTGGTTACGTCCCTTGGCTCACCGCTTCGATCGCGATCTCGCGGTCGTGGTCAGCGTTCTCGACGGCGGGGTCAAAGTTGCGACCGGACCTATCGGTCGCGCGTGCGCGTTGCAACCGTCCACGCCATCCGCCGAGCACGTGTGCCGGCGTATGCCACACACTCCACTCTTCCACCGTCAGCGAATTCCCATGGACGACTACCCCAGGGATGTGCAGAAGTGCGAGTTGGAGATAGGTCATGTGTACGCATCGCAGGTCTACGTCTACACAAGTCGCGTGCATCGAGCGCTGATAGTTGAAGCCGCGAGAGTGGATCACTTCGGCGGCCGCGATCACCATCCCTCCAGCTCCCACAGCGGGCTCGCTCAGGGTGACGTATCCCTTCTCCGAAATCGTGGGATCGACGTCGGTCAACATCATCTCCGCCATCAGCAACGACACCTCGTAGGGCGTGAAGAACTGCCCCGCCCTCGAGTTTCCGGAATCCAACGCCATGAACGTGGCGCCGAGGACGTCGGCAAGGTCCCCTGAGATCGACATCACGCTGCTGCGCGCACCGCTCACCTGCAGTGCTTCGATTCTCCGTTCGAACGCCATCGTCAGCTCGGCGAGCATGGCAGGAAAGCGTGCTTGCTCTTCCTTCGAATAGCGATCGTTGATCAGGTGCCATTGCGCTTCGCGGTCTTGGTACTGGGTTCGATCGACAGCGTTGCTGATCGCGAGCGCCGACAGCTCGACGAAGTCCGAAAAAACCGTGGATACGCGATGGTTGTACGAGAACTGGTTGAGGAGGCCGAGGAGGCGTTTTTCATGCTGCTGGGCGGTCAGATAGGATGCAAGGGTCAAGGTCGATCTCCGGTGGAGGTTGAAAGGCAGAGCGACCTGAAATGCGGCGGGAAAGGTGGAACGGGAAAAGAAAAAGCCCGTGGATACCGTGGTATCGCGCGGGCTATGGGTCATGTGTAGGTGCGCTGAAGTGCTTTAGCGCTTCGTCACCTTCGGGCGGCGAGTCAGGACTAGAAAGAGGTACTGCGTCCCTCCTCTCGTTACCTTCCACCAGCCGGCAACGTCCTCGGTGTATTCGGTCGTCTCGAATTGCGAGTCGAACGGTACGTCGAGATGCCCGCGGAAGTCAGGCGAGCGGCCCGTTCGCTTCTGCACTGGGCAAAGCATGCCGTCGGCGAACAGTCGTGCATCGGTGAAGCTCAGCGTACTGGTATGGAGGGTCACGGATTGGTCCGCGTTCAGTACACCGCTGATCGTGCCTCCCTCGAATACCCGGGAAGTCGGATGGGCACGCGCGTCACCGGATCGGCGTCGGTCGGATTCGAACAGGCAGACGGTCCGTTTTTCGCTCGCCGGCACGTGGCGAGCCGGACGTTGACGGGGTGCCGAGCCATCGGCAATCGTCGTTTCCTTAGGGGCAGAGGACGAGCGCATTGGCGTGTCGGCCTTGGCGGTGCGGGTGCTCTCTGCCGTCGTCAGGGCTGCCGGTCTCGGTGCAAGTCGGACGCCGTAATTCGGAACTGCCTTGTGTACAAAGGTTTGCTTCAGCATGGCGGATCTCCTGGTTGGGCCTTTCGGCAAAGTCGTAGTACCTGGAGATGCGTACGCGCAAGTGGAATGGGCGTGGTGGACAAACCATGGTGCTAGCAAGGTGACCGCTGATCCGTGTGATGGGCAGTATTGAAGGCCGAGATGCCAAGGGCACAGCAGCGCTTCCCGCATGCGAGAAGTGCCGCCGACCTGAAGTGTTCCGCTATTCGGTGGCCAGTGCCTTGACCGGATAGAGCGACATTGCTTGCCTGAAAAGCGCGTATGCCGAGTCGGCGCCAGCGTCTTCGAGTCGACCGTCCAGTACGAAAATCCGGCGATTCTGTGGGAGGCCGGCGCGCCGAACCAACCGCCCAAGACCTTGCTTGAATCGGAAAGCGGCCTCGAGGAGGTCCCACGGTATCCCGGGCCGATTTTGCGCGCGCCACAAATGCGTGATGGACTGGTTCGTGCCGAATGGTAGCCGCGGAATCACCAGGTCTGTCAGTACATTGTCCTGATCGGCAGCAATGCTCCCCCCGTCGAAGAGGCGCGCCCAGGGATCGTGTCCCCCGATATCGAGTCCGGTCCACGCTCCTCCGACCGCAAGCCAGAGCGGTCGCACTCCGGCCTTACGTAGCTTCAGAAAGTCCTCGGCTTGCCGTCGCAGCGGGTACTCTTCCCTCGCTTGCACAAGTAGTGTTGTGGTGCCCGACAACCGTCTGGCGAGGCCGTCGACAGCCTTGTAGCTCGTGAGTAACACGAGGGTGCCGCCAATCGCCGTCTGATGGTTAGACTCGATGATGGGAGCGAGACTGTCGAGCCACCCTTCCTCCGCGCGCTGGTATTCGGTATCGGCAAGACGATCGGCGCGCGTGGGCGGTCGCAATCGCTTCGCGAACGCACCTGGTGTCCAAAGACCCGCCACCGGCGCGACGCTCCACGGCGCATGTATGGGCGGGTACTCGATTCCTCGCGCCTCGGGGATGCCAAGTAGCATTCGTTGGTAACCGGCCGAGGGGCCGTTCAAGCGCTTCAGATACAGGCTGGCGGAGACGACAGCTGCGCCGTCGAGGCGACTCCACATCGTTCGCATGATCGACTCGACGGAACCGCTACCAACGTACAACTGGGGGTAATGGCGGGTCGGGGAGAATCGAAGGTACGCCCGTGTGATCGCTGACGTTGTCGCATTGCGGATCACGGAGGCCGCAATGCGCGCCTGGATGGCACTGCGTGCACGAGCAGGGTCGCCCTCCGCGCTCTTCCTAGGGGCCGGTATTTCGTCGAGGCATTCAGCGATACGCTGTAGCAATACCGCGAGGCGCCGAATATTTGGATCGCTGCCCGACAAGTTGACGAAATCCCGACGCGCGCTCGCGCCGACGCCGGAGATCTCGCTCACCAGTTGCTCGAGGCGTTCGATGACTTGTCCGGAGACTCGCCCACCGTGCCTCTTGTATTCTCGAATGTGGCGGACGCATTGATTGAGAGAGACATAGCGTGAGAGCGAGCTCGAGAAAATTTGCTCGAGGAGGTGTCCCTCGTCGACAATCAGCGCCCGATAGTCGGGTAGCAGTCCATTGTCTTCGGTTACCGATTCGAACAGTGCGTGCCGCGTTGCGTAGAGATCCTTCAGACGGTCGCGCGCGACCGCAGTGTCCTCCCTGCCGCTGCGCAGCGACCGGAGTTCGTCTCCGATTTCCTGGTCTACCGCACGGAAATCCTCGTCTTTGCCGGCGGCTCGTAGTCGGATTCTCATGTCCTGAGCCAACATGGCGTGGGTGCAGAGGACTATTTCGTTCTCGTCGTCGGGCGCGACGATGAATTGTGCTCGATACGCGCGATAACCAGGATCTTCCATCGCGTTCACATCGGACAACCGGACTTCGTCGACCGGGAAAGCCGGAGCGACGGCTTCCAGGGCACCGGCCAGCCAACGCGTGCCAACACCGAGATGTTGATGAACAGCTGAGCCACCGTCGGCCAGCCACTGGCGAGCTTGCGCAACGTCTGGTACGTCGCGTCGCCGCGCGTCAGCGTCTGCGATGAACGCCTCCAATGCCCGCGCGCTCACGAACTCCCGTCGTCCGAATACAAGTCGTACGCAGGGCGGCTCGGCGCAAGCTCGCTGCTGAAGCGCCACTTCCGCAGCGAGCTGACGGATCAGTGCGATTGTGGGTGCTGCGATTACTGCTCGCTTGCCGCGTGCCGAGATCCAATCGAATGCGGCTGCGACCATCGCTCGCGTCTTGCCGACGCCCGTTCCAGCTTCGATCAACCCGATACCGGCGTCCGCGAGGCAGTTTCGCATCATCGCGGCCACCGTGATCTGTTCTGCGCGGATTGTGACTCCCGAGTCGATCGCCTGCAGCGCTCGCGTGACGCGGACCATCGGGTCGCTTTCGTCCCAGGTAACCGGCGCGGCTTGAGCCCCTCTTTGCCGTGAGCCGCTTGCAACCAATGCGCGAGTAAATGCCGAAGTACCGAGAGCGTGGTCCTTCGCCCTCGCGCGCAGCGCGCTTGCATGGGGTTCGGGAAGACTGATGAAGATTCGTCGGCGGTCGCCGTGCTCGTCGGTGGCCTGGTCGATCGGCAATTCGCGATGCAACGCATCGATGATCAGCGATTTGACCGCCGATCGCACGCGATCTTCGTCGTGCTGGATCGTCAGGTACTCGGGGATCGATACGGACAGCCATTCGGCTGGAATGGCGAGCGTCATGTTCAGGCTCATTGAGCTTTCTCCTTATGGAAGCGGGGACGCCACTGCGGTGCCGAACACCGAATTTGGTCCGTTTCCGTTTCCGCGCGATATGGCGGTTCCGCGAAAGGGCCGGACGAAAGTGCGCAATTCGTCAACAAATTCCTTCGCGATCGGCCGCACGTCCGTGGGCCGCACGTGCGAAGTGTCGTCGCCCGAGAAAAATTGCAGAAATCATTTCTGCAAAACAGGTTCGGTTTTTATGCTCGGTTCTGTTTCCGCGAGATGAAGCGGTCAACGACGTTGAACAACCCGCAGGAGAAGTCGATGAGAAAGCAGACATTGTTGCGAATCGGTCTACCGGCCGGCGTCCAGATTTACGCCTCGCGATTCCGTGAATTGCTCGCGAAAGAGTCGGCGGGTCGGGAGTTCCCGAGCGCCCTCTTCCACTACGACGATCGCAACGGACCGGCGCAGGGTATGCCGGGCGTGCGGATCCTGGGCGGGAAGCGCTGGCTGGGCATCCTGGCGGACGAGGACCATGCGGGCGTGATCTATCAGGTCATGGGAGACGCGGTGCGGGCGGCTAGCCACCTCGCGGAGCAAAACACGCCGGTTCAGGTCGAGCAACACGAGCTGAGCCTGAAGCCGCGTCACGAGCCGCGGCGATACTGGGTTCGAGAAATGGCGCTGAAGCGCCGCTCACCCAGCGCGCGGGCTTCGGATATCGAAGAACTGGCGCGTCGGCGGCTGGTCGCGGGAATCGAGCGCATGGCCGCACGGTATGGAATCGACTGCCCGCCCGAGGAACAGCTGGGGGTCGATGTTGAGGTCAAGCGAGAAATTGGGCTCCGCCTGTCGACGACGGCCGGGCCGACGAACGAGTACGTCACATTGCTCGACATGTCCTTCACCATTCACGCCGAACTTGAGGGCTTCTGGTTTGTCGGCAACCTTACCTCCCGTGGGTACGGGCGAATCGGGCTCGACCTGGCGGCGCTCTCGGTCAACTACGCTCTTGAACAGCAACGTCCACGGAGGTTTGCAGGATGAGCCCCCTTCCGTTGATCAGCCCGTCTCGTCTCGCGATCTCTGCCGCGGGCCTGCAACCTGTTGAATCGGGCCGCGCACGTTCGGCGTGCACGTGCGCTATGTGCGGTCATATCTATCTGGCGGGAGAGCCGGTGATGCCGTTCGAGCCCGACGCTTCATTCACGGATTACGGGGCGCTGCGCTCAGGGGCGTCGCGCGTGATCTGTGGCTGGTGCGCAGCAACGTGGAACCTGGATTTCACGCAGCGCTACACAAAGTCGGTGATCTGTGATGAAGGGGTCTTTCCGGCCGCTAGCAATGAGCACATCGCGTATTGGCTCCTGAATCCTCCCGAGGGGCAGTGGCTGTTCCTGCAGTCGGATCAAAAGCGACAGCACGTGGTTTGGCGTACACCCGTCAATGTGTCCCGCGAGGTGTTCACCGTTCGATATGGGGAGGTCCTGCTGACGGTACGACGGAAGTTTCTCGAAGAAGGTACTGCTGCGGCTAGGCGCCTCGCTGCGGCCGCGACCGCGAATCGGAAAGGACGCGGCGCGGCTCTGAAGAACCCCTTCGTTCGCCTGTCGCGTGACCTGACCGATCCGGCGCACGGAGCCATCCGTGGCGATCTCTACGAACTGGCGGGGCAAGACGCGCAGGTCAAGGATGACATCGCCCTCATTCACTCGCTGACAGCAGGCGAGATCTGGGGGCTGACAGCGACCTTGTACGCACCGGATCCGCAGCGCCCCGAACGAAAGCTGCCGGCAGCCACCGCGCAGCAATAATCCCCGCCCTCTTAGGCACATCTTTTGGAGAAGGAACATGACGATCACGAACCGCATCACCGGCATTTTCCAGCTGACCCATCCGCTCCACTGCGCAACGCCGGACGAATCGCTGAAGGGGTCGATGGTGGGCGTCGAGGCAAGCACGGCCACCCCGACTATGCAGCAACGCATTCTCACCCGCCGGGGAATGGAGCGCATTCCGTACTTCCCGGGCAATGACCTGCGCGGCCGCCTTCGTCGCAAGGCTGCATCGATCGTGCTGGACACGATCACTGCATCGCGCAAGGTGAAGCTCGAGCTCTACGCGGGCCTGAATTGCGGTGCAGTCAGCGGTAAGCCCGAAAACGACGTGACGATCGAAGAGGTGCTTCGCGCGCGGGACAACGTTTACATGGGATTGTTCGGTGGCGGGACGCGTATTCTGCGGTCGCGGTTCCGTGTTGCCGATTTGCTCCCGGTCATTGCCTCGACGATCGAAGTTGGCGCGGTGCCGCGACAGTATGGCGACGAAACCGACACGACGTGGTTGCCGAAGGATTTCACTGGTGAGAGCCCGCTGCGGGGTGACCAACTGCTGGTCGTTCGGCATTTGCTGCGGGTCGACGACGTGATGCGCGTGTTGCGTCCCGACGAGCTCGAGAAGTACATCGAGAATGCCACGGCTGCGGTGGAGGGGTACCAGACCGACATTTTGCAGAAGCGGGTTCAGCGCGGCGACGACAAGAAGAAGGCTCAGAACAAGGAGATCGCGAGCAAGGACATTCAGAAGAAGTCGGACGTCGGGAACATGATGTCGATTCAGGCGATCGCTGCGGGCACGCCGATGTACTTCCATCTGGATCTTGCGGATGACGTCAGCGACGCACACGTCGGGCTGATGCTGCTGGCGCTGCGTGCGCTGGTCCGCGAGCAAGCGCTCGGCGGCTGGGTGCGTACTGGGCTTGGGCAGTTTGGCGCGCGGCTGTCGCTCGAACGGGATGGTGAGTCCTTCCAGGTTTTCACGACTGATCTGGCGGGAGCGGACGCCACGCTTTCCGATGAAGTGTCGCAGCGGTATGTCGCGGCGGCAAATGACGCGTTGGCTTCGCTTTCCGCAGAGGTGATGATGGACTTCTTTATGCCGCGTCAGGCTGTCGAAGAGGAGGCTTGAGATGACCCCCCTTCGACTGACGTGGACCCTCGCGACACCGATGGTGGCGGGTGCGCACCCGCTCCATCTGGACGCCTTGATCGCGTATGCGATCGTCGAGGAAAGCCTTCGGGCTGCTGGGGCTTGGGAGGCCGATCCCAAGACGCTGCGCGAGCTTGCAGACTTCCCTCTTCCACTCGAGCGCGATCAGCGTGACGACGCCAGGTGCTGGAAGGCGTCTGCCATCGTTCCTGGCGGCGATCCAGGACCGCACTCGATGCGCTTCTGGACCAGAAAGACGGATGCGTACGATATGGCTCGGCGCATCGAGGGTGGGCAGATCGAAGGGCGGTACAAGTTTCCGCTCAAGCAGTACGCCTACAAGGTCGACACCGCGCGTGGGCTGCTGAAACAGCAGTTCAAGTTTTTTCCTGTTCGGCAGGTTGAGCAGGTACACGCGTGGTGTGTCGGTGACGAGGATCGACTGGTGGATCTGTTGTCCCCCGAAACCGGGTATGTGACGCATCTCGGTGCGAAAGCGCGAATGGGCTACGGGCGGATCAGGTCTTTTCACATCGAGCGTGATGATGCCGCGCGCGATCTCTGGCAGCGACGCGTGCTTCCCTGGCCACACGAAGGAGCGGAGGCGGTCGCGATGGCGACGCGGCCGCCATATTGGGCGGTCGACACGAGGGGGATTGCGTACGTGACGCCGGACCTGCTTGTGTAGGCGGCTTCGATGATTCCCTGCGTGAGCGGGGGTTGAAGTTGACTCAGCGTCAAAATATAGGTGGGAACACCGTGTTCCCCGCGTGAGCGGCGGTTGAAGGGAGCCATTTGGGCATTCTGTGTCAGCGCACCCGTGTTCCCCGCGTGAGCGGGGGTTGAAGTGTCAGTTCGATCTCGACTGCCATTCTCAAATTGTGTTCCCCGCGTGAGCGGGGGTTGAAGCGAGAATCCACGCTGGGACGACAGCTCGCGGGTGTGTTCCCCGCGTGAGCGAGGGTTGAAGGTAACAGGTCGAAAGGACGGGCGGCCATACAACGTATTCCCCACGTGAGTGGGGGTTGAAGATTGGGAAAAGTAGAATGATCAATCGCGCCGAGAAGATGCAGTGACTGCGGTGTTCCCCGCGTGAGCGGGGGTTGAAGGTCGATGCGTGAATCCGAATGCCGGCTTTTCAAGTGTTCCCCGCGTGGCGGGGGTTGAAGGAGGCCGGCGACTTTCCGACTGGCCTTTACTGGGTGTTCCCCGCGTGAGCGGGGGTTGAAGGTGTGAAACACGCCTTGCGGAACGCCCTCAACTGTGTTCCCCGCGTGAGCGGGGGTTGAAGGCTGTATGTCCCATCCGGGATCTCGACCCATAGCGTGTTCCCCGTGTGAGCGGGGGTTGAAGGAAGCTGATGACGAAAGCGCAGCTAAAGCAATAGTGTTCCCCGCGTGAGCGGGGGTTGAAGTTAGTGGATTATGGGCAAACGTGGTAGGTATGCATATTCCCGGCGTGAGCAGGGGTTGAAGGTAGAACAAGGCTTCGAGGTGCGCGAATTTCTCGTGTTCCCCGCGTGAGCTGGGGTTGAAGGGTGTATTTGAGCGGCAATGCCGTGTGAAACACGTGTTCCTCGCGTGAGCGGGGGTTGAAGGTACCTTGGGGCCGTGTTGAGGGGGGAACCCCGGTGTTCCCCGCGTGAGCGGGGATTGAAGGCAGTCCCGTGAGTGGATTAGGTTCGGTCCACTGTGTTCCCCGCGTGAGCGGGGGTTGAAGGAAAGCCCCCAGTTAGGAATGCCCCGCCACACCGTGTTACCGGCGTGAGCGGGGGTTGAAGGGATGAGCAGCGGCAGAAGGTTCAGGCCGTCATGTGTTCGCCGCGTGAGCGGGGGTTGAAGGGAAGTGGCTCAGGCTGCTGGCAGTCTGCATTTGTGTTCCCCACGTGAGCGGGGGTTGAAGGACTGGCGAATGCCTGATCGCCAACTGCGAAGAGTGTTCCCCGTGTGAGGGGGGGTGAAGACGAACTGACGCCGATACAGCCATGGGGCCAGGGTATTCCCAGCGAGAGTGGGGCGTGAATGAAGGTGCGCGGACAGTGCGTCAGGTGGGGAAACGGGCCGTTGCGGCGGCTAGTTAGACGGCCCGCTTGGAATCGCTAGATAGTTCGGAGTACGTTTGATGTATACGGTTGCATGGCGCGCCCGTGTTGCGGTTATTCCGTGATCAAGAAGCGATCGCGATTCCGGGCTTTTGCGATCCACGACGGTGCACGCCCTTTGCCGGACCACGTTGCACCGGACTTCGGGTCGCGATATTTCGCCACGCTAGTCGTCTTCGCTTCAGACGTGCTCTTTGCGCGTGGGCTTCGCTTTCGACCGAAGACGTCCTGCTCGGTTAAACCGTATTCGACTACTTTCGCGCGGATGTCAGTGAGGATTGCTTCGATTTCTGCGGCGCGAAGTTGCGCGGCCTCGGCAGTCAATGCTTCGATTTCGGCCTTCACTTTCGAATAGGTGCGTTTGGTTTCTGCCATCACGAGTGCCTAGAATATTTGTCGGCGACCGGCCGACGTTCGGGGGGGGCGCAGGTGCGCCCCTTGTGGCTCTAATCCTCAGATTCGCTGGCAAGTGACTAGGATGTCTCTCGCCCTACTACGTTGAGGCCAGGGTCCAGCTTTCGAATCAGGAACGCTTCGATAGCTGCCGCTTCAAACCAACTTTCCGCCGGAAGTCCTATCGTCCGCACTGCGTGTGCGTTTTCAAGTTTGGGATTCTTCACAAAGCCCGCCGTTCGGTCGGGATTCCAGCCGAAGTGGGTGCCGAGACGCTTACCCAACCCATCCGCTTTACCGACATAGAGCAGGCGATCTTCCCTGTCGAATACAAGGTAGACGCCCGCCGCAGCAGAATTGGGAAAACTTCCGAAGGCGAAGTCGTCAACGATATGGTAGGGCAAACTTAGCACAATCGCGCCCATTTTTGGGCGAGGAAAGTCGCGATTGAACTCGGTAATCGCTGAATCTACGTCAGAGACGGAAGGGAAGTTAACAGTTTGCATAATGGTTCGTTTCAGAATCCGATCACTCCGCGTCCTCGCGCATTCTGTAGAATCTCGCGAACGAACTTCCATGCTATTTCCGGCATGGTTCGATACGACGAGGAATCTGGCGATGCGAGCCAGTTTTCCAGCGTTCGTTTGGGCGTACCCAAACGCTCCGCGAACTCATCGATGGTCTTCATACCCAGACGCATCATCGCGTCCCTGAGAAAATCCCCTTGGGGTAAAGGCTTGTTCTTTGCCACTTTGCCTTCCTATCGAACCGTGCCATTTTGCAGTGACCGGACTAAATTCCCCGACTCGGACTATGCGGCGTAAGGGACCGCATGACCGACATCGAATAGAGATTGCGTTCAGGCGGATAGCGTCTTTCCGGCAATATGTCGGGGGATGAAGGTACTGCACCTGTATTGGTCGAGATCGACCGTGAATGCATCCAACAGGATAGCACTCAATGAGTGGATTTTGGGGCGGTTTTCTGTCAACGTTGGAACCCGGGGCACGGAACCTCTTCGGTGTATATGTCGGCTCGCACCTTGCTTTTTCGCTCTGCAGGAAGCCAGTCAGCCACGCTAAGAGCGCACACAAGAAAAAACACCCACCGGTACCGGAGAAGGTACGCAGTGGGTGTTTGTTGCGAGCTGCTCGATCAGCTGTACGGTGGCAGTGGCGAAGGCCTCGGCTCAACGATTTCGATAAGTTGTCTGGAGCTCATCGCACTCGCATTCCGCCTGGTACTGTCCGCATTCGGAACAATGGTCCTGCACGAAACTTCCGTCGTAGTCGAACTTGTCCACCGACATGGATGGCTTGCGCAGGATACCGGAATTTTTGATCAGATCACGGACTGTCGCCAACACATCCTGGCAACCGGCAAGCAACTCTCGCAAGCCGGCGTCGATGATCTCCGCATAGTCTTCGGCTGCGTAAAGCCCCGAACCGCCGATGACGTGTTTGATGAAGCGGTCCCGGTCCGCCGGAGCGTCAAACTCCCGTTCTCCTGAGTCCGCCATTTCAACGGCAACAGCACGGATTGCATCGTCATGGCTGGAGGCCCAGACGGTTGTGCAGTAGTCACCTTCCTCGCTGTCGTCTGGATTCCAATCAAGCGTGACTCGGTACAGCTTCGCCTCACCTGACGGTGCTGGCAGTTTCATTTGATCTGGCATGTTCGCTCTCCAATATTTACTGGGCGCCCCATGGGGAGCACGGCCCAGAAGTTGATATGCGTTGCATTCGGAGATGTCACATGCGATGAGGAATGGCGACCTCGGCAGTGTGTCGGCCGATTCAGCATTGAAGCTTTAACGTGCCGAAATGGATGTGCCAGCTGGCAAGGGACAGGTGTTTAGCAGGTGAGTGTGACATGCGGTACCCTGTTGACCTGCGGTTGTCGAGGGAGACCACGATGTGCTATTCCGCCAAGGTCCAGGCCAACTATCGCGAGTATGTGCGGCGGTACGGCGCCGATATGGACATCGAGACGTTCCGGCGCCTGTATTTCGCGCGCCTGGCGACCACCAACATCAAGATCCCGAAAGCGCTCGATGCCGGACTCCTCGAGGCGCCCATCAGCGACGACATCACGATCGCGATCGCCGACTTTCAGCAACGCCGCACGTCCGAACTCGAGGCCGAATTGTTCGCGCAGCGGGCGCGACTCGCGGCGGCAGAACGCAAGCTGCAGGTGAAGGTCACCAAGTCCGCCAGTGAGGATGTCCGGATCTCCACGGACAAAATCGCCGCGGCGCAGCGCGGCCTCGACGATCTCCGCCGGCGTGAGCTGAAGGAAGGCGATTCGCGGATCTTCCCAGGCTGGTACGCCCCCGTGCTGATCGAACTCGATGGCAAGCGCCTGGTTGTGCCGATGCGATATAGATGCCGCTTGCCGGGCTGGACCGAGGCGGACGAGCGCATCAAGCATGGCACATACAATGCTCGGGCCGACGCGCTCCACACGGCCTGGCGGAAGGTATTCGGCTTCACGCATGGTCTGATCCTGGTCGATGCGTTTTTCGAAAACGTCGATCGCGATGGTCAGAAGGTGGTGCTCCGCTTCGACCCTACGCCGCCGCAACCCATGCAGGTTGCCTGCTTGTGGACGCGCACCGAAATCCCGGGCGCGGACGATCTCTGGTCGTTCGCGGCGATTACCGACGAGCCGCCGCCGGAAGTGGCGGCAGCTGGCCACGACAGGTGTATCGTCCCCATTAAATCCTCAAACGTCGACGCCTGGCTTGCACCGGATCCAAGCCGGCGCGCGCAACTGCGCGAAATCCTCGCTGATCGCGAACGACCGTACTACGAGCACCAACTGGCGGCGTAAACGGCTGGGGGTTGGAGAGGGGGCAATCTCTGGCATATACTGTATAAACGTACAGTGTTTGCGTAACCGACCCCATGCACCCCGCCCTCGCCCATCCTGAAGCCATTCACCCAGCGCTTTGGCGCGCCAGCCAGCTGGCGCGCTCGAGCGTGCGTGGCGTCGACACCGGTCATCCGGAGCTGACGCACGAGCTACCTGGCGGCGGCTGGCCGGCCGGCGCACTGGTCGAGTTGCTCGCGCAGCAGCCTGGTATCGGCGAGCTTCGGCTACTGGCACCGGTACTCGCGCGCTCAGCTGGCCGGCCGGTCGTGCTGATCCAGCCCCCGCACGCGTTGCAGCCACTGGCCCTCGCGTATTGGGGCGTCGATTCGTCGGGCTTTGTGTCACTGCCGGCGCCGCGGACGGCTGACGCCTTATGGGCCGCCGAACAGGCGTTGCGTGCCGGGACGTGCGCTGCTGTACTGCTTTGGCAGTCCCATGTGCGTGCGGACGCGCTGCGTCGGCTCAATCTGGCCGCGCAGAGCGGCTCGACACTGTTTTTCCTGTTCCGGCCGGCAGCTGCGGCACGCGACGCGTCACCGGCACCGTTACGGCTCGCGCTGGCGGCCAGGCGTGACGGCATCGATGTCACGTTTGTGAAGCGCCGCGGGCCGGCACGTGATACGCCGCTGTTCGTTCCCTTGTCTCCCTCGCCGATTTTGTTGAACCGTCATGCAAGTCTGGATCGGCGTGCATCTGCCGCATCTCAACCTCGAAGTGTTCCGGCCGCGATCGCCGGCGCCGTCGCCTGACGATGCGCGCGGGCTTGTTGTGCTTGAGGGCGGCCGTGTCGTGGCGCTCGATCGCGCCGCGCGTGCGCTCGGCGTGGTCGCCGGCATGCGCCGCGGAGGCGTGCTGTCGCTCGCGCCGGACGCGCAGATCCGCGAGCGTGACGCCGCGCGCGAGCGTGAGCTCGTGCTGGGTGTCGCCTACGCGCTCCTGCAGTTCACGCCGAGCGTTGTCGACGCCGAGGAAGCCGTGGTGCTGCTCGACGTGACAGCAAGCCTGCGCCTGTTCCACGGCATCCGTGCGTTGCGCCAGCGTGTGCGCGACGTCGTCGCATCGTTCGGCGTTACCGCGGCGATATCCGTGGCGTCGACGGGCCCGGCCGCGTGGATGGTCGCCCGCGGTCTGCGTGGTGGTCTCGCGCTGTCCGCGCGGTCGTTGCGCCGCGCGCTCGCGCGCGTGTCGCTCGCCGTTGCCCCCGACGCACGACGATACGCAATCTGGTTCGACGAGCTCGGCTGCGAAACGCTCGCAGATCTGCAGCGCCTTCCGCGGGCTGGTCTCAAGAAGCGATGTGGCACGCGGCTACTCGACTGGCTCGACCAGGTCGCGGGCAACGCGCCGGCCGCCTACGAGTGGCTTGAAATGCCGCCCTCGTTCGACACACGCGTCGAGCTGATGGACCGTGTTGAGCATGCCGAGGCGTTGTTGTTCGTCGCGCGTCGGCTGATCATGCAACTGACTGGCTGGCTCACCGCGAAGCAGCTCGATGTCGCGGCGTTCGCGCTGTTGCTCGAGCATGAGCGCGGGCGTGACGCGATCGCGCCAACCGAAATCGAGATCGCACTGGGTGCTCCCACTCGATTCGAGGAGCACCTGATGCGGCTCGTCAAGGAACGGCTCGCACAAGTCGAGCTCGCCGGCCCCGTGATCGCCGTGCGGCTCGTCGCTCGAAGCGTGCAGGAAGCGGCCGCGCCGAGCGATTCGCTGTTCCCGGAACCTGGCGGCACACCGCAGGATCACGCCCGGCTGCTCGAACTGCTGACCGCGCGCCTCGGAGCCGAGAACGTCTTGGTGCCCGCTCCCATGGCCGACTACCGTCCGGAGGCGGCCGCCCGCTGGGTGCCGATGCGCGATGCACCGAAGGTCGGGCCGCTGCCGGCTGATCTGCCGCGCCCCGCTTGGTTGCTCGACAAACCTGTTCCGCTGCTCATACGTCAACATCGGCCGTTCTACGGCACGCCGCTGCGCATGGTGTCGCCCGGCGAGCGCATTGAAGGCGGCTGGCAAGACGGGCTGGTCGTCACGCGTGACTACTTCGTCGCCGAGGACGACAACGGCATCTGCTACTGGATCTACAAGGAGCGGCCGACGGCCAGCGACGAAAGCGAAGCGCGCTTTTTTCTGCACGGCCTGTTCGGTTGATTCGTCGTGGACGCCGGGAATTTCGGCACCTTGCCCGCCTACGCGGAACTCCAGGTCGCCTCCGATTTCTCGTTCCTGCACGGCGCGTCGCGCGCGGAGGAATACGTAGCACGCGCGGCGCAGCTCGGCTACAGCGCGATCGCGATCACCGACGAATGCTCGCTGGCCGGCGTCGTGCGCGCGTACGTGGAAGCGAAAGCGGCAAACATGCCGCTGATCATCGGCTCGCACTTCCGACTGACGGCCGCCGACGGATCGTCCGCGCTCGCGTTCACCGCGCTCGCAATGAACCGCGACGGATACGGCAATCTTTGCGAATTCATTTCGCTCGGTCGCATGCGCGGCAAGAAGGGCTCCTACCGGCTCGCGCCGCTCGACGTTGATCATCCCGAAGCACCCTACGCCCACCTGCGCGGCTTGCCCGATTGCCTGGCGATTCTGTCACCCGACTTCCCGGCCAATGAGCAGCGTCTCGACGCGCAGCTCGAATGGTTCGCGCGCATGTTCGGCGATCGCGCATCGGTCGCGCTGACGCTGCACGCACGGGCGATGGATGACATCCACCGCGGCGTGGTCGAACGCGTCGCCGCGCGGCACGGTGTGCCCGTGGTGGCGACTAGCTGGCCGCTGATGCACGTCCGGTCGCGCAAGCCGCTGCAGGACGTGCTGACCGGGATCCGGGTCGGTCGGCCGGTGTCCGAGTGCGGGTACGAACTCGCGCCGAATGCGGAGCGTCACCTGCGATCGCGCCTGCGGCTCGCGAACCTCTACCCCGCCGGTGCGCTCGAGGAGACAGTGCGTGTCGCGAGGCGCTGCACGTTCAATCTCGACGACCTGAAGTACGAGTATCCGGACGAGCTGGTGCCGGCCGGCTACGACGCCGCGACGTACCTGCGCGAGCAGACCTATATCGGCGCACGCCGGCGCTTCCCGGCCGGTATCCCGGTCGACGTGCAGGCGCAGATCGAGCACGAGCTGCAGCTGATCGCGGAGTTGCGTTACGAGGCATATTTCCTGACCGTCTACGACATCGTGCAGTTCGCGCGCCAGAGCGGCATCTTGTGCCAGGGCCGCGGCTCGGCCGCGAACTCGTGCGTTTGCTACGCACTCGGCGTGACCGAGGTTGACCCGTCGCGACAGTCAATGCTGTTCGAACGATTCATCAGCAAGGAGCGCAACGAGCCGCCCGATATCGACGTCGACTTCGAGCATCAACGTCGCGAAGAAGTGATGCAGTACATCTACCGGAAGTACGGTCGCGATCGCGCGGCGCTGACGGCGGCCGTCACCACGTACCGGCCGCGCAGCGCGCTGCGCGAGGCCGGCAAGGCACTCGGCGTGGATCCAGCGATCGTGGATCGCGTGGCGAAGCAGCACCACTGGTTCGATTCCCGCGCGGATCTGCTGCAGCGCTTCGCCGAGGCCGGCCTCGATCCCGAGGCACCGCTCAACCAGCAGTGGGCCGCGTTCGCGGCGCAGCTGCTCGGCTATCCGCGTCACCTGTCGCAGCACTCGGGGGGCTTCGTGATCAGCCGCGGCAAGCTGACGCGGCTCGTGCCGGTCGAGAACGCCGCGATGGCGGATCGCACGATTATTCAATGGGACAAGGACGACATCGAGGCGCTCGGTATCCTGAAGGTGGACGTCTTGGCCCTTGGGATGTTGAGCGCCACGAAGCGTGCGCTCGACATGATTTCAGAAAAACGAGGTGAAGTTTTCGAGCTGCAGGATATTCCAGCAGAGGACGCGGCCACCTACGACATGCTCTGCAACGGGGACAGCATGGGCGTGTTCCAGGTGGAATCGCGCGCGCAAATGTCGATGTTGCCGCGCCTGCGGCCGCAATGCTTCTATGATCTGGTGATCGAGGTCGCGATCGTGCGGCCGGGCCCGGTGCAAGGAGGGATGGTGCATCCGTTTCTGCGCCGGCGCCAAGGGCTGGAGCCGGTCACGTTTCCGTCGAAAGGTATGGAGAAGGCGCTGGCGCGCACGCTCGGCGTGCCGATCTTCCAGGAGCAGGTGATGCAGGTCGCGATGCTGGCCGCCGGCTTTTCCGCCGGCGAAGCCGACCAGCTGCGTCGCGCGATGGCGGCATGGAAGCGCAAAGGTGGCCTCGAGCCGTACCACGACCGCCTGGTGAACGGCATGCTGGAGCGCGGCTACGATCGCGAGTTCGCCGAGTCGATCTTCGCGCAGATCAAGGGCTTCGGCGAATACGGTTTTCCGGAGAGCCACGCGGCCAGCTTCGCTCTGCTCGTCTACTCGAGCGCCTGGCTGCGCCGGCATGAGCCGGCCGTGTTCCTGGCCGCGCTGCTCAACAGTCAGCCGATGGGCTTCTACACGCCGTCGCAGCTCCTACAGGATGCGAAGCGCCGCGGCGTCCAGGTGTTGCCCGTCGACGTCACGATTAGCACGTGGGATTCAGCGATCGAGGGCTCGACGACGTCGGCACCGGTGCGGCTCGGCTTCTCGCTGCTGCGCGGCATGCGCGTGGAATCTGCCGAGCGCATCGAGTTCGCGCGCACAGTGCGGCCGTTCGTCGACGTCGCGGATCTTGCGCGGCGGGCGCAGCTTGATCGGCACGATCTTCAGGTGCTCGCGCGCGCGAACGCGTTGCGCGCGCTCGCCGGCGGCAACCGGCGCGCGGCGCTCTGGTTGGCTGCGGCCGCTGTGCCCGATCGGGATCTCCTGCGCGGCACCGAACGCGACGACGCGGCGCCGGCGTTGCCGCAGGCTTCCGAAGGAAAGGAGATCGTGACCGACTATCGTGCGATGGGATTCACGCTCGGCCGACATCCGCTGGCGCTCCTGCGCGATCGCCTGGCGCTCGATCGCCTGCAGTCGGCCGAGCAGCTGGCGACGTTGCGCAGCGGACAGCTTGCGCGTGCATGCGGGGTTGTCACGGTGAGACAGCGTCCAGGTACCGCGAACGGTGTCTTGTTCATGACGCTCGAAGACGAGACCGGCCAGGTAAATGTGATCCTCTGGCCGGGTCTACTCGAAAAGTTTCGGAAGGAAGCGCTCGGTGCTGCACTGCTTGCGGTCTATGGCGTCTGGCAGGCCGAAGGTAAGGTCCGGCACCTGATCGCGAGCAAGCTTGTCGATCGCACCGAGTTGCTCGGGGCGCTGACAACGACAGCTAGGGAGTTCTGTTGATTTTCGAGGGGGCAAAAGCGGTTATCCGCCGTTGCCCAGACTGGTTGAGGCGGACGCGAGCGAATGCATCGGCAAGCTATTTTTCCCCATACCATACGACCGAACTGTCAACCGCGTAGACCTTGCATCCTTGATGCTTCTGACTGCATTGGTCCAGCGAGTATTTGACCGGATCAGCGCCGACAAGGCTTGCTGAAGTCAACGCATGATAAATCCGCCGTCGATCGAGATCGATTGGCCGGTTACGTAGCTCGCCATGCTGCTGGATAACCACAGCACCGCGTCGGCGATTTCTTCGGGACGTCCGTGACGCTGCATCGGAACGCTGGCGGTCATTGCCTCGAGCGCCGGACCCTGCCCGGACGCGACCATTTGATCGACCATCGGTGTCCAGATCAGGCCGGGGCAGACTGCGTTCACGCGGATGCCACGCGCAGCGTATTCGAGCGCCGCGCTCTTGGTCAGCCCGATCACTCCATGCTTCGCCGCGTGATACGTGCCGCGCTCCGCGCCGCCCACCAGGCCGCCGAGCGACGAACAGTTGACGATCGCGCCGCTGCCTTGTTTGCGCATCTGCTGCAGTTCGAATTTCATGCAACTCCAGATACCGCGCAGGTTGATCGCGATGACCCGGTCGAAATCGTCTCGCGGGGAATCGGCCGTCTCTGCGAGCACGTTCTGCACGCCAGCGTTGTTGTACGCAACATCCAGCCGGCCGAATGCGTCGACCGTCCGCGCAACCATCGCCTCGACCTGCGCGTCATCCGACACGTCGCAACGTATTGCAATGGCGCGATGCCCTGATGCCGTCAACGCGTCGGCCGCATTCTGCACTGCCTCCTCGTTGTAATCGGCGAGCGCCACCGCCGCACCGGATGCCGCGAAGGCGCGCGCTGTCGCCAACCCCAGACCGGAACCTGCGCCCGTCACGAGCGCGACCTGATTTTCAAACGTAATGTTCATTGGATTTCCATGTTGCAGAATACTTGTGCGTCGCGTGAAATAGCATGCGTCGGTGCCGCTACCGTCACCGTCATGCCGGGCAATCAATGCCCGACGGGCAGCAGCTTCAGCGGCTTTCCGGGTACCGCGTTACGGCATCAGCAAAGTCTTGACCGCCCGCCGCTCGTCCATCGCGCGATAGCCTTCGGCGACATCCGCGAGCGGGAGCGTCAGATCGAACACCTTGCCCGGATGTAGCCTGCCTTCCAGCACCAGGCCGATCAGCTTCGGCAGGAACTGCCGAACGGGCGCCGGCCCTCCATGCAGTTTGACGTGCTCGAAGAACAGTTCCTCACCTTTCAGCGTCACGCCGTGCGGCACGCCGACGTAACCGACATGTCCGCCGACACGCGTCGCGTGAATGGCCTGCATCATCGATTCCTGTGTGCCGACGCATTCGATCGCGCAATCGACGCCGAGGCCTGCGGTCATTTCGCGGACCCGCTCGACGCCTTCGTCTCCGCGTACGTCGACGATGTCGGTGGCACCGAAATCACGCGCCATCGCCTGACGCGCCGGATGCCGACTCATCGCGATGATGCGTTCGGCGCCCATCTCGTGGGCTGATAGCACCGCCAACTGCCCGACCGCGCCATCGCCGACCACCGCGACGGTTGCGCCTGGTGTCACCTGAGCGGCAACAGCGCCGAACCAGCCGGTACCCATTACATCGGACAACGAAAGCAGATCGGGAATCATGTCCGGCGACGGCAGCATGGGCGTCGCGACGAGCGTGCCGTCGGCGAGCGGCACCCGCAGCAACGGGGCCTGCGCACCGCCGACAAATTCGGCCTGTCGGCACGACGACTGATAGCCGAAGTTGCAGACAGGGCAACTGTTGTCGGATGCGAAGAACGAACCGATCACGAATTGGCCCGCCTTCACGTGGCGGACTTCAGCGCCCACCGCCTCGACGATCCCGCAGTATTCATGGCCCATCGGCATGGGTGCGCCGATCGGCTGGATACCCCGGTACGGCCACAAGTCTGAGCCGCATACGCAGGTTGCGCTTATGCGTACGATCGCATCGGTCGGATGGAGAATTTCCGGATCGGCGCGCGTTTCGAAACGAATGTCGCGCGGTCCGTGAAGTACGGTAGCAAGCATCTGAGACCTAAGGGGGCAAGGCGATACGACGGACGGCTTGCCGGATGATCCGGCGAGCGACGATGTGGTCAATGGCAGTAGCTGCTCGAGTAAAACACGAGAGGCTGCAGGGATCACGACTACTGCAATAACGACAATCATAGGCGTGTAGGCTCGATTGATGAAGTCTTCAAACCCGCAAGCCGTCATCAACAACGCTCATGAATGCAATCGTTATGTCCATCCGGCTGATGCCATCAGTCAGCGCGCGGTGCGCTACGCCATTACGGGATCGGCGTTAATTCGATGAACGGGACCGGTCCGTCCGACGCGCCTACAGGCGACGGCACGCAATTGATGAGCGCTGTTTATCGTGCTTAGCCGGTTTCGATAGCTATCCACGCCGACTCGCACCGGTTAAATTCGGCTGGTCGCTGCAAGGAAAATGAAATGCCGGCACGGCATGAACCTCGCGGAAGCCATGTGCCAGCGACAAGGCCGAAGCGCTGTGGATTACACATGTATCACTACACTTTCCTGACCGCCCCGACGGAGATTCCCGCATGAAATGGATTGCAGTCGTGGTTGTACTGATCTCTTTCGGTACCTCAGCGTGCGCACCGATATCAACAACATCTGGCTCCGACGCACCACCCCACCGACCGCCGATGTCGACTCCGACAAGCCTGTACTCCGGCTCGCCGGTCCTGGATCGCTATACCGAAGATGTTGTGTTCGGTGAT
Source organism: Burkholderia sp. Bp9016 (assembly GCF_003857765.1). Classification (NCBI taxonomy): domain Bacteria; kingdom Pseudomonadati; phylum Pseudomonadota; class Betaproteobacteria; order Burkholderiales; family Burkholderiaceae; genus Burkholderia; species Burkholderia sp. Bp9016. Next base: position 368,260 of record NZ_QTPY01000001.1, read on the forward strand.
CTGTGGAAACGTCCGCAACTGTCGCGTCGTGACCGCAGCATCGTGACGCTGTCCGTTTTGATCGCAAGGAACCAGACGACAGATCTGCCTGCCTATGTGAACCTTGCGCTGGACAGCGGCGTCAGCCCCGTCGAGATGTCCGAGCTGGTTGCGCATCTCGCGTTCTATACCGGCTGGGACAACGCAACGGCGGCGGCCCGATCGATACAGACCGTATATCGCGAGCGCGGTATCACGGTCGTGCAGTCGTCGCCGGCATCCGACGCTCGGCTCCCGATCGACGCAGCCGCGGAAGCACGCCGCGAGTCGGCCGTACAACACAGCTTCGGTACGGTTGCGCCCGGGGTGGTCGGATTCACCCGTGACACCTTGTTCAACGACCTGTGGCTACGACCAGGCCTTGCGCCGCGTGACCGCAGTCTCGTGACGGTCAGCGCGCTCGTCGCCACCGGCCAGGACGCGCAACTCGCCTATCATCTGAATCGTGCGATGGACAATGGACTGACCCGCTCCGAAGCGTCAGAGGTACTGACGCAGCTGGCGTTCTATACGGGCTGGCCGAATGTCTTCACGGCGCTTCCGATCGTACGTGACGTGTTCGACAAGCGTCCCGTCCGATGACGTCGTGCCAATCCGATTCAGCCCCTCCGTCCGACTTCGTTCCCTTCGACGCCATGAAATCAATCCTGCCGGTCACATTGCTGCTGCTCGTAGCATCGAATCAAGTCGTTCACGCGCAGCAGGCCAGCTCGGCCGCGATGACCATCTCGGCAAGCGGTACACGGCCGTCGTTCGTGGGCCCCGCCCGCAACTTCACGGGCGTCGTGCGAGTGGAGCCGATGAAGCAGGCGGAAGCGCCGTCGATGGTGTCCGTCGGCAGCGTGAAGTTCGAGCCGGGCGCGCGCTCCGCATGGCACACGCATCCGCTTGGCCAAACGCTCATCGTCACATCCGGTGTGGGCTGGACGCAGGAGTGGAACGGCCGAAAGCATGAGATCCGTGCCGGCGACGTCGTCTGGTGCCCGCCTGGTGTCAAGCATTGGCACGGTGCCACTGCGACCACCGGAATGACTCATCTCGCAATTCAGGAAGCACTGGATGGGAACAACGTCGAATGGCTCGAACAGGTCAGCGACGAACAATACGGTAGCTAGTCGATGTCGTGATGCGGCGCTACCCAGATGGAACGGAATTGGATGGCTCGCGCCCGACCTTCAGCCGTGAGCGTCTCGCGGGTTCCATGATCGACGGCGTCACCGAGACGCCGGAGATCATCGATTACTGCGCGGCTCGCAACGTCCCCGCCGATATTGAACTGATCTGACCGGATCCAATTTCCCAGATATTCGAGCGCGTCATCGATAAGGATATTCGCTGTCCCTTTGCGATTGACTTTGCCTCATCGGAACGAGCGCGAGGCACCACCCGAATCCACCAATGAAGGAGAAGGACGCCGTGACTACTTTCGATTCTTCTGGCCGCAGAACCTTCTTGAAGACGGGCGCGGGGATTGGGGCTGCCGTGTGCGTCTCGTCAGCCGTCGTAGGAATAGCCGCAGCACAGCCAGCGCAAGCAACTCCATCAGGGAACAATGCAATGGATTTGCCAACCATCACTAAGCGTCGCACCTTAGGCTCGCGGCGTTTCAAAATGGACGTTTCCGCGTTGGGTTTCGGCGTTTATGGGTATGAACTACAACCGGGGCATCCACCCCGACCGAAAGGCCATGATCGAGCTGCTACATCAGGCGGCCGAGCGAGGAGTCACACTTTTCGATACCGTGCAGGTCTATGGACCACTCGTCAACGAAGAGCTTGCTGGTGAAGGGCTGTACCCGTTCCGGGGCAAGGTGAACGTGACGACCAAGTTCGGGCATCGCATCGTAGATGGCAAGTACATCGAGGGTGAACTGGATAGCAGTCCGACAAATATTCTCCGTGTTGCGGAGGAATCGCTAAAACGCCTACGGATTGAGACCATCGAGTTGTTCTACCAGCACCGGCTCGACCCCACAGTGCCCGTCGAAGATGTCGCGGGCACCGTCAGGGATCTAATCCAAGAAGGCAAGGTCAGGCGCTTTGGTCTTTGCGAAGTCAGTGCGCAAACGATCCGCCGCGCTCACGCTGTGCAGCCGGTTACCGCAGTACAGAGCGAGTACCACCTGATGTGGCGCGGCCAGGAGAAGGAAGTTTTCCCCGTGCTCCAAGAACTGGGTATCGGCTTTGTACCCTACAGTCAGCTCAACCGAGGCTTCCTTGGCGGCGGCATCACCGAATACACCCGTTTCGATTCGGGCAACGATAACCGCAATACACTACCTCGCTTTACACCCGAAGCCATTCGGGCAAATCTGGCGATCGTGGAAGTTCTCAACTCGTTTGGTCGCCCCCGTGGGATGACTGCCGCTAAAATCGCACTGGCGTGGACGGTGGCGGAGGCCAATTGGATTGTGCCAATCCCAGGCACCACCAAACTGGCGCACTTGGACGAAAACCTTCGCGCCGCCGATCTGGTGTTGACACCGACGGATGTGCAAGCGCTGGAGAGAGAGGTCTCCGCGATTCAGATCGTGGGCGATCGCTATCCCGCGTCACAGCGAAAACAGGTTGACGGCTGAAAGTTTAAGATGGCGGCTCGTTGCTGGTTTCGTCGTGAATCGGAAACACGAACATGATGAAATGCGGAAGGAGTTCTTTGAGCTTCGGCGCCGCCGCGGTGCTTGCCAGCAGGATGTTAGTTACATGCCCTCGGTCGAGCTGTGCCGATGTTAGAGAAGCCGGTTCGTCATCTGCGACGAGAAATCTTCGACGATCCATGGGGTATGTGATCAGACTGCCAGCCCCTGAGCCCGAAACCCCGATGCTTGCTTTCAAGGTGAATGACTGACTTGACGCAGGCGGGGGCAGACCCGCCCGCGACTCGTCTACCAGGAGTAGGCGTTAGGCGCCTCCCCGCCTGGACCGGGCCAGATCTCATCCAGCTTGGCCAGCGTCTCGGTCGATAGTTTCAGCGATAGCGCCTCCAGGCTCTGACGCCACTGCTCGGCCGTGCGCGGACCACTGATGACTGAGGTTACGACCGGGTTGTGCAGCAGCCAGGCGAGTGCCACGAGAGCGGGTGCATGACCCAGCGTCGCGCACAATGCTTCGTAGGCTTCCAGTTGGGGGCGGTATTTTTTGATCTGTGCTTGAAGACGCGACGAGGCACGTCGTCCCGCGGTGAGTGTGTCGCCCAACACGCCGCCCAGCAGCCCCTTACCGATCGGACTCCAAGGAATGAGGCCCACCCCGAAATGGCGCAGCGCCGGGATCACTTCCAGTTCGATGGTTCGCTGCGTCAGGTTGTAGATGCTCTGCTCCGATGCCAGTCCCAACAAGTGGCGCGAGGCGGCCGTGCACTGCGCTGTGGCAATGTCCCAGCCGGCGAAGTTGCTGCTGCCGACATAGGTTATCTTGCCCTCTCGGATCAGTTGTTCCATCGCTTGCCAGATTTCCTCCCAGGGTGTTGCCCGGTCGATGTGGTGCATCTGGTAAAGGTCGATATGGTCGGTCTTCAACCGCTTGAGGCTGGCCTCGCATGCGCGGCGGATGTGATAGGCCGACAGGTATTTATCGTTTGGACCGGTGCCCATCGGCTGATAAACCTTTGTGGCCAGCACGATTTTGTCGCGCCGACCACTCCCCTGAGCCAGCCAGCGACCGATGATCTCCTCGGAGATGCCGAAGCCCATTTCCATGTCCGGCGACTGCGGGCCGCCATATACGTCTGCGCTATCGAAGAAGTTGATACCCGCATCCACGGCGCTATCCATGATTTCGAAGCTAGTCGCTTCGTCGGTCACGTCGCCGAAATTCAAGGTGCCTAACGCAATGCGGCTGACTTTGAGGCCGGTGCGGCCAAGATGTGCGTAGTTCATCGCGTCTCACTTTCGCATAGTCACGTCCGGGATTGCCCCGGAGATGGTGTGTGGATCAACGCTCGCTTTCCTGGGCAATGGCGAGCGGGCCGTATCCTGGGCGCTTGTGCAGAAGATGGGCCGCCCCATCGATGCCGGAAACGTAGACTTTCTCCGTCCAATCTTCCGCCAGCATGTCCTCCACCGCGACTGATACGGCATTCGCATCGATCGCCAATACGTCCGCCATGGTGGTGGCCAGTCGGTCGCCCCCCCCTGCTTGATGTCGCCGCTGCGGCCCTGGGCGATCTTGTCGATGAGGTAAGGCATGGAGAGGGTCGGTTCGATGCCTGGATAGTTTGAACACGCGCTGGCCAAAACGTGCGCATCGGACGCGAGGCTTCAAACGGCTGTCGTCCACACGTCCGCCCGACACACGTGATACTCCGACGTGGGGGAGGCATGTCGAGCGAGGTTTATTTCGCAGCGGCGAGATGCTGGTCGATCGCTACTCGAATGCGCACGGCGGCAGCGGTGTCGCCGGCTTCGGCGAGAGCGTGTGCGAGTTCGCGCAACTGTGCGGGACTCAACCCGACATTCAGACTGATCCGGACATGGGCGAGCAATTGCGATTCGACGCCGGAGATCGCGGCCAGCATACCGACCGTCGCCAGTTCGCGGCTTACCCAGTCGAGGTTGTCGCGTTCGAAAATGTCTCCGAATAGATGCGTCTTCAGGAATCGGTCGATCGCCGGCGCGAAATCGAACAGCGGGCCCACCACCGGGCTGCCCGCCAGCTTCGTCTGGTTGGCGGTACCGGCATTGAGCAGGGCCTCGCCGGTCGGGCTATCCGCCGAAGGCGAGCGTCCGAGCGCATCGTCGATGCCGCGCTGCCGTCGAGCGTCGAGCGTCTTCATCAACTGCCCCAAAGCGTTCAGGGCGCGGGGGAAACCCGCGTACGCGTAGAGCTGTACGAGAATCTCGCGTGCATCGCTCACGCTCAGCCCGGCATCGAGGCCACGGTTCAGCGCATCATCGAGCGGTACCATCGCGCCGGCGGCAGCGAACGCGGCGATCGGCGCGATCGCCTTCTGTTTGTCGGAAAGAGTCGATTCGTCTGCCATGGAGGTCACTTTCGGAATGTTGTTGATCGGGATCGGCCGGCGCGTCGGGGAGGCCTCGATTGAACGACGACTACGGCATCCCCGTCGATTCGATCGTCGCCCCCGGCAATCACGCGATCACGAGCCGGCCTTCGACCGGATAGTTCGGATCGGTGTAGCCCGGCGTCGATGCGTGGCCCGGCGGCACCAAGCTGTCGACGAACGCTTCGTCATCCGGTCCGAGTTCAAGCGTCAGCGCGTCGACATAGCTGTCCCAGTGCGCTTCCGTACGCGGCCCCGCGATTGCCGAGCTGACGATCCGGTTCTTCAGCACCCATGCGATCGCGAACGCGATCGACGTCGTGCCGCGCTCCGCTGCGTATGCGGAGACCTTCTGCGCGATTGCGAGCGATTCGGGGCGCCATTCGGTCTGCTGAATACGCTTGTCGCCGCGCCCAGCGCGGGAATCGGCAGGCGGCGAGCCGTCGGTCGCGTATTTGCCGGTCAGCACTCCGCGCGCGAGCGGGCTGTACGGCACCGCGCCGATCCCATAATGAGCCGCGGCAGGCAGCAACTCGACCTCCGCCATGCGATCGACCATGTTGTAGACCGGTTCGATCGCAACAGGACGATCGATGCCCATCTGGTCGGCGAGACGCACGACCTCGGCGATACGCCAGCCGCGAAAGTTCGACAGCCCGAAATAGCGGACCTTGCCTTGTCGAATCAAATCGCCGATCGCGCGCACGCCCTCCTCCAGCGGCGCGTCGAGCAGGGCACGATGAAAATAGAGCACATCGATGTAGTCGGTACCGAGCCGCTTCAGGCTTGCCTCGACCGTCTGGAATATCCACTTGCGCGACTGGCCCTGTTCGTTCGGTCGGGCGCTGGCCGACGCCGGGTAGCCAAACTTCGTGGCGATGACCCAGTCGTCCCGGCGCGTGGCAATCGCACGACCAACGACTTCCTCCGAGCGGCCCGCGTGATACACGTCCGCGGTATCGAGGAAATTCACGCCCTGCTCGAACGCCTTGTCGAGGATACGGCGGGACGTGGCCTCATCAGTTTCGCCGCCGAACATCATCGCACCGAGACACAGCGGCGAAACCTTGAGGGCGCTACGGCCCAGATATCGGTAATCCATTCGTTTTCTCCACACGGGCGAGGCCGGGGTTTCTGGTGAAAGAGGTGGTGTATTACGGTGTCAGCGTCGTCGGAAAGCACCGAACCATTTCAGCGCACACGGGGACGGGCGATTTCGTGTCGGTTATGGCAAGTGATACCCCGTCGCCGACCGGATCGCCGTATGTGGCTTGCTTTGGGTCAACGGCACGGCATGCAGGCTCGATACGAGTGCAGGCCTCATCGTCGTCCGACCGAAACAGCCCCTCAACGAGCTTCACAAGCGATGCGTAGCATGACACCGGACGCCGTCGCATCGCCCACGCGGCATCACAACCCCGCTGACGATATCGATGAATGATAGCGACGACGATGCCTCCAATGAAGGCCGCCAGACTGCATGCTGCTATGAGCGACATTCATGAATCGACGCGGCACCCGGCCCAGGCACGGAATTCCCCTGACCGACGCTCGTCCGCATCCCGGACGGGCGTCACGTGGAACACGTGCGACCGGCATGCGGCGGCCACATTGATGAGCCCGTTAAATGGCTGTTTGCCGAATTCGGAGACTAGTCAGCCAGAATTGGGTGCCCTGTCGTAGCAAATTGTCGCGATTTCCCGGCCCGTTGGCCGGTGTACACCGATGTGCCTCGGACGGACTTCCTGTCATCAGATGATGACTGACGAGAAAACCACCCTGCTGCCGGTGCATCGATCGGCAAAGCACCGACGCGGCCCCGGCGGCGCGAATGCAGCAGCGCACGCTCTGATCCGGCCACGCCGCGCTGCAGGTTTCGGCACTCGACTTGAGATGCATGGGGATGAACCACCACCGTGGCCCGGTCCCCGACCGGAGCGCGATGATCTCGCTCGTCCGCCAAGTGGCAGAACGGGGGATAACGCTGTTCAACACGACTAAAACGTCCGGGCCGTTTACGAACGAGGAACTGTTCGGCGAGGCGATCGAGCCGTCCCGGCACGAGGTTGCGGTCAGCACCAAGTTCGGATTCCGCTGCGAAGACATCCGCGTCACGGGGCTGGACAGAGCACATTCATGAGGTTGCCAATGCTTCGCTCAGGCGGCAGCGACGTGAAACGATTTTCCAGCATCGTTACGATCCCGACGTGCCGATCGCGGACGTAGCCGGTGTAGTGAAGGATCTGATTCAGGTCGGTAAAGTCCGCCATCTCGGACTGTGCGAGATGGGCCCCGACATCATCCCCCGCGCGTACAGGGTACAGCCCGTAACCGTGGTCCAGAGCGAGTATTCGCTCATGTGGCGGGAATCCGAGAGTGCGCTCTTCCCGATTATTGGAAGAACTCGGGATCAGCTTCACGCCTGATAGTGCGATCAAACGAGGCTTCCTCGGGGGTGCGATGAACGCGCATACGCGCCTCGGCGAGTTTGCCCGCGCTCGAGGCGCCACGTCAACCCCGGCCGGCGCTTGCCTGGCCACTGGCGCGCAGGCCCTGGATCATGCCGATTTCGGGTACGACATAGGCGGCGCATCTCGACGAGAATGTCGGCGCGGCCGACTTTCGACTATCGCGAGACGATCTCGACGCTATGGTAGCCCCGACAAGAATCGTCGGTGATCACTACCCGAAGGACCAGCAATGACAACTTAAGCGTTGAGTGTCAAGTCCGTACGGCGAGCGCTCGAAGCTCGTCACGCCCTCCGTTTGTGCCGATATCGCAAGGTATCCACGATCAGCGACAACGCGGGCGACGGATAGCTGCGGCTCGCATAGTAGAGATGCAGCCCCGGGAACGTCGGGCACCAAGCCTGCATCACCGGCCGCAGGCGCCCGGCCGCGATATGCGGCATTGCGAGTTCCTCCGGCATATATGCAAGTCCGCAGCCAGCCACTGCCGCATCGACCGCCAGCGTGATGCTGTTGAAGGTCCATGCTCCATTCACGCGGACGTTGACCCTATCCTTTCCCTTCTTGAGTTCCCAGCTATAGATGCCTCCCCGTGGAGAGAAGCGCATATTGATGCAGTCATGGTCGAGCAGGTCGTTCGGTAGCGCTGGAGTGGAACGTTTGTCCAGGTATGACGGCGCGCCGACAATCGCCATCCGGATATCCGGCGAGATCGGTACCGACGTCATGTCTTTTCCGATCTGATCTCCGAATCGCACACCCGCGTCGTAACGTTCCGCAACGATATCGGTCAAGCCGGCATCCATTGCAATCTCGATCTTCAGGTCCGGATAGTCGGGCTGCAAACGGGAAAGCCTGGGCCAAAGCACGGTGTGGGTCGCAAAATCGGAGGCCGTGATGCGAACCGTTCCGGCCGGTTTGTCGCGGAGGGCCGTGAATGCCTCCAGTTCCGCGCTGATGACGTCGAAACGCGGACCGACAGTCTGGATCAGGCGTTCGCCCGCTTCGGTCGGCGCGACGCTGCGCGTCGTCCGAGTCAGCAACCGCAGTCCGAGACGGGTTTCAAGCGAGCGGATGGTATGGCTCAACGCGGACTGCGACACGCCGAGCTGTGCAGCCGCGCGCGTGAAACTGCGTTCGCGGGCCACGGCGAGAAACGCGAGGATGTCACGAAAATTTTCGCCCGACATGAGCTTGCTCATTTGATCACCCCTTTCAGTATCGGGATATGTCTTCCCGGTATCGGGACACCGAGGCCGGCGACGAGTGTGCCATTACGTCGGATCCCTGCCTCCACACAAGCCCGAACCGGACGCAGGCAAGCCGGCGAACCGATGCCGGCGCGACGCGTGTTCCCAGCCGCTCGACGCGTCAGGAATGATGGCGCAACGCCTCGACCAGGAGTGCCATTGCGCGCGACGGCTGGTGGCGGTTCGGAAAATAAAGGTGCAGCCCGGACCATGTCGGACACCACGCTTCCAGTAACGATACGAGTTGCCCCCTCTCGATGCATGGGCGCACCATGTCTTCCGGCAAATACGCGAGCCCGAAACCGGCCTTGGCCGCCTCGAAGATGTCATAGGCGTTGTTGAATACCAGTTGGCCGTCGACCGCCACGTTCCATGCGCGCTTTCCTTTGACGAATTCCCATTCGTAGAGTCCGCCGTACGTCGACGTGCGCAGATTGATACACGCATGCTCCGTCAGGTCGTCCGGCGTCCTGGGCGGCTTGCGTCGCGCGAGATAGGCAGGCGAGCCGACTACTCGGTTCGTGATGTCCGGCCCGATACGGACCGAGATCATGTCCTGCGCCAGCTCCTGGCCGAACCGGACGCCCGCATCGTAGCCACGCGCAACGATATCGACGCTTTCGTACTCGTTCACCAGCTCAACCTTGATATCCGGATATTTCGGCAGAAAGGCCGCAAGCTTGGGCCAGAGCACGCTGCGGATCGCGTAGTCGATCGCCGTGATCCTGATCGTTCCGGTAGGTTGGTCGCGGAGTTCGCTCAGCGCCTCGATTTCCGCTTCAATACGGTCGAATTCCGGCGCGAGACGATCGAGGAGCCGCTGGCCAGCTTCGGTGGGCTCGACGTTGCGCGCGTTGCGCATCAGCAAGCGGGCCCCAAGCTTCGTTTCGAGCGCTCGGATCGTGTAGCTCAGCGCGGGCTGAGATACTCGCAGTCGCGCCGCCGCACGCGTAAAACTACGTGCCCGCGCCACTGCGATGAACGCGAGCAGGCTGCTGAAATTATCTCGCGACATTGATGAACCCCTCTTATAGGATTCTCGGCATTCTACCTACCGGATCCCCCGAAATGAACCCCGTCATTGATCGGACGGCAATCCTCCATGTATGTATCGCTATCCATCAAGGGCCGATGCGCTGCCGCGCGGCATTCATTCATGAACAGGATTTATATGAGCATTACGACTGGTCGATACGGCTGGTCGATACGACTGTCGCGTAAAATCCGAAATTGAGCCAACACGCTCGCGCACGTTCGCCAAGCCGATCCCGGCTGCAGGCCGATACCCACTTCGATGCGCACACCCTCCGGCGAGGCCGATTAACCCGTTCGAGCGCCGCGGATTTCACCGTCCTGCGAGCGACAAATCAGCTGCTTGCGAGCGGCTTCTGGAACCTGACGTGCCGGCCAACGCGTCGCGTTTGCGAGTGATTCCCCGACAGCCCGACCTGAACCGTCGATGCGCGGCTCGCATCGCGGTATCGAAATCCGGCTCCGTCGCCAGATGTCGGTGGTCGATGCTGACGAGCCAGCCATGGCCCGCCGCGCACCATCGCAGACGGCCTTCTTCGTACATCATGCAGAACCATCGCCAGAGATCGGCATCGTCACGATTCGCCAACCTCGCTGCTGCGGTTCTGATTGTTTCTTCGTCGTGGTTCATTCGCATTCCAGAACGGTACGCGACGCGAATCGCGCTCGCCGGTCGCAGCGGCACGTTCGCGCCTCCTTTCATGGCAGCATCGTCGATGTGCTCGCGCATACGGCCCGATAACAAGCCGATCCGCCGCCTGACGTGCGCGCATGTCAAATCATTTGCCCATCATGAAATCAAGCATCATTTCCTGAACCGCCTCGACCATCTGCACGCCGTTCGCGGTCTTGCAGCCGGCCGCCTGTGCCGCCTGCAGAAACGGCGTGACGCCGTGCCCGGCAATCACGTCGCCGACGAACATCGACGCGGACAGAAGATGACCGGCCACGGGCAACGGATCCCCGTCGGCCATGCCCATCGGCGTCGCATTGCATACCATCTCGCAGCCGGTCGGATCCGCCGGCCCTGCATGCGCACGCCCCCGGCCCAGCTCCCCGATCACCGCGAGAAGCTGCTCGACACGCGAAGCGTCGGCATCGTGAATGACGAGCTCCCTCACGCCGGCCTCGAGCAGCGCGATCGCGATCGCGCTGCCTGCCGCGCCCGCCCCGACCAGCAGTACCTTCGCGCCTTGCGGCCGCGCACCTTCGTCGATCTGCGCCTTCACGAAAGCAAGGCCGTCGAGCATGCCGCCATGCCAGGTTCCGTCCTGATTGCGGCGCATCACGCTGACGCCACCGAGCAGTCGCGCAGTAGGGGAGCTCGTCGCGCAATGCGCAAACGCGGTGAACTTGTGCGGCATGGTGATCAGCAGGCCTTCGACGTTCGGCGTGGCGGAGAGCCCGCTCATGACCGCGTCGAAGGCACCGGCCGCCACCTGCATCGGAAAGCAGATGCCGTTGTAGCCGCGCGACTCGAAGCCGCTCGTCAGGCGCTGCGGCGACTTCACGAACCGGATCGGGTCGCCGATGATCGGAAACAGGCGAGTCTCGCCGCTCAGCAATTCAAACATCTCGCTAACTCCTCGTTCATTGCAGGGAATACGTCGACGGCCCCCATGAGCCGCAACGGGCGACACCGGGGCAGCGAGCGGTTTCGCTGCTGTCCAGGCCGCCGGATTCGATATTCAAGCGGTCACACCTCGCGCGTCGACCGGATGCCGGAGAATCAGGTCGGCGCCTTTCTCGCCGATCATGATGCTCGGGGCATTCGTGTTACCCGACGTTACCGTCGGCATGATCGACGCATCTACGACCCGCAAACGTTCTATGCCACGCACGCAAAGACGCTCATCGACGACGGCCATTTCGTCGCCCCCCATCTTGCAGCTGCCGGCGGGATGGAATGCGCACTGTCCCTCGCGCTCCATGTAATCGATCAACTGTTCGTCGGTCGTCACGTCGGCGCCCGGCGCGATTTCCGAGCAGATTCGCGACGCGAGCGGTTCGGTCGCGAAAATGCGCCGGATCTGGCGCAAGCCCGCAAGCATCACGCCGATGTCGGCCGCGTTGCCGAGATAATTCGGATTGAACACGGGTGCCTGCAGCGGATCGGCAGACCGAAGCGAGATTTCGCCGGTCGATGCGGGACGCATGTTGTAGACGGATGCGCTGACGCCGGGATAACTGTCGACCTCGACGCTGCCCGTCTCCAGATAGCGGAACGTCATCGGTCGAAAACTGATCTCGAGATCAGCATACGGTACGTCAGGATGACTCTTCACGAACGCCGCAGCCATCGAGGATCCAAGCGCCAGATAGCCCTGGTGGGTGGTGATATAGCGGAGGCCCTCCCAGTATTTTCGCCAGCCAGACAGCACGTGATTGTACGAACTCTCGCGTGTGGCTCGCGCCTGTACCCGCACGACGAAATGATCCTGCAGATTCTTCCCGACACCGGGCAAGTGCGCGACGATCGGAATGTCGTGCTGCTTCAGCAGCTGGCCATCGCCGATGCCGGACAGCATCAGCACCTGCGGAGAATTCAATGCCCCGGCGCAGACGATCACCTCGCGCCGTGCGGCGATCGTCCTGATCCCGTCCGCATCGATCACCTCGACGCCGGTCGCCTCGCGATTCTCAACGACGATGCGGCGCACATGTGTGTTCGCGCGCACGACGAGATTGGGGCGCCCCGCCACAGGTGTGATATACGCCGAATACGCGGTCTGTCGTACGCCCCCCGCGATCGTTGCCTGCAGGAAGCCGGCCCCATGTTGCTCGACGCCGCTGATTTCGTCGATCGTCGGGATGCCGTTCTCGCGAGCGGCGGCAATGAACGCGTACGCGGTCGGATGCTTGACGGCGGGATCGCTGATCGCGAGGGGGCCGTCAGTACCCCAGAGCGGCGCACCGATACGCTGATTCGATTCCGCGCGCTTGAAATACGGCAGCACGTCGTCCCATCCCCACCCCGGATTGCCGAGGCTTGCCCAGTGATCGAAATCCGCACGGTTGCCGCGAACGTACACCATGCCGTTAATCGCACTGCTACCGCCAAGCGCCTTGCCGCGCGGCCAGTAGATACGCCGGTTGCGCAGCGTCGGCACGGGCTCGGTGAAGTACTTCCAGTTGTAGTCGTCGTGCTTGAACAGCTTACCCATGCCGGCGGGCGTGCGGACCCAGAAGTCGTCGGCAGGCGGCCCGGCTTCCAGTAATAGCACCCGCAGAGTCGGGTCGTCCGACAGGCGCCGCGCGACCACACAACCCGCCGAACCCGCACCAATCACGACGTAATCGTAGCTTTCCAATTTCCACTCTCTCGACAGTTCAGATTCTGTCGACCCGCTCGCGACGGATCGACGACGTCGGCTCGAAGGCACGAATGCCTACTCGTTTCGGAACGTCGGGACTGCCAGCGCACATTGCATTCGGTGTCTCCTTCGGTCTTTGTCGCACGGGTTCCGATATCCGATCGATCCTTCCGTGGCCTCGGGCTACGCGTGATGCCATCCGGCACCTCGACGGGCCGAGCCGTCGATATGGATGAGCAAATGCAATGCCAGTCGATAAACGCCCGCTACACCGATGCAGACACCATGACACTATTTTGCACATCGATTCGAGCGCAATCCCCGTGTATGCGGGCGCCGACGGGATGTCGCCGAAAACGCGAGCAAACCAACCGACGACGATCGATCCGTAACGGGTGGCCCCCATGCATCGGAAAAAGGCAGCAACTGTCTTTGTCGGCGACACGGGATGTCCGCGCTCCCGACGGCCCGACCGTCGCACCGCACCCCGAAAGTGAACTCAGGCGGTCGGTATCGGGCCGTACGACGCATCGCGACGAATTGCCGGGGTGGCCCGCTGGCGTGCTTATTGCATCGTACGTCGCACGCTCGGGAGCCGCGACTGATACGCTGGCGTTCAGGCTCCAGGACCCACGCATACCGATAACCCAAGACCCCACAACATGCCACTGTCGCCCCCATCATCCCGTAAAGCACTGCATCGACGCGTGATCGACATGAACGCGTATGCCCGCGACGACGGGCTTTATGACATCGAAGCCCATCTCGTCGACACGAAGCCGTTTCCGTTTCCGCTGGTCGGCTCGCCGCAGCCACTGTCCGCCGGCGATCCCCTGCATGACCTCTGGATCCGCATGACGGTCGACGATGCGCATGTCATCCGTCAGATCGAGGCCGCTTCCGACGCAACGCCATATCCACTCTGCAGCGAAGCGGCGGCTACGCTGGTCGCTATGGTCGGCGAGCGGGTCGGTGCGGGATGGTCGTCGATCGTGAAGGCGAAGCTGCGCGGCGCGGCCAGTTGCACGCACCTGATGGAAATGCTGCTCCCGATGGCCACGACGACCCTGCAGGCGATCGGCGGTGCGCGCCGCATCGGGCAGGCGACCGTAGATCCGCGGGATACCGTCGTCCGGCCGGACAGTTGCTACGCGTACTCGGTCCGGCGCGAGGTGATCCGGCGTTACTGGCCGGAACACTTCCGCCCCGACGCGGGCGAAACGGCGGAGTAACGCGGGCGGCGTGCCTGTGCCGCACAACGCCGGTACGCCGCCCGCGCCGTCACACGATGCGCGGCGCCGCCGCGCCGAACGCGCCCGTCTCTGCCAACTGGTCGATGCGATCGTTGTCGTAACCGAGCCACTCGGTCAGGACATCCGCCGTATGCTGCCCGACACGCGGTGCCGGCACCGGATCGGCCAGCGGGGTCGTGGAATAGCGGATCGGCAGCGCGACGTTCGGTACCCAGCCGAGTTCCGGATGCGGTATGCGCGTCACGAGTTCGCGCTCGCGCGCCTCCGGCGCACGGATCGCATCACCAACCGACCGAAGCTCGCCGCACGGCACGTTGGCCGCGCGCATCCGCGTCTGCCAATACGACCACGGCTGCCGCGAGAACGCATCCTGCAGGATCGCGAACAGCGCCTCGCGACGCGCGACGCGATCCTTGTTGGTTGCATAGGCGGGATCGCTCGCGACCTCCGGCAGCTCGACAACCTGGTTCATCAGGCGCTGGAAGATCTGCGTGTTGCCGCAATTGATCAGGAACGAACGATCCTGCGATCGGAACACGCCCGACGGGCACGTATCCGGGCTCGTGTTGCCGGGCCGCACCGGCTCCTTGCCCGTATAGAGTTGCTGCAGCGGCGCGTAGCCCGTCATCAGCACCGCATTGTCGAACAGCGCGACCTCGACCGCCTGTCCCTTGCCGGTACGCGACCGCGCGACCAGGGCGCCGAGAATCGCGTTGCAGGACATCATCGCCGTGCTGATGTCCATCACGGGCGACAGCGCGCGTACGCCCTCGCGGTCGGGGTAGCCGTTCATCGAGATGAAGCCGCTCTCGGCCTGCGCGATCGGATCGAAGCCAAGCCGGTCGGCGAAGGCCCCCTCGCGCCCGTAGGCGGAGACCGAGCAGAAAATCAGTCCGGGGTGGCTGTCCCGGAACGTATCGTAGCCGAGGCCCAGGCGCTCGATCACCCCCGTCGAGAAATTCTCCACGACGATGTCGGCCTTGCCGATCAGCTCTCGCGCGAGCGCGAGTCCTTCGGATGACTTCAGATCCAGCGCGATACTGCGCTTGTTGCGATTGGTCCATGCGTACGGCACACCGCCGCCGAACTCGGGAACCATTGGCGGATACTGGCGGAAATCGTCGCCGCGGCCCGGTGCCTCGACCTTGATCACTTCGGCGCCCATGTCCGCAAGCATCATCGTCGCGAAGGGCCCCGCGATGAAATGCGTGAAGTCAACGATCCGGATGCCCTGGAGCGCCGCCTCCGCCCCTGCGGGGCGAGGCCGGTGGATGGGGAAATCTGTTTCGAGCTGGTTGAACATGATGGTTTGACGTGTCTGGAATAGCTGAAGCGGAAAGAAAGACGTCGCGGCGTTACTTCGGCTCGCGAAACGCGCTGTAGAGATTGACGTAGCCATGCTCGATCCGCTGCTTCGCGCGCTTGACCGCGTGCTCGCGCGACATCGGCACGAAGCCGAAGCCCTGCACCAGTCGCTGCATGAACGCCGCGCGGGCCGTGATCGCGATCGCGTCATGCAGGGCGTGCTCGTCCCAACCCTGCGCGAACACCGCGTCGGCATCCGCTTGCTCGATCTCACCCGGAGTGACGCTCAGCTTGCGCACGAACGCCAACAACGACTTCAGCTTGGCCGGCAGTGTCACGGCATCCGGATCGATCAGCAGACGCTCGATCAGCCCTTCCGGGATACCGCGCGCATAGGCGACTTCAGAGTGCGCGACGTAGACGAATGCACATCCCGCCGCGCCGGCTGCGTACGCGAGAATGAGCTCGCGCTCACCCTGGGTCAGCGGCGACGGGCCGTTCATCATCGCCTCGCTCATCGTTGACCAGGCACCGTAGACCTCCGGAAATTGCGTGAAGACCGCGGGCGGGCCCGCGTCAGCCGGCAACGATTTGAAAAATGGCATGTCAGTGGACCTCTATGTGGATTGGAAGAAGCTGCCCTTACCCGGCAGTCGGGAAGAGCCAGTCGAAGCGTCGTCGGTAGGCGTGCTCGAACGCGGTTATCTCCGCGTCGTACTGCAGCGTCAGGCCGATTTCATCGAGTCCCTCAAGCAGACAACGCCGACGAAACGAGTCGATGTCGAAACGATGCACTGCGCCATCCGGAGCGGTGACGGTCTGACTGAGCAGATCGACGCGCACTGTTGCACCCGGCGCCGCGTGAAGTTGCTCGCGCAAGCTGATACAGGTGGCAATGTCGAGCGCAACAGGAAGCAGCCCGCTCTTCGTCGCATTGCGATAGAAGATGTCGCCGAAGTCGGCAGCGATCACGCAACGGATCCCGTAGTCGACAAGACTCCACGGAGCCTGCTCGCGGCTCGAACCCCCGCCGAAGTTGCGGTCAGCGACCAGGATCCGCGCGTGGCGGTACGCATCGATATTCAGCACGAAATCCGGACGCTCGCCTCCGTCCCCGCCGAAGCGCAGGTCGCGAAACAGGAAATCCTGATAGCCGCCGTCGCGCGGACGGCGCAGGAAGCGGGCCGGCAGGATCTGGTCGGTGTCGACGTTCGAGCGGTCGAGCGGTGCGGCGATCGCATCGAGAACGGTGAATGGTTCCATGTCAGATCTCCAGCCGACGCACGTCGGTGATGCGCCCGTACAGCGCGGCGGCAGCGGCCATCGCGGGGCTGACAAGGTGCGTGCGGCTGCCCGGGCCCTGACGGCCGACGAAATTGCGATTCGACGTGGACACACAGCGCTGGCCCGGCGCAACCCGGTCGCCATTCATGGCGACACACATCGAGCAGCCGGCCTCGCCCCATTCGAAACCCGCATCGCGGAAGATCCGGTCGAGTCCTTCGGCCTCGGCCGCAAGCTTCACCTGGGTCGAGCCCGGAACGACGAGCGCGGGTACCTTTGCACGCGCGCCACTGACGACCCGCGCCGCCACGCGTAGGTCCTCGATCCGCGCGTTGGTACACGACCCAATGAACACCTGGTCGACCTCGATGTCAGTCAATGGCATGCCGGGTGTCAGGCCCATGTACTCGAGGGTGTGCAACAGGTATGCGCGCCGCTTGGGGTCGCGCTCGTCGGCCGGGTCCGGAACGCGGCCTTCGACGGGTAGCGCATCCTCGGGGCTGTTACCCCATGTGACCATCGGCGCGAGCGTCGTGGCATCGAGCGTCAGCTCGCGGTCGAACACGGCATCCGCATCGGACGGCAGCGTGCGCCAGTACGCGAGCGAGCGATCCCAGTGCTCACCATGCGGCGCGAACGGCCGCCCTGCCAGATACGCGTAGGTGGTGTCGTCCGGCGACACCATCCCGGCCCGAGCCCCGGCCTCGATCGACATGTTGCAGACCGTCAAACGCGCTTCGATCGACATCGCGCGCAGCGTCGACCCGGCGTACTCGATCACGTGCCCGGCCGCGCCGTTCGCGCCGATCTTCGCGATGATCGCGAGAATGACGTCCTTCGCCGTGACGCCACGCGGCAGGGCGCCGTTGACCAAGACTCGGAAGGTCCGCGCGCGGCGCTGCCAGATCGTCTGCGTCGCAAGCACGTGCAGCACGTCGCTCGACCCGAGTCCGAATGCGAGCGCGCCCAGCGCGCCGTGCGTCGACGTGTGCGAGTCACCGCAGACGAGCGTGATTCCTGGTTGCGTGATGCCTTGTTCCGGCCCGACGACGTGCACGATGCCCTGCCGCACGTCGTCGAGGCCGAAATGGACGATACCGAACGCGCTTGCGTTCTCCGACAACGCGCCGACTGCACGCCTCTGGTCAGGATCGACAATCGCATCGATCGAGCGGGTGCGGGACGACACACCGTGGTCCGGCGTCGCGAACATCTGGTCGGGACAACGTACGCGCAACCCCCGATCGCGTAACGCCGTGAATGCGTGGTTCGATCCATCCTGCACGATATGGCGACCGACGTGCAGCAGGGTCTGGCCATCCTCGCCTTCCAGAATCGCGTGGGCGGACCAGATCCGGTCGTACAGCGTCCTGCCAGTCGCAACGTGCCCGCTCATCGCGACTCTCCGAGCTGATACGACGACCGCCGTGAGAAAAACGGATAGAACAAGAGCGTCGACAACACAAGCAGTCCGCTGCCCACGTAGAGGCTTGTCGTGAAGCCGCCCGTCGCGGTCTTGATCAGCGCGAGCCCGTAAGGCCCGACTATGCCAGCCGATCCGTGGACAACCGTCAGCACCGCAAGGCCGGTGGCAGCTACCCGGCCGCTGAAGACTCGCCCCGGGAGCGTCCAGAGCATCGCGTAAGCACTTGTGAATCCCGACCACGCCACGCACAGACACATCAAAGTCATCACCGGGCTCGACGGGAAACGTGCCGTCAGCAGCAACCCAACGGCGGCTGTCAGCGCGCACGCGACGTAGTGCCAGCAACGCTCGCCGGTTGCGTCCGAATGTTTCGCGACAATCACGGACATGACAACACCGCAGAGCGACGGCAACACGGACCAGATGCCGACCTGCATCACCGTAAGGCCCATGCCCTTTAGCAGGGAGGGCTGCCAGAAGGTCAGGCCGAACTGCGGAATCAGCATCAGGAAGCCTGTGAATGCGAGTACCCAGAGGCGCGGGTCACGCGCGACCGCGGCAAAAGCCTGTCGACCATGCGTACTATTCTCCACGTCTGCGTCATGAATAAGGCTCTGTACCCGCTGGCGCTCATCGGGCGTCAGCCACGACGCGCGCTCCGGGCGATCGGGTAGAAGGCATAGCACGCAGAACGCAAGGACGATGCAGGGCAGGCCTTCCAGGATAAACAGCCATTGCCAGCCCTTGAGGCCCGCAACTCCGTTCAGCCCGGTCATAAACGACGCGGCGAGCGGGCCGGACACGATCCCCGCGCAACTCGGCGCGGTATAGAACAACGCACAGGGCTGGCCCCGCCGCTGCGTGGGAAACCAGAGCGTCAAGTAGTACAACACGCCTGGCACAAGGCCCGCCTCGAACACCCCGACGAGGAAGCGCAGCACGTAGAATGCCGTCGGCGTAGTCACGAAACTCATCGACGCACTGCACATCCCCCACAGAATCATGATCCGGAATAGCGTCTTGCGCAGGCCGACGCGTGCCAGCACAAGATTGCTCGGAATTTCGAACGTAATCAGTCCAAGGAAGACCAAGCTCGCGCCGAGTCCGAATACTGCGTCGGAAAATCCCAGATCCCCCTGCATCTGCAAATGCGCATATGCGACGTTGGTGCGGTCCAGATAGTTGAAGCAGTAGACCAGCCACAACATCGGCAGAAGTCGATACGTAATTCGGCGAAAGAGCCGATCGTCCGATGCATTCAGCGTGACGGCGCGGTCAAGTGGCGTGGCTTGGCTGTTCATCACGTCACCTCCGGCATCGGGTGGATCATGCTCGGCTTCGACAGCAATCGATGCGCACACGGGCGTATCCGGATTGGCTGTCTCATCGGCCGTTCAATCTGCATCGGGATCATCGGTGTCTCCTGATTGTTTTCATGAAGCGGGCATCGTGGTCCAGTACCGCACAACGATCGCTCCTGCTCGCGATTCGGATTGCCTCGCCTCGGCAATCCAGAATCGTCAAACATTCGGACGGATCCGGGAGCACCTGATCGGTCACCCTCCGGCACGTCACGCCCTGCCCGCCATACCAGCAAGTCGCATACCAAGTGGCGCAACCCCGTCACCGGTAGACAATCGCCGCGTCGGCACCTGGAACTGTCCTCGATACGGACAGCACGTGTGTCCCGCTCCGACACGCGCCGTCGTTGACGCACGCACAAGCCGGGCGGGCTCGAGAATTCAGGGGGCACGGTCTGGCGCCGACAGCGAGAGCGCCAGTCGGGCGCGCCGGACCAGCCAGGGCGACGGGCGATAGCGCGGGTCGCCGAAGGTCGCATGCAGCCCGTCGAGAATCGCGAGAACGCGCTGCGGCCCGAGCCGGTCGCCCCACTCGAACGGCCCGAGCGGGTAGCCAAGCCCGGTTCGTACGGCGGCATCGATGTCGTGCGGCTTCGCGATGCCCTGCTGCGCCATCTCGCACGCAAGATTGACGATGCACGCGATGACGCGCGGTGCGACGAAGCCCGGGGAATCGGCGACTTCGAACACCGGAATCGATTGCGCGGCGAACGCCGCACGCGCTGCCCTGATCGTGCCTGGCGCGGTGCCGGGACACGCCATCAGCGTCACGCCGGTCGGCCCGCCGAACAGCGGATCGATTCCGACGACCTTCGACGGATCGAGCTGCAGGTCCGCTGCCGACGTCGAAAGATCGCGGCCGAGCGGGGCGAGCAGAATCACGTCTGCATCGCTCGCGGCATCGACACGCGGACAGCCGGCAACCAGCGGCACGATCGCATCAGGCAGCGCGGCTTCGCCTTGCGGAGGCCACCAGAGCGCCGGCAGTCGAGCACCGGCGGCCGTGTCGGCCTGCGCCGGCGCCGCCCGATCGGGTTGTCCGCCCGTGCCGCCATATGCGTAGAAGCCCTGTCCCGTCTTGCGGCCAAGCAAGCCCGCGACGAGTCGCGTACGCGCAAGCGCGACCGGGCGGTAGCGATCGTCGCCGTAGTACTGCGCGTGAATCGACTCCATCACCGGCACCGATACATCGAGACCGGTCAGATCGAGCAACTCGAACGGCCCCATCCGGAAGCCTGCGGCTGTGCGCAGGATCGCGTCGAGAACCGGATGCGCCGCCGTACGCTCGGCGAGAAGCTTCAGGCCCTCGGTCACGAATGCGCGGCCCGCGTGATTTACGACGAAACCAGGCGAATCGGACGTGACGATCGGACGATGGCCGACCCGCTCGGACAGGTCCACGAGCGCCATCACCACGGCTGGATCGGTGCGCGGCGCCTGCACGACTTCGACCACCTTCATCCGCGGCACGGGGTTGAAGAAATGCCATCCGGCTACGCGGCGCGGATCCTCGCACGCCGACGCAATCGCAGTGACGCTCAGTGACGACGTATTGGTCGCAAGCAAGCAGCCCGGTGCTACGACCGCTTCGAGCGCGCGAAACAACTGCTGTTTCGCATCAAGCCGTTCGACGATCGCCTCGACCACCAGATCGCAACCGGCGAGGTCGTCGATCGTCCGTGCTGCCGTGATTCGCTGCAGCGAGGCATCGGCGTCCGATTGCGCGAGCTTGCCGCGCGCCACGGCCGCCGTCAGGTCGTCGCGCACGGCCGCCAGAGCCGCCGCCGCGACACCCTCGTTCGCATCGAATATCTGCACGCCGCACCCCGCCAACGCGCAGACCTGCGCGATACCGCGCCCCATCGCGCCGGCACCCACGACTCCCACCTGCTGTATCGCCTCTTTCACGCTTTCGACTCCCGTATCGGTTCGGAGCCCGTCCGATTGCTTCCGATGGGCCCGATGGATTCGTCACGGCCACACTGGCGACAGCGCCAGCGGCCGTTCCGTAAAGACGAGAGTCAAGCGCAACATGCGTGCCATGTTTCGGATACCCGGACGACGACGTTTGAGCCACGCATTTCACTTGGCGCCCGTGTCGCCGTATGCGTATAGGGTGTCCATCCCGGAGACAGATGCATGGGCCGACAACGCACGTGGCGTCGCGAAAGACACCTGCCGAACCGGCGGTACGGTTCCGATCGGACGCAATGCTTCACCGCTTCGTGCGGGTGGCGCCGATAAGCGCACGCCGCCTTGCCTTCGATCGGGAACAAGCATGAGCCGGGGTCCGGCGATGCCGCTCGCCGCGAAACGATGGCACGGGACTTGCCGTGATGTTCGTTCAGTCAGAACCCACACCGAACACCATGACCCATCTCGACTCACTGCCTTTGCCGCGCGAAGGCGCACGACTGAAACTGCTCGACGGCGTGCGCGTCCTCGACCTGACCACCTCGGTCGCTGGCCCCTATGCGACCCTGCTGCTCGCCGATCTCGGTGCGACGGTCGTCAAGGTTGAGGCGCCAGGCCACGGCGACGACGTACGCGCATGGGGGCCGCCGTTTCTCGACGGCGAATCCCTGTGGTTTCTCAGCGTGAACCGCAACAAGCACAGCCTGACGCTCGACATGCGCAAGCCCGCCGGGCTCGAGGTACTCAGGCGCATGGCCGCGATCGCCGACGTCGTGATCGTCAACCGCACCGCGTCCGTGCAGCGTAAGCTCGGCATCGATGCCGACAGCCTGATGAGCGTGAACCCGCGACTGATCCATGCGTCGATCTCGGGATTCGGACTCGAGGGCGCGCGCAGCGAACTTCCATGCTATGACCTGATCGCGGAAGGCTACAGCGGCGTGATGGATCTGACCGGCGAGGCGGACGGCGCTCCGCAGAAGGTGGGCACGCCCGCGGCGGATCTGCTGGCCGGCACCGATGCCGCGCTTGCGGTGCTGGCCGCGCTTGTCGATCGTGACCGGACCGGCAACGGCCACCGGATTGACGTATCGATGGTCGAGAGCATGACTCGCTTCATGGCACCCAGGATCGTGCCGTATCTCGGGTCCGGCGAGGTGCCGGCCCGCTCCGGCGGCCGCGACAGCGTGATCGCCGTCTATCAGGTGTTTCAGGCCACGGACGGGCCACTGACCATCGGCCTCGGCAACGACGGCATCTGGTCGCGCTTCTGGAGCGCGCTCGGTTCGCCGCAGACGGGGCAGGCGGCATGCTATGCCAGCAACAGCGACCGCCGGCAGCTCCGCGGCGAAATCGTCGAACGGATTCAGGCGATCATCGGCACACGGTCGCGCGACTACTGGCTCGCGGTGTTTCGGGAAGCGCGGATTCCGGCCGGCCCGATCAACCGTATCGACGAGGTGGTAGCCGATCCGGAACTGCGTGATCGCGGCTTCTTCTACGCGGCGGAGCGCGGTGACGCTCGCATCCCTCAGGTCGGTCTCGGAATTCATGTCGACGGAAATGCACACACCTATCGCAAAGCACCGCCGCGCCTCGGCGAAGACAGCGACAGCGTGCTGAGCAGCTGGCTCGACATGCAGCCGGACGAATGCGAGCGGTTGCGGGAGGACGGCGTGATCTGATGTGATCGCGACGCGCGAAGCAGCGTGCGTCGCCGCGTGAGGCCGTCGGTACATGCATGCACATGTACCGACGTGCCGCGATGCCGATCAGCGCGTGCTCACGCTGCGACGTACTTCAACCACCGCCCGCCGTCGACGATCAGGTTCTCGCCGGTGACGTACGCGCCGAGGTCCGACGCGAGGTAGACAGCCGCGTTCGCGATGTCCTCCTTCTTGCCGAACCGGCCCAGCGCGGTTTTCCTCATCTCGAGTTCGCCACGCCCGCCTTCGATGTACATGCGCTGCACCCCTTCGGTGTCGCCGATCGGCCCCGGAGAGATCGTATTCACACGAATCCCGTCGCTCCCCCACTCGACCGCGAGCGTGCGGGAAAGCGACAGGATCCCGCCTTTCGCCGCCGCCGCGTGCGCGGCCTGTGGCCAGCCGGTCACGCCGAGCATCGTGATGATGCTGATGATCGATCCGCCGTGTGTCGATTGCTTCAGATACGGATAAGCGGCATGGCAACCGTGAAACGTGCCGTTCAGGTCGATGTCAATCACCGTCTGCCAGCCGCGCGGCGACAGCTCGGCGGTCGCACACACAAAGTTACCAGCCGCATTGTTGACCAGGATGTCAAGGGAGCCGAATTGCTCGACCGTCGCCTCGACGGTGGCTTTCACTTCGTCGTAGTTGCGGACGTCGGTCTTGCGAGCGGCCGCGATTCCGCCCATCTCCTTGATCGCCTGTGCGGCGATCTGGACACGTTCTTCGTTGCGACCAACCAGCATCACCGACGCGCCCAGCTTCGCGTAGGTTGTCGCTATCTCAAGTCCGATGCCGCTACCGCCCCCCGTGATCAGTGCTACGCGTCCCTTCAGTGTTTCATTCGCAAACATTGCGTCTTCTCCAATGGTTCCATGTGTTGCCGGGCAGCGTGCATGCCGTCCCTGGCTGAAGTGGAATCAGGCAAGGTTCATGCCGGTCGCGTGTCGTGCGGCGACTCGGTGCACCAGCACGGCTTCGCGAGCGCCAACGTCGTCGCACAATGCATGTCGGGCGCGTTCGCTCACCGGCGCAGTGTCCCTTCGGTGGACGACGGTGTACGCCGCAAAGGCACCGGAGACCCGCCGAATGCATGCGGACGGCGCTTCCCACATTGGCACGGCAGTTGCATCGCCATGGGTCTGTCTACGAACGAACCCCAAGGAGCGATTGATGACCCAGCAACTGGTAAGCACACAGACCGAAGGACCGGTGCTCGTAATCAGACTTTGCAGCCCGGAGAACCGAAATTCGCTGACGAGCGAGTTGCGCGAGCAACTGGGTGATGCGGTCGAGCGCGCGGAATGCGATCCGGCGATTCGCGCTGTCTATCTGACGGGAGAAGGCCCGACGTTTTGCTCAGGCGGCGACCTGAAGATGCTGAAGACCGCGTGCGATCCGTGGCCCGTGCACAAGCGTTTTCGCCACCTGAGCCGCTGGCTGACCCCGCTGATCACACTCGACAAGCCGGTGGTGGTCGGCGTGCGCGGCGCCGCGGTCGGTGGAGGGATGGGGCTTGCGCTAACGGCCGACGTGCTGATCGCCGGCGAAGGGGCGAAGTTCATCACGGGCTTCTTTCGCATTGGCGCATTGCCCGACATCGGCACGATGTACCATCTGCCCCGTCTGATCGGGATGGCACGCGCGAAAAACCTGCTGTTTTCGGGTGCGACGATCTCCGCGCAAGACGCGCTTGCGCTCGGGCTCGCCGCGAAGGTCGTACCGGACGACAGCGTCGACGCGGCCGGTCTCGCGGAAGCCGCGCGCCTCGCCGAAGGGCCGGCGGAGGTGATGGGCCTCGCGAAGACGCTGATCGCCCGTAGCTTCGAGACCTCGCTGCACGACATGTTCGCATTCGAAGGGCTCGGTCAGGCACTGGCGATGTCGAGCCCGGAATTCCGCGAGGGACTGGATGCGGCGCTAGAAGGACGGCGACCGGATTTCGTCCACGCGGCCGGACGTTGACGGCGACGTCCTGAGCGTGGCCGGCGAGTTGGGGGCCGCCGCGCGGCGGCCCGCGAGCTCAGGCGCCTAACCCCATCTGCGCGAGCCGCTTGTACAGATAGGATCGTGAAATACCGAGGCTGGATGCGACCCGCTTCTTGTTGCCGTCGAACTGCGCCATTGCCTTGCGGATCATCTGTTCCTCGACCTGTTCGACTGCACTGCTGACGCGCATCGTGTCGGGCACACCAATCGGGACGGTGAGCCGGCCCGCGGCGCCGTGCGTCGGCACCCGCACGGGCAAATCCATGCCGGCCGCCTCGGTCAGACCAAAATCCTCAGCCTCGATCACGTCGGACTCGCTGAAGATTGCAGCGCGCTCGACCACATGCATCAATTGCCTGACGTTACCGGGCCATGACTGCTCCGCGAGGAACGCAAGCGCCGCATCCGACAGTGTCTTCGGCTGCTGACCGTGTCGCTCGGCGAAATTGCGCAGCGCGAGGTTCGCCAGCAGCGGAATATCGTCGAGGCGCTCGCGCAGTGCGGGCATCCGGATCACGACGGCGCCGATCCGGTAAAACAGATCCAGGCGAAACGTGCCCTGCTCGATCATCGATTCGAAGTCGCGATTACTCGCGCTGATCAGCCGGAAATTTGAGTGTCTCGGATCGTTGCCGCCCACACGCTGGAAAGATCCGTCCTGCAGCACGCGAAGCAGCTTCACCTGTACCTCCGCGGGCATGTCGCCCACTTCGTCGAAAAACAGGCTGCCGCCGTCCGCCTGCTCGACCTGCCCGCGCCGACCCTTGCGTTCCGCGCCGGTAAACGAACCTGCCTCGTAGCCGAACAGCTCGCTCTCGACCAGCGTCGACGGCAGCGCCGCCGCATTGACCATCACCATCGCCGCATCGCGTCGCACGCTCAACTTGTGGATAGCATGGGCGGCCAGCTCCTTGCCGGTGCCGCTCTCGCCTGTCAGCAGCACCGGTACGTCAAGCGGCGCGACCTTGATGATCTGCTGCTTGAGATGCTGCATCGTGAGACTCTCACCGATGATCTGGTCGAGGCCGTAGCCGCGTGTCTTGAGATCCTTGAGCTCGCGCCGGTAATAGGCCACCTCGGATTTCAGCTTCGCAAGCTCGTTCGAAAACGCCTGCAGTTGCTCCGGGCCCTTGAACATGACCTGACCGATCGCACCCACAGTGTCGCCGCGCCCGTTCAGGATCGGATGCCGCGTGACGACGCGCGTGACACCACGCATCTCCTGCAGCGAGCCAATTTGCGCCTTGCCTGTCGCCGCAACCTGATGCAAGTTGGTGTTCTCGATCACCTCGGTAACCGGGCGGCCGATACCACTGCCGGCGGTCATGCCAAAGAACCGCTCGTGCACCGGACTCATGTAGCGCAGCGTTCCTTCGCGATCGACGACTGTCAGCGCCTCGAACGGATTGGTCAGGAAGTGGGCCAGGATGTCGCTGGCAAAATCGACCGAGCCGACGAATTCGAATAGTGCATCGCGTCCCTCGCGCACCATCGCGATCAGGATCGTCGCTTCGGTCGCGGGCAACACCACGACCACTACCGATGAGGCATCTGGTCCCTCGACCGAAAACAACCGACACTCACGCCGCCGCGCGTCATGCCAGCCAGCGACGATGCGGGTCGCCATCTCGCGTTGCTCGGCGATGCCACTCGCAATCAACTGCTTCCCGTCCATGCCGAGAATCAGCACGCCGCGCAATGCGACCGCCGTCTGGCGGTGTCGGATCAAGTCTCGTGTCTCCATCGTATTTCCCATGTCTCCGCCGTGAGCACCGGTGTTTCTGGATGATCGATCTGTACTCGCCGTGGACACGAGCCTACCACCCCGTTCCTCGCGCATTACCCGCCATTCCAGCTAGGCGCTATCCATTCCGCTCATCAATCGCACACGCATCGCGCACAGTGCCCCGCCGGACGGGCCGTGCCGTACTCCGTCGCATCCCCGGTCGTAGCACAAACAAGGGTAAGCACCGAGCGTCGCGGGGGCGCCTCTCGAATGGCATGAAACTTGCAAAATTCGTGCGAGCACACCGCACTTCCGGCCGCGCGACGCGCGTCCGGCGACGTGATCAGGAAAGCAGGCGGCAACCCGACGCAACGTTCGGCCCGCACCTTGCCTGACACCCTTACTGGAGGAGAGATCAATGCAGTTCGAGGAAATCATTTATCACGAGGAAGGACCGATCGGCTTCATCACGCTCAATCGTCCTCACGATGGCAACATGTTTACGGCCCGGATGTGCCACGAGATCCGGGACTGCATCAACGAGATCCGCCGCGAAACGCGCACCCGCGTGATAGTGCTGACTGGCGCGGGCGACAAATTCTTCTGCACCGGGGGCCGCAAGGACGGGATGGAGGATTCGCTGCTGTACGCAGGCGTGCTCCCAACACTCGAGATGTACGAGAGCATCGACCGGCTGCAGAAGCCGGTGATCGCATCGGTGAACGGCTTCGCGGTCGGCGGCGGCAACGTGCTGCAGATGGTATGCGACGTCACGATCGCGAAAGAGAGCGCGGTATTCCGCCAGGTCGGCCCGATGGTCGGCAGCTTCGATGCGGGCTACGGCACCTGGTATCTCGAGGATCTCGTCGGCAAGAAACGCGCGAAGGAGATGTGGTATCGCAATCCGAAGCTGAGCGCACGCGAGGCGCTGGACTGGGGTCTGATCAACCAGGTGGTGCCGGACGCTGAGTTGCCGGACGCGACGCGTCGGTTCGCGCTGGAAATCGCGGATCGCGGCGCGTTTGCGCTCGCGTCGATCAAGGCAGCATTCAATGCGCGGCACGGCGGTGTCGCGGGCCTGTCGCGAATGGCCCACGACTTGCTGCTGCGTGGCTATCTCGAGACCGACGAGCACGCCGAACTGGCGGATGCATTTGCCGGGCGGCGCAGCCCAGACGCCAATCGCTTCGGTCATTGAACCGCACACCTCCGGAGTTCAAACGATGTCGCACCTACTTACCCTGCATGATCCGGCCGCCGCGAGACGGTATTACCTGAAGGGAATCTGGCAGACCGACACGATGTATTCGCTCGCGCAACGCCATGCGGTGGAGCGCGGCAATGCGCATGCGGTGCGCGACGGCTCGCGGCAGCTCACGTGGAGCGCACTCGTCGCGTGGGCGGATGCGGTGGCCTCCGACCTCCACGACAGCGGGCTTCGCGCCGGCGATCGTGTGTCGGTGTGGCTGCCGAACCGCGTCGAGACGGTGGTGATCATGCTCGCTTGCTCGCGCAACGGCTATGTCTGCAACCCGTCGCTGCACCAGAACTACACCGTCGCGGAAGTCGTCGCGATGCTCGGCCGCATCGACTGCCGCGCGCTCTTCGCGCAGCCCGGCTGGGGTGCCGATGCAAATACCGCGAACATCTTCGCATTTGCGTCCGATCTCCCGCACATGAAGCGCGTGTACGCACTGCCGCAGCTGCACGCCGAGGACACCACACTCCCGTCCGGCATCCATCCGATGCCCTTTCCCGGGCAGCAATCCGTTATTCCGCTGCCGCTGCCCAGCGCGAACCCGGACCAGATCGTCTATCTCGCGTTTACGAGCGGCACGACCGGCACCCCGAAGGGCGTGATGCACAGCGACAACACCCTGCTCGCGAACGGGCGTGCGCTCGTCTCCGACTGGGGGCAAGACACGAACACGGTCTTGCTCACGCTGAGCCCGATGAGTCATCACATCGCGACCGTGGGGCTCGAACAAGTGCTCGTGACCGGCTGCGAGTTCGTGATGTACGACCCCGCCACCGGCGTCGCGCCGCTCGACTGGATCGAGGCGACCGGTGCAACCTACGTGATGGGCGTGCCGACCCATGCGATGGACCTGTTGCAGGAAGTCGACCGGCGCGGAGCCGACCGGCTCGGCGCCGTGCGCGTGTTCTACATGGCCGGCAGCCTGATTCCGACCGAGACCGCGCGCAAGCTGCTGTTGCTCGGTGCGAAACCGCAGAACGTGTACGGCATGACGGAATGCGGATCGCATCAGTACACGAAGCCGAATGCGACGCTCGACGTGATCACCGGCACCTGCGGCAAATCCTGCGAGGGTTACGAGATCCGGCTTTGGCAACCAGACAATGCCGACCTCGAGGCCGCGCCGGGCGACGTCGGCGAGATCGGTGGACGCGGCGGCCTACTGATGCTCGGCTATTTCGACAACCAGTCCGCTACCGAATCGTCGTTCAACAGCAGCGGCTGGTTCATGAGCGGCGATCTCGGCCGCTTCGACGACGCAGGCAATCTCGAGATCGTTGGACGCAAGAAGGATCTGATCATCCGGGGCGGCCACAACATCCATCCCGCCCATATCGAGGAATACGCGCACCGTCACCCCGCAATCAAGAAGGCCGCGGCGTTCGCAGTCGCGGATCCCCGTCTCGGAGAGAGGGTTTGCCTCGCGATCATCGCGGACGGTGTGCCACCGACCGCCGAGGACGTCCTCATCCATCTCGCGCAGGAAGGACTGTCGAAATTCGACATGCCGGAATACTTCATCACGCTGACCGAATTCCCGCTGACCGCAAGCGGCAAGATCCTCAAGCGCGAGCTTGTGCAGCGCGTCGCAAGCGGGCAGTTGCAGCCACAGTCCGTCCGCTATCGCGCGACACCCGCGGTCGAAACCCTGTCCGGAGCATCCGAATGAATCGTGAATGTATTGTCGTCACCGGCGCCAGCAAGGGAATCGGCGCCGCCATTGCGCTAGCGCTTGCCGAGCAGGGCCGCCAGGTGGCATGCGTGTCGCGCTCAGGTGCGTCGCCGCTTGCGGCTGGCATACGCGACGACATCGCATCGCGCCTGATCGCTTGCCGCGCGGACGTGATGCAGCCCGAAACGCTCGCTGCCGTCCTCCGCGACCTGCGCAGCAACGGATGGCACATCGCCGGGCTAGTCAACAACGCCGGGCTGCACGTCGATGCGTCGTCCGCCACGCTGCCCGTCGAGCAATGGCACCAGGTGATGGACATGAACGCGACATCGGTGGTGACCGCCTGCCAGGCCGCGTACCCGCACCTGATCGACGCCGGCGGCGGCTTGATCGTCAATATCGGCTCGTTCTTCGACAAGCTCGGCGTAAAGCGCAACCTCGCGTACTGCGCAAGCAAGGCGGCAGTCGGCGCAATCACGCGCTGCCTGTCGGTCGAATGGGGTAACAAGGGCATCCGGGTAGTGAACGTCGCGCCTGGCTATATCCAGACCGACCTGAATGCCGACTCGATCGCGTCCGGCCCACTGCGCGCCTACCTGGAGAAACGGATTCCGCGCGGCCAGCCGGGAACCGCCGACGAAGTCGGCGCACTGGTCGCGGCGCTGTTCACGCCCGCGTGCCGTTTCCTATCCGGCGACACGATCTACGTCGACGGTGGCCAGGGGATTGCTCACTGAGCCCGCACCGGGCCGGTACTGCGCACATACGATAACGGCCCGGAACGCACCATGCGGCCCGGGCCGTTCGTCATTGAACCATCAGGCATCCACGCGCGTCGAGCGCGACAATGCTTCCCAGCGGTCAAGCTCGGCACCGATCGTGCGCAGGTCGTCGCGAATGAATTCAAGGCTGTCGTCGCCAAGCGGCAAGCGCAAGGGCGGATCCTCCGCATCGACCAGACGGCACACAGCGGGGCCGAACTTCGCCGGATCGCTCGGCTGCTTGCCGTGGCGTTGCGCGGCGTAGTCGTTGATCATCGCGCTGATCGACGCGTAGTCGTCGTCGTTGATCTGCGCGGACACGAGCGACGACCCGGCGAAATCGCTGCGGAAGCCACCCGGCTCGATGATTGTCACGCGAATGCCCAGGTGCCGAACTTCCATCGCCAGCGCCTCGGAGTAGCCTTCGACTGCGAATTTCGACGCGCTGTAGAACGCGAAACCGGCCGATGCACCAAATCCGGCCTTCGACGACAGGTTGATGATGTGCCCCGACCGCTGGCGGCGCATCACGGGAAGCACCGCACGGGTCATCTCGGCGAGTCCGAAGAAATTGATCTCGAACATTGCACGGTATTTCTCCGCGGGCGTCGCCTCCGCGACCGCGAGCAGACCGTACCCGGCGTTGTTCACCAGCACGTCGATACTGCCGAACTCCGCAGCCGCCCGTTCGACGACTTCGTCGAAACGGTGGTGATCGCGCGCGTCGAGATGAAAGGCGCGTAACCGGTCGGGAAACTCCGTGGCCAGCGCATGGCTGCCGTCGGCGGCCAGCACCGTCACGACGACACGATCACCCTGTTCGAGCGCGGCCTTCGCCGTCGAGTATCCGAGCCCTTTGTCCGCGCCTGTAATCAGCCACGTGCGAGGGGTGCGATTCGTCATTGTCTGTCCTCCTGAAACAATTGGGAAACCCGGCCGAATGCCCGCGTGGCCGGTGTCGACGGGGCAGCGGATCCGCCCATTTCTGCCGGCACGCTTACTCTGCTTGCACCGGACGACGCCGATACAGCATCGTCACTTCCATCTGCTGCACGACCGTGCCGTCGTGGCGCACGAAGCGCCGCTCCATCTTCACGGTGCCGCGATCCGGCTTGCTCGACGCCTTGCGCTCTAGCACTGTCGACTCGCCGTGCAGCGTGTCGCCGTGCTTGACCGGCACGAGCATCCGCCACGCGTCGATCTGCAGCAACGCGAGCAGCGTACCGTCGTTGATGCCGCTCGCATATTGCAGCCCGCCGATCACGCCGTAGACGAGCGGCCCGTGCGCGATCGGCTCGCCGAACGAGGTCGTCTTGCAGTACTCCCAGTTTGTGTGGACTTCGTTGAAGTCGCCCGTCAGGCAGGCGAAATTGACGATATCGGTCGACGTGATCGTGCGGGCCGGCGTTTCGAAGGTTCTGCCCACTTCGAAATCTTCCCAGTAGAGGCCCCGCCTGGTGGACGTCATGTGACTGCTCCCTGAAGGATGAAGGTTGTCGGATCGAGGGCTTACTGCCCGTCCCGGGCGCGCACATGCGCGATTTGCGCGCGGCGCGCGGGCGCATAGGCGTTGTCGCCGAGCGCTTCGTACAGCGCCTGCGTGACCGTGTAGTGATGCTGGAGGCCGGTGCGTTCCAGCAGGGCGATCGGTCCTTCCGGGTAGCCGAGCCCGAGTCTGAGCGTCGTGTCCATGTCGGTGGCGCTCGCCAACTTGTCGTCGAGCCGCCGCAGCGCCGCGTTGTAATACGGCCGCACAAGCCGGTCGACAATGCGGCCCGGAACATCGCTGCACACCGCGACCGCGAATCCCGCCGCCTCGAACACCTGCTTCGCGTGTCGCAACGCGTCGGGATCGGCGATGGCCGGCTTCACCAGTTCGATCAGATTCGTCGGTGCATCAGTGCCGAGCCTGAATCGCGCGAACCCGAACACGTTCGGGGCGGCGTCTCCTTCCAGATCGGCGCGCGCCGACTCGCCGGTATGTACCGCGAGGCACTCATTCCCGAGCTCGATCGCAACGAACGGCGCATCCTCGACGCGCCGGCCGTCACGCCGCTCGGCCGCGAACGCCGCGCCCGCGCCCGCGCCGACGAACACCCGTGCAAGGCCATCGGCGTGTGCCGCGTCGACAAACGCATGGCCCTCCGGAAACGACCGGCTCTCGCCCGCCTGAATGATTCGATAAGTCATTGTCATGCTCCGAACATCTTCGTGTTGTCGTACGTATGGAAGCCGCGGCCCGTCTTCTTGCCGAGCCAGCCGGCCGCGATCATCCGCCGAACCAGAGGCGGGCACGCTGCACGCGGCTCATGCGTGAGCCCGTGCATCGCATCGCACAACAGCCGTTGCGTATCCATGCCGACGAGATCGAGCAGTTCCATCGGCCCCATCGGGTAGCCAAGCGCCGTCTTGATCGCCAGGTCGATATCGGCCGGATCCGCAACGCCCTGCTCGACGAGGCGAATCGCGTCGTTGTTGAACGGGATCAGGAAGTAGTTGAGGATGAAACCCGGTGTGTCCTGCGTCCTGACGGGCCGCTGCCCGAGCGCTTCGGCGAATGCCCATGCGCGTTCGAACGTCTCGTAGCTCGTATTTAGACCGGGAGACATCTCGATCAGCTTCATTAATTGCGCGGGCAGGCAGAAATGCATGCCGACGAAGCGGTCCGCACGCCCCGAGCCCCCCGCGATTTCCGTGATCGAGATCGTCGACGTATTCGATGCGAACAGCGTGTGGGGCGGACAAATCGTGTCAAGCGCGCCAAACAGCCGATGCTTGACGTCGAGATCCTCGAATACCGCTTCGATCACCACATCGCAATCCGCGAGATCGTCGAGCCGCGTCGTGCCGTGCCAGCGCGACATGATCTCCGGCACCGCATCGGCGGGGATCTTGCCGCGCGCCGCAGATTTGTTCAGGAAACTCTCCGTCTGCTTGCGCGCGCGATCCAGCGCGTCCTGACGGGTGTCGTACACCCGGGTCACGAAACCGGCACGTGCGGCGACGATGGCGATCCCGCATCCCATCGTGCCGCTGCCGGCCACACCGACCGTCTTGATTTGCGTCATCTGTGTCTCCTATTTTCGAATGAAGCTTCGTCCGATCAACTGGCGGTGAATCTGGTTGGTTCCCTCCCAGATCTGCGTGATCTTCGCGTCGCGCATCAGCCGCTCGACGCGGTAGTCGGCGCAATAGCCGTAGCCGCCGAGCAGTTGCACCGCATCGGTCGTGATGCGCATCGCCGCATCGGTGGCCCGCATCTTCAGCATCGACGCCTCGATGCCGAAATCGGTCTCGCCCGCGTCGATCATCCCCGCCACCTGCCACAGCCACGACTCGCACAGCGCGAGTTCCGAGGCGAGGTCGGCAAGCATGAACTGGATGCCCTGGAATTCGATGATCCTGCGGCCCGACTGCTTGCGATCGTTGATATAGGCGGTCGCATCCTCGAACGCGGCACGCGCGATACCCAACGCATGCGCGGCGACGCTCGGCCGCGAACGGTTCAGCGAACCGAGTAGGATCGGCAGGCCGTCGCCGGGGTCGCCGACGAGGTTGGCGCGCGGCACCCGGCAGTTGTCGAACGCCAGCGACGCCGTACCGGACCCGCGAGTGCCCATCTTGTGCTCGGTGCCGAGCACCGTAAGACCGGGCGTGCCCTTCTCGAGGATTAGCACCGAGATCGCCCGCTTCGGATCGTCGATGCCCACCCATTTGCCGAACAGCAGATACAAGTCGGCAACGTCGCCGTTCGTGATGAATGTCTTGCCGCCGTTGATCACGATGTGATCGCCGTCCTCGCGAAACGTCGTCTGCATGCCGGTAGCATCCGACCCGGCGCCCGGTTCGGAAATCGCGAGCGATGCGAGCGCACCGTCGACGACGGCCGGCAGGAAGCGGGCCTTGCTCGCCTCGTTGCCGTATTCGATCAGCGGCTTGATCGCGTGGAAATTCGTTGCCCAAATGATGCCGGTGGACGCGCAGGCCTTCGAGATCTCGCGTACGCACAGCGCGTAACACGTGAACGACAATTTTGCGCCGCCGTACGCTTCGGGTACGAACATCGCGTTGAGGCCCAGCGCGTTGATCGCGTCGATGTTTGCGCGCGGAAACTCGCCGCTGCGGTCGTAGCCTGCCGCACGCGGCGCAATCTGCTCGCGCGCGAGTGCGATCACGCTGTCGACGATCATCCGCTCGTCGTCGTCGAGGCGAATGCCTGAATCGATTCTTTCCAGTACGTTCATCGGAATTCCGTGGTCGGGCGGCCCTCGCGGGCCGGGACAGCATTAGGTCGGGCCGTGCGTAGCGTGCGAGATGCGCGGCCGTCGCAAAGGGGCGTCGTGTCACGCATCACGAAAACTCGCCGGGCGTTTTTCGACGAATGCACGCATGCCTTCGACCGCATCCGCGGTGCGATACGCGAGCGTCGACAGGTCCGCCTCGATGCGCAGACCTTCCGCGAGATCGACATCCGTCGCGCGTCGGACCGCGTCGCGCGCGAAGGCGGACGCGCACAGGCTGAAACGCGTATAGCGCGCCGCAAACTGTGCACCCAGCGCTTGCGGATCGTCGCCTTCGACGATCGCGTTTACCAGGCCGATGCGTTCGGCCTCTTGCGCGTCGACGGTGCGCCCGGACAGGATAAGATCAAGCGCGCGCCCCTGGCCGACTAAGCGCGGCAGTCGTTGCGTACCGCCATAGCCCGGAATCAGCCCGAGCTTGATCTCCGGAAGCCCGACCCTGGCTTGCGCGGTCGCGATACGAAAAGTGCAGGCCAGCGCGAGTTCGAGGCCGGCGCCGAACGCATAGCCGTGGATCACCGCGATCGACGGAATCGGCAGACGGTCGAGCTTCGCGAATACAGCCTGGCCGAACAGCGCGCCGTCGCGTTGCGCGATGAGGTCGCGCTCCATCAGTTCCGGAATGTCGGCGCCGGCGCAGAACGCCTTGTCGCCAGCCCCGGTGATCACGAGCGCGCGTGCACCGGATGTCGCGACGGAATCGAACGCATCGGACAGATCCTGCAACAGTGCGAAGCTGAGTGCGTTCAGGGCCTCGGGACGGTTCAGCGTGACGGTTGCGATCTCACCGTCTACGCTCGTTCGAATCGGCATGGGGGTCTCCAATGGAATGGGGTGAATGCGTTTAACTGATTTCAAGCAAGTAGTGCGCCACCGCGCCGGATCACGCGGGCCGCACCAGGTAGCCACCCTTGGCGCTCCCCGAGGATGCAAACGTGTCGCCAGGGAAGACACTTTGTGTTGTCTCGGTTGACACAACCAGAGGTGGCATGGCGGATCGTCATGCAGCCTTCACCATGTCCTCGATCACCTTCTTCGCATCGCCGAACACCATCATCGTCTTGTCCATGTAGAACAGATCGTTGTCGAGGCCCGCGTAGCCGGCCGCCATCGAACGCTTGTTGACGATCACCGTGCGCGCCTTGTACGCCTCGATGATCGGCATCCCCGCGATCGGCGATTTCGGATCGTTCTTCGCGGCCGGATTCACCACGTCGTTCGCGCCGAGCACGAGCACGACGTCGGCCTGGCCCAACTCGCCGTTGATGTCCTCCATCTCGAACACGATGTCGTACGGCACTTCCGCTTCCGCGAGCAGCACGTTCATGTGCCCCGGCATCCGCCCGGCAACCGGGTGGATCGCATAGCGCACGTTGACGCCCTTCTCGATCAGCTTGTCGGTCAGCTCCTTCAGCGCGTGCTGCGCACGGGCGACGGCCAGCCCGTAGCCCGGCACGATCACGATCGATTCCGCGTTGCCGAGCATGAACGCCGCGTCGTCGGCCGAACCCGACTTCACCGGGCGCTGCTCCTGCGCGCCCGCCGCGCCGCCGGCCGCCGCCTCGCCGCCGAAGCCGCCGAGGATCACGTTGAAGAACGAACGGTTCATCGCGTGGCACATGATGTACGACAGGATCGCACCCGACGAGCCGACCAGCGAGCCGGCGATGATCAGCATCGCGTTGTTCAGCGAGAAGCCGATGCCGGCCGCCGCCCAGCCCGAGTACGAGTTCAGCATCGACACGACCACCGGCATGTCTGCGCCGCCGATCGGGATGATGATCAGCACGCCGAGCACGAACGCGATCGCCGTCATGATGATGAACGGCAGCCACGCCTGCGTGATGACGAACAGGACGCCGAAGCCGAGCATCGCGATCGCGAGCATCAGGTTAATCAGGTGCTGGCCCGCGTACACGACCGGCGCGCCCTGGAACAGCCGGAACTTGTACTTCCCCGACAGCTTGCCGAACGCGATCACCGACCCGGAGAACGTGATCGCGCCGACGAACGTGCCGATGAACAGCTCGACGCGGTTGCCGTGCGGGATGAAGTTCGACGCGACGGCGTCCTGCGGCACGAGCCCGAACGCTTCCGGCTCGGACACCACCGCATATGCGATGCACACGGCCGCGAGACCGATCAGCGAGTGCATCGCCGCGACGAGTTCCGGCATCTTCGTCATCTCGACGCGCGCGGCGACGAAGGCACCGACACCGCCGCCGACGATCAGCGCGCCGAGCACCAGCGCGATGCCGAGCGGCAGGTTCGCGCCGAGCCAGGCCGCCTGCTTGACGATCAGTGCGACTGTCGTGACGATCGCGATGGCCATCCCGACCATCCCGAACAGGTTGCCGCGGCGCGCGCTCTTCGGGTTCGACAGCCCCTTCAGCGCCTGGATGAAGCACACAGATGCGACGAGGTACAGCAGGGTGACGACGTTCATGCTCATCGCGCGCCCTCCTTCGCCGCCTTCGGCTCCTTCTTGCGGAACATCTCGAGCATTCGCCTCGTCACGAGAAAGCCGCCGAACACGTTGACGGCCGCGAGCGCGACCGCGAGCGTGCCGAAGAACTTGCCGGTCAAGCCGACGGTGAGCGCCGCCGCGAGCATCGCGCCGACGATCACGATCGCCGAGATCGCGTTGGTCACGGCCATCAGCGGCGTATGCAGTGCCGGCGTGACGTTCCAGACGACGTGGTAGCCGACGTACACCGCCAGCACGAAGATGATCACGTTGATCACCGTGTGATTGATGACTTCCATTACCTGTCCCCTCTCGTGATTACCTATGCCGCGTGTCGCATTACGGCGCCGTCATGCGTGAGCAGCGTAGCCGCGACGATGTCGTCGTCGGTATCGATGTTCAACCGGCCGTCCTGACCGACGATCAGCTTCAGAAAATCGAGGACATTGCGTGCATACAGCGCGGATGCATCTGCCGCCGCCATCGCAGGCAAATTCGTATGCCCGATGATCGTCACGCCGTGATGCACGACAATCCGGTCGGGCTCGGTCAACGGACAATTTCCTCCCGTATGGGTGCCGTGCTGCACGCCGCGGCCGGCCGCGAGATCGACGATCACCGAGCCGGGCCTCATCGACCGCACGGTCTCCGCCGGAATCAGCGTCGGCGCGGTACGGCCGGGAATCAGCGCGGTCGAGATGACGATGTCGGCCTGCTTCGCTCGTTCGTGTACCAGCGCGGCCTGCCGCGCGAGCCACGATGGCGGCATCGGTCGCGCGTAGCCGCCCGAGCCCTGCGCGGCCTCGCGTTCTTCGTCGGTTTCGAACGGGACGTCGAGGAATTTCGCGCCGAGCGACTCGATCTGTTCCTTCACGGCCGGGCGCACGTCGGACGCCTCGATCACGGCGCCAAGCCGTTTCGCGGTTGCAATTGCCTGGAGGCCGGCCACGCCCGCGCCGAGCACCAGCACCCGCGCTGCTTTCACCGTGCCGGCGGCCGTCATCAGCATCGGCATGAAACGCTGATACGCATGCGCGGCGACCAGCACCGCCTTGTAGCCGGCGATATTTGCCTGCGACGACAACACGTCGAGACTCTGCGCGCGCGTCGTACGCGGCGCAGCCTCGAGCGCGAAGCCGGTGACCCCCGCCACCGCGAGCCGCTGCGCGCGGCCCGCGTCGAACGGATCGAGCATGCCGACGAGTACCGCGCCATGCCGAAACCCGCCCAGTTCAGCATCGTCCGGCGCACGCACTTTCAGCACGAGATCACAGCCGAGAGCCCCCGCCTGATCCGTCATCTCGGCGCCGGCCGCGCGGTATGCGTCATCGGGCGCGTTCGACAACGCCCCCGCACCGGATGCGATGCGCACGACATGGCCTTGGGCGGTCAATTTCTTCGCCGTTTCCGGTGTCACGGCGACACGGGTTTCGCCTGCCGCGGTTTCTACGGGCACGCCAATGTTCATGGCTGCTGCTCCTTGGGTAAGTATGGTTCGGGAAGCCGGGGACGAGTGACAGACGGCTCCGCACACATCCAAAGGGTGCGGGCCGACGCGCCGGGGTAACGCCTGCCCCCGGCCCTGACGTCTCCCGCATCACTTGAATCAGACGCGCTCGAGTACGACCGCGATGCCTTGTCCGACACCGATGCACATTGTGCAAAGCGCGTAGCGTCCTCCCGATGCATGCAGCTGATTGATCGCCGTCGTTACGAGTCGCGCGCCGGACGCGCCGAGCGGATGACCAAGCGCGATCGCGCCGCCGTTGGGATTCACGCGCGGGTCGTCGTCCGCGAGTCCGAGCTGCCTCAATACCGCAAGCCCCTGCGCGGCAAACGCCTCGTTCAGCTCGATCACGTCAATCCGGTCAAGCGCGATACCGGTTAGCGCGAGCACCTTTTCCGTCGCCGGCGCGGGACCGATACCCATCACGCGCGGCGGCACGCCCGCCGTCGCCATGCCGACCACCCGCGCACGCGGTGTCAAACCATGGCGCGCGGCCGACGACTCATCGGCGAGCAGCAACGCGCACGCGCCGTCATTCACGCCACTGGCGTTGCCGGCGGTGACGCTGCCGTCGGGCCGCACCACGCCCTTCAGCTTCGCGAGCGCCTCTAGCGACGTATCGCGCGGATGCTCGTCACGACTGAAGACGATCGGCTCGCCCTTCTTCTGAGGAACCGTCACCGGCGTCAGTTCGGTGTCGAAGAATCCGCGTCGTTGCGCGGCAAGCGCCTTCTGCTGCGATGCGACCGCCATCCGGTCCTGGGCGTCCCGTTCGATTCCATAGTCGGTCGCGACGTTTTCAGCGGTCTCGGGCATGGAATCCACGCCGTACTGCGCTTTCATCAGGCGATTCACGAAGCGCCACCCGATCGTCGTGTCGTAGATTGCGTTCGCGCGGGCGAAAGCCGATTCTGCCTTCGGCATCACGAACGGCGCCCGGCTCATGCTCTCGACACCGCCCGCGATCATCAGGCCGGCTTCGCCGGACCTGATCGCGCGAGCAGCAGTACCTACCGCGTCGAGACCCGAACCGCACAGTCGGTTGATCGTCGAACCCGGCACGACATCCGGCAGGCCGGCAAGCAGCACGGCCATCCGCGCGACATTGCGGTTGTCCTCGCCGGCCTGGTTCGCGCAGCCGTACAGCACGTCCGTCACGGCTGACCAGTCGACGCCGGGGTTGCGAGCGATCAGCGCGCGCAGCGGTACCGCGCCCAGGTCGTCGGCACGAACTTGGGAAAGTGCGCCGCCGTAGCGCCCGAAGGGCGTCCGCACGGCGTCGCAAACAAAGGCATCACGAGTCATGGGGAGTCAACAGTCCGTCAGATGAGAAAGGGGACAGCGGGAATACGCAATGCTCGCGGCTGCACGCGGCGGTGCGCCTTCGTCAGCCCTTCGCATTCGCGAGGATCACGGTGCAGTGCGAGGACAGGATCCCGCCTTCGTTGTGGACGAGCGCAACCTCCGCACCCTCCACCTGGCGCGCGCCGAGCCCGCCACGCAATTGCCGGACGGCCTCGACGATGCCGAACAGGCCGCCCGCCGCGCCAGCGTGCGCATGCGACAGCATCCCGCCGTGCGTATTGACGGGTAGCGTCCCGCCGAGTCGCGCATGGCCGTCGGCAAAGAAGGCTCCGCCCTCGCCGCGGCCGCAGAAACCGAGTTCCTCGAGCTCGATAATCGGCACGATCGTGAAGCAGTCGTACAACTCGGCAACATCGATGTCGCGCGGCGATAGGCCCGCCATTTCATATGCGATGCGGCCGGATTCGGTGGCGCCGAATTCGGTCAGACTCGGCGCGCAGAGCAGATGCTCGTGCGTGTGGTATTCGCCGATTCCCTGCAGGTAGATCGGTCTGCACTTCAAATCGGCCGCGCGCTCGGCCGACGTGACGATGAATGCGCCACCCGCGTCGGAGATCAGGCAGCAGTCGAGCAGGCCGAGCGGATCGGCGATCGGCTTCGCGGTCAGCACCTGTTCGGCCGTGAGCGGCGTTTTCATATGCGCGTTCGGATGCAGCAGCGCGTGGGCGCGCGTATTGACCGCGACGGCCGCCATCTGCTCGCGTGTCGTGCCGTACTCGTGCATGTGCCGCTGCGCGATCATTGCGTAAAAGCCGGGAATCGACGTGCCGTAGGGCTGCTCGAAATAAGGATGGCCGACCGCCATCAGCGATGCCACCGCGGCATCGCGGGTCTGGCCGCTCGCTCGGTTTTCGCCCGCGCAGACCAGCACGGTCTCTGCCTGGCCGGACGCGATGGCTTCCGCCGCATGCTTCAGCATCACGGCGGGGCTTGCGCCGCCCACGACGATCGATGCGTTGAAGCGTGGCTTCACCCCGAGGTATTCACAGACGACCGATCCGAGCATGAAGTACGGCTCGGTGAACGAATAGGCCGTCAGCACGCCGTCGATATCCGACACCTGCAGCCCCGCGTCGTCGAGCGCCCGCTTGGCCGCCTGAGCGTTCAGCCCTAGCCCTGACATGTGCGGCACGCGGCCGATCTCCGATTCCCCGACGCCGACGATGGCGATCCTGTTCTTGAGCGATACCGCTGTTTTCATGAGTCTTACCTTCAGTCGGCGTACTACGAGATACGGTTGAACTGCGGAAGCATCGCGCCGTCGCCGCGATCCTCGAACGTCACGCCGACGCGGTCACCAATGCGCACCGACAGCGCGTCGTCACCGATCACGTTGGCGATCATCCGTGGCCCTTCGTCGAGATCGATCAGTGCCACGACATAAGGCACGTTGGCCGCGAACGCGGCCATCGGCGCGCGGCGCACGATCGTGAAGCTGTGGACGCTACCGGTGCCCTTGCTGTCCACCCATTCGAGTCGATCCGACCAGCAGACCGGGCAAAGATGACGCGGCATGAAATGCCGCGCTTCGCAAGCGGTACAGCGCCGGATGACGAGCCGGCGCGCCCGGGCCGCCTCCCAATACGGCAACGAATCGGCATTCGAGACAGGCA
The DNA here is from genome assembly GCF_003857765.1 of Burkholderia sp. Bp9016. Taxonomy (NCBI): domain Bacteria; kingdom Pseudomonadati; phylum Pseudomonadota; class Betaproteobacteria; order Burkholderiales; family Burkholderiaceae; genus Burkholderia; species Burkholderia sp. Bp9016. The sequence continues at coordinate 410,276 of NZ_QTPY01000001.1, forward strand.
ACGGCAGCGGTACGGTGTCTTCCATCTTGATTCTCCGTGACAGTCAGCCCCCGATACTGCAATCGGCGTGCCAGCCCGACCCACGTCACGTCCCGGCGTGTGCCGGCCGCCGCGAGAACGCGCCGGCCGCCCGCCGTACATGGGTTTCAGGAGACGATCGTGTGCTCTGGTCACCGCCCGTATCAGGCTCGACTGTCTTTCCATTCGACATTCGTGTCTGCATCGCACACATCGCACGCGCTTTCCGCACGAAGGCACACAGCCCCGTACGCAGGCAAACGATGCATCGGAAACCGAATGCGACGATCCGCGACATGGCACCAAAGCGAAGTGGCGCGCGCGGTCGTCCTCTCCGCGCACACCTGTTCCTCGCGACGACAGCATTTTCAGGAATCGCCTGGAACCGCCACGCGCGGTGGCCGCTCCCGCTTGGCACGACTGTTGCGAGCCTGCAGGCAGGTTCGGGCGACCAGCCCGACATGGACAACTTTAAGAATCGGAGACACACCTTGGAAAGCTTCATTGCAGCCGGCGTGAACGGGCTGACACTCGGCACGCAGTACGCGCTGATCAGCATCGGATTCACGCTCATATTCAGCATCATGGGCGTGGTCAACTTCGCTCACGGCGGCTTCTACATCCTCGGCGGCTACATCGCGTATTCGCTGTCCGCCCTGCTCGGCCTGCCGTTCGTGGCCGCCGTGCTGATCGCGACGCTCGTGACCGGCATCCTTGGCTACGTCGTCCAGCGGCTGTTCGTCGACAAGTACGTGAGCGACCATCTCGCAACGATGCTGATCACGCTCGGCATCTACCAGATCATGACCACCGGGGTCACCTACTTCTACGGTGCCGAGCCGGTCGATTTCCGCTTCCCGATCACGGGTGCGCTGCGCGGCCCCGGCTTCTACATCCCCTATCCGAACATCGTCGTTACGGCCGTGTGCGTCGCTGCGATCGTCGGCGTGTATTACCTCGTGTTCCGCACTCGCTACGGCATCGCGCTGCGGGCCATGGCGGACGACGCGCCGGTCGCGCGCGCGCAGGGCATCCCGCCCGCCCGGATGTTTCCGATGGCATTCGGGATCGCGACCGCACTGGCCGGACTGACGGGCGCGCTCGTGACGCCAATGCTTGCGCTCGAGCCGACCGGCGGCGAGTCAGTGCTCGGCAAGGCGTTCATCGTCGTGATCCTGGGCGGCCTCGGCAGCGTGACCGGCGCAATGATCGCGGCGTTCGTCGTCGGGATCATCGAAGCGTATTCGAGCGTCTACCTCGGCGGCTCGCAAGGCGCGCTGGCGCTGTTCGTGCTGGTCGTGCTGATCCTGCTGGTACGGCCACAGGGCCTGCTCGGCACCGTCGCACGCAAGGCCTGATCCATAACCCGAATTTACTCGCGAGCTCATCCTCATGAACCCGAACCGTCATCGCGACTTCAAGCTCGATATCTGGGGCGTCGTGCTGCTCCTCCCGCTCGCCGTCGTGCCGCTTGTCACGGCCGACACCTTCCTGAATTCCCTCACCTACCAGTGCGCGATCGGCGTGAGTGCCGCGCTTGCCGTCTACATCACGTTGCGGCTGGGCCTCTTGTCGTTCACCGTGCCCGCATTCATGGCCGTCGGCGGCTACGCGGCCGCCATGCTCGCGAAGGCAGGCATGACCGACCTGTTGGTGCTGATGGGCGTATCGTTCTTCATACCCGCATTGGTCGCCATTCCGCTCGGTGCAATCGTCCTGCGCCTAAAGGGCGTCTACTTCATCATCATCACGTTCCTGTTCAACGAAATCCTCCAGCTCGTGATCTTCGAGACACCGACGCTGACGGGCGGCGCCGACGGCATTTCCGACGTGCCCAGCGCCACGTTGCTCGGCTACCACCTCGGCTCGTCGTCGATGTTGATCCTGGTGACCGTCGCAATCTGCCTCATCGCGACCCTGATCACGCTTTTCGTCACGCAATGGTTCCGCGCGGAATTTACGTCGATAGACGAGAACGAAACGCTCGCGGAAAGCCTGGGCGTCGCCGTGTGGAAATACCGGACGATCGGTTTCGTCGCCTCCGCGGGGGTGTCCGGGCTCGCGGGCTTTGCGTTGGTCAATATGCTCGCGACCGCGCATCCCAGCTCGTTCGCATCGTGGTCGATCAACAACTACATCGCCTACGCCTTCGTCGGCGGTCGCGGCTCGATGCTCGGCATCGTCGTCGGCAGTCTGCTGTTGATCGTGATGACGAACATCTTCAGCGGCTACGCTAGTTTTTCGGCCGGGCTTTTCGGTCTGCTGCTGGTGGTCGTGATGATGGCCGCGCCCGGTGGACTCGTCGGCACCTGCATGAAATTGTTCTCACGCCGCAAGGCCCACGTCGACGCGCAGCGCAAATCGATGCACTGGAGGAAGGCATGAACACGACGCACGATCTTCAGTCCCGGGCCGGCGCCAGCCGGCAGATGCTTCGCATCGAGGGCGCATCGAAGCGTTTCGGCGGGCTCAAGGTATTCAACGACATTTCATTCTCGGTGCCGCAAGGCGAAGTGGTCGGCGTGATCGGCCCGAACGGGGCCGGCAAGACAACGCTGATCAACGTGATCTGCGGCATGCTGCGGCCCACCGCCGGGCGCATCCTGCTCGGCGAACGCGACATCACGTCAAAGCCGTTTCATATGGTCAGCCGGCTTGGCATCGCGCGCAGTTTCCAGCAGACCAACACGTTCAGCCAGGTGAGCGTCGAGGAAAACCTGTTCCGTGCGACACGTTTTGGCGCCGCGCAGAGCGGCCCGTCGCTCGGACTCGACACGCTGCTTGACGAGTTCGGGCTGTTGCCGCATCTGCACGAGCCGAGCGGCAAGCTTCCGTACGGGCTGCAGAAAATGCTCGGACTGGTCATGACGCTCGCGACGCGCCCGCGCTTCCTGCTGCTGGACGAGCCGGCCGCGGGCCTCGAGCGCAGGGAGCGCACGCAGGTCGACCGCTTCATCGCGCACGCCCGCACGACGCTCGGATGTGGCGTGCTGATCGTCGAGCACGACATGGATCTCGTGCACCGACTGTGCCCGCGCATCCTGGTGCTCGAGGCCGGACGCCTGCTCGCGGAAGGACCGCCCGCCGAAGTGCTGGCACGCCAGGACGTAATCGATGCCTATCTCGGCGTCACGGAGGAATGAACCCATGCTGACCATCGACAATCTGCGGGTACGCTACGGCGGGATCGAGGCGTTGCACGACGTATCGATCGAAGTGAAACAGGGAGAATCGGTGCTGCTGGTCGGCTCGAACGGCGCCGGCAAGTCGAGCCTGATCAATGCGGTCGTTGGACTGGTACCGGCCGTGTCCGGGCGAATCGTGTTCGAAGGCACGGATCTGTCGACCATCTCCTGCCCGGCACGCGCCCGTCTCGGTATCGGCTACTCCCCAGAAGGCCGACGCGTATTCAGTTCGCTGAGCGTGACGGAGAACGTGATGGCAGGCACCACCGGCATTCCGGTCGCACAGGCACGGGATAACCTCGAATGGATGCGCAAGACCTTCCCGTTGCTGGAGGAGCGCGGTGATCAGCCGGCGAACCAGCTGAGCGGCGGCCAGCAGCAGATCGTCGCGATCGCCCGCGCCGCAAGCACGATGCCGAAGCTGTTGCTGCTCGACGAGCCGTTTCTCGGTCTCGCGCCGGTATGGATCGGCCATGTGAGCGATGCAATCCGTGCGTTACAGCAGCGCGGCACGACGATTCTCATGACGGAACAGATGGCGCGCCCGGCGCTGAAGCTCGTCGATCGCGCATATGTGATCCGTAACGGCGAAGTGCGCCGCAGCGGAAGCGTCGACGAAATCCGTGAACTTGCTCTCGCAGAGGAATACCTGTAACCCATGACGACCCGAACTTTCGACCCATCAATTCATCACCAGCTCCTGGCGGGCCGCGACGAGCCGATCCTCGATCCGGATCTCCCGATCATCGATGCGCATCACCATCTGTACGACCGGCCGCCGATCCGTTACATGCTCGACGATTACCTGGCAGATACACGCGCCGGCCATCGCATCGTCGCATCCGTCTATCTGGAAACACAGGCATTCGCGCGTCAGACCGGCCCCGCGCTGATGCGTCCCATCGGCGAAATCGAATTTGCGAACGGCATTGGCGCGATTTGCGCGAGCGGCGAATACGGCGACTGTCGTGTAGCTGCAGCAATCGTCGGCTACGCCGATCTGCGGCTGGGTGCACCGGTCGCCGAATTGCTCGACCGTGCGCTGACGAGCGCGCCCGATCGCTTTCGCGGCATTCGGCAGGTGTCGATCAACGATCCGACCGACGCACCGTACCGCTTCATCACGCATCGTCCGCCGCGCGGCGTGATGCAGAGCCCCCGCTTCCGCGAAGGGTTCGCCGAGCTGGTGAAACGCGGCTTGAGCTTCGATGCGGCGGTGTTTCATCATCAGTTGCAGGACATCATCGATCTCGCGGACGCTTTCCCGGATGCCGTCATCGTGCTCGATCACTGCGGCCACCCGATGGCCATGGACATGGACGACGACGCACGCGCCGATGTGTATCGTCAGTACCATCGCGCCATCGTCGAGGTCGCACGACGGCCGAACGTGCACTGCAAGATCGGCGGCCTCGGGATGCCGTTCTGGGGCTTCCGCTTCGAGGAGCGTGAGGATCCGATCGGCTACGAGGAGCTTGCCGCGACCTGGCGGCCGCACGTCGAGACTTGCATCGAGGCATTCGGTACCGAGCGCTGCATGATGGAAAGCAACTATCCTCCGGACGGTCGGTCCGGCGGCTTCGTGCCGATCTGGAACGCGCTGAAGCATCTCACCCGCGCCGCCTCGCCGGCCGAGAAGGCCGCGCTATTCCATGGAACCGCCGCGCGCGTCTACCGCATCGATCTGCCTGATTTCGCATAACGTCCCGCCTGTCTTTCCGGTGTGCCGGCTTCAACCGCCTGTACGCCGGATCACTCCCCGCTGCCCCCTCTCCGTTCGTTGCACGACCGCGTCGTCACGCGCGGCGTTCGCGCGCCGATCCCGCAGTCGACTTTCAAGGCAGTGTGCTCTGCGAGAACGCTACTGTCGCCACAGAGAACATGGATTTTTCAAGGGCAATCGCAAAGCCGTGAAAAAGGCATTCAGACCGACTCGGCATTCATCTTACGAAAACAGAGTACTGGTTAGTTACCCCTATTGATCTCGTTTTCCATTTGACCACATCGGAGATATGTCCCGCCACACACCTCACCTGTGATCGCCTTCGCGCCATTCATCCTTTCTTCTCCCGTCTGGCACGGACGTTGCGTTTGATGCCTGTCCGATGAATCTTGGCAAGCTCGATTAAGACCACTCATCTGGATATCTAACTATATACACCTGGAGACGATCCGTATGAAATCGAAAATGAAACGCTCGCTGCTGTGCTGCGCGGCACTCGCACTGCCCGCCTCCGCCAGCCACGCACAAAGCACTGTAACGCTGTATGGCGTGATCGATGAGGGGTTGATGTATCTGAGCAATACGGGTGGCGCCAGCGGCGGCAAGAAGATCTACCTCGAGTCGTTGAGCGGGCTGATGGGCAGCCGATGGGGACTCACCGGGAAGGAGGATCTCGGCGGCGGATGGCGGGCGATCTTCACGCTCGAGTCGGGAGTCAACCTGAATAACGGGACGGCCGCACAGGGCGGTGCCCAGTTCGGCCGGCAGGCCTTCGTCGGCATCGCTGGTGACCAGTTCGGCACCCTGACGTTCGGGCGCCAGTACGACATCATCTTCTACATTCCGGCTCCGCTCACCGGCTCGAACCTGCTCGGCGGCGACTATGCGACGCATCCGGGCGACATCGACAACGCGGGCAACGGTCTGCGCGTCAACAACGCGATCCGCTTCATGAGCCGGGATTACAGCGGCTTCACGTTCGGCGGTGAGTACAGCGTGGGCGGCATCGCCGGCAACGTCACGTCGAACAGCGGCTACTCTGTCGGCGCGGCCTATGCAACCGGCCCGCTCAAGGTCGCGGCCGCATTCGAGTATTTCAAGACGCCGACGTCCGCGACCCCGGGTTCAGGCTTCTTCACCGGCAACGCGAATGGCGCGACGACGCTCTCGCAATCGCTGAACAGCGGATATACGGGCGCGCAGGCGTATCAGGTCGCAATGGTGTCAGCGAACTACGCGATTTCCGCACTGACACTCGCCGCGTCGTTCTCGAACGTCCAGTATGCGCACCTCGGCGCCGCGTATGCGAACGGCACGGCACGCTTCAACAGCTACGACGTCGGCGCGAGATACCAGTTCAGCCCGGCCCTGTTCATGGGTGTCGCCTACGACTACGTGATCGGTGCGGGCGTATCGAAGGCCGCCGGCGGCACGGTCGGTAACCAACACTACCACCAGGTGTCGTTCCTCGCGGACTACTTCCTGTCGAAGCGCACCGACGTCTACCTCGGTGTCGGCTGGCAGCGTGCGTCCGGCACGTCGTCGCTCGGTACGCGGGCGGTCGCGGATATCGATTCGCTCGGCGATTCGTCGAATAACCATCAGATCCTCGCACGCCTCGCCTTGCGGCATAAGTTCTGAGGATGCGCGGTTCCGCCGCGTCGACGCGGCGGACATCGCGGGAAATCGACGCAGGAAAGGATATCAGTCGGACCTCGCATCACGTCGCCGGCCGATCAGGAAGGAAGACGTCGGCATGCCGTATCGGCAGACATCGCGTACGAGCCCCTCGCACGATGCTTGCCGGACTACGGTGCCGGCTTCTGAAAATCGACCAACTCCGGAATCATCGTGAACGAGCCGCCGGCAAGGCCGCAAGCGGTGGCACCAAAGATTGGCGCATCGCTGTCCTTGTACACCGCGAAGACGATTTCCGAATCCTTCATCTCTGCAAGATACTGAATCGCGCCCGAGATGCCGACGGCGAGGTACAACCGCGACGCGACGATCTTGCCGGTCTGGCCGGCCTGACTGTCGTTTGGCAAATCCCCTGTATCCATCGCCGCGCGAGAAGCGCCGAATGCCACCGCGATATTGTCCACGCTACCGGCACCGCATCCGCCCGACACGATGATGTCGGCACTCGTCAGCTCGGACCGAGTTGACGACTCGATGTCGCGATGGATGAACGACGCCCTGCCTGCATCAACCGCTTCGACGGGTTCGATACGTACATCCTTACTGCTCGTCGCCATCAATTCGAATGCGGTGGTCGGCACCCGTCAGCACCTTGACAGGATTCGACGAGCGCACGGTCGCGATCGCGTTGCCAGCCTGGATCGGACGTTCGAATCTATCCGTGCCTGGCGCCGCCGTCACGTCGCGGATTTGCGCAATGTCCGGCGTCGCGGCGATCCGGGGCGTCCCGTTCTTGCCGAACGCGCCCGCCCGTGCTGCCGCTCATGCACCGACGAAACGAACATCCGCCGTCGTTTCGAAAAAACGCGCAATCGCATCGATGTTCTCGGTCTTGCCAAGCATGTGCGCACCGGCCTCGTACAGGCTGCACACGGTTCTCGCGACCAGCATCGGCGCACCGCAGGCGAGTGCCATTCGTCCTGCCAGTTGCAGGTCCTTGACCATCCATTGCAACTGGAAATCCGCGGTCGCCCTGCCCTCCGACAGCGACGGCAGGATCCGCTCCGAGGCGGCACTCCATCCGGTGCTGCGGTTGATCACGGTCGCGACCGTGTCGAGCTTGAGTCCGGCCTTCACTGCGATCGACGCTGCCTCGTATGTGAGCAGGCAGTTACATGTCGATATCGCGTTGTTGACGAGTTTCGTGATATGGCCGTTGCCGAGGGGCCCGCAATGCACGACATTCGGGCTGATCGATGCGAGGATCGGGTGCACCGCATCGAACGCATCGTCCTGGCCGCCGCACATGATCGCGATCGTTCCGGCGACGGCGCCACGCGCACCGCCTGCCACTGGTGCATCGATCAACGACACGCCGAGCTGCCGCAGCTCCGCACCGATGGCGACGGTCATCGAAGGATCGCCTGTGGTCTGATCGACGACGATCTTGCCGGGCGACAATCCTTCGGCCAGCCCGCCCTCGCCGAAAATCAGCGCCCGCACCGCGGCCGACGTCGGCACACAGATGAAGATCACGTCGCAGTCACGCGCGAGCGAAGGCAGATCCTCCGCCACCGTCGCGCCGACCGCTTCGAGCGCGAGCCTTGCGTCCGCCTTCAGGTCGAACACGCGCACCGGATGCGACAGGAGCAGACGCCGCGCGAGCGCGCCGCCCATCGTGCCGAGACCGACATAGCCGATCCGCGGTGGTGTGCCGTGCGCGCCGGCCACGGCCCGCGGCAACGCCCCGGAAACTGCGGGCGAGCCCGCCTCCGCATCCATGATCCGCGTACCCGCCATCGACTCAACGAGCTCGATGGCCTGCTCGAGTTGCGCCGTCTCGCCCAGCGTACTGACACCGATCTGAAGCAATCCGCGCACGATGTTCGTAAGCGGCGTCGGCACGCCGTTGTCCATGGCAAGCTGGATCGCCTGGTTCATGTCCTTGAGCATCAGCGCCATCGCGAAACGGCTCGGCATGAGCTTCCCTGCGGCCAGTTCCGACAGCGTCGTACGGGTGGTACGGTTGCGACCGGAGCCCCGATTCACCGCATCCGTCAATGCTGCGAGCGACACCCCCATCTTCCGGCCCATCGCGATGACTTCGAGTGTCGACAACCGGCACCCGGCGCTCAGCAAGTTGTTGACGAGCTTCATCGCCTGTCCGTCGCCGACCTGATCGCCGCACCGGAATACATTCGGACTGATTGCCCGAAGCACCGGGAGCGCGGTCTCGCAAGCCACCCCCGGGCCGGACACCATGATGGAAATCGTGCCCGCGTTCGCGCCGACGACTCCGCCCGAAACCGGCGCGTCGATCAACGCGACTCCCGACTCGACAAGCCGCACGGCGAGAGCGCGGGTTTGCGCGGGAATCCCGCTCGTCTGGTCGATGATCAACGTGCCGGCGCGAAGACCGCCTGCAAGGCCGCCATCGCCGAAGATCAACGCATCGACATCCGACGTCCGCGGCAGACACAGCAGGATCAGATCGCATCGGCGAGCGAGTTCCGCGGCCGACGAAGCGACGACTGCTCCGAGCGCCTCGAATGCCGACGCGGCCGCAGGATTCAGGTCCCAGACGATCAGTTGGTACTCGTCCAGCAGCCGGAGAGCGAGCGCGGATCCCATCGACCCCAGGCCGATATATCCGATTGTCTTCACGTTCGTCCTCTCATTTTCCTTCCGTTTCGAACAAGTCGAGCGCCGCCTTGCCTGCGCTCAGGCCGGCGGGCCAGCCCGCGTAGAACGTGACCTGCACGATCAGCCCGCGCAACTCGTCCAGCGTGATGCCCGCCTCGACGCCGCGCGCCATCCATGCCTTCATTTCCTCCACTTTCCCGCCAGCGGCGAGCACGCCAAGCGTGACGAGAATACGATCGCGGAAAGCGAGCTCCGGTTGTTTCCAGACATCGCCCAGCAACACGTCGGCGCGGATGCGGGCGAGCTGCGGAACATGGTGATAAATGCGGACGGAATCGCCTGTAGCGGTGTACGTCATGGACTGCTCCTGAAATGGTACGGTGGTGATAGAAAAGTGCAACTGGACGCGCACCCGAGGCAATAGCCGCCGATACGGGCATCGCCTTTATATGTCGCAATCCTTATCAATTCCTCTGGTTTTCATCTCGATACGTGTGCGCCGGACGGATTTCCTGCGCACACGTCGATGCATTACTTTCCGGGTTCTTGCGAGATGTCGATCTTCTGCTGCGGTTCGCGCTTGCCGCTCACGACGAAATTGACCGCGACGGGAAACGACAACTCCTGATTGATCCCGTACTGTGCCTTGCCGCGCCAACCGGCTTTGCCGACGTAGCGGGATTCCGGCGTCATCGTACGCAGTGCTGCAGCGATTTTTTCACCATCTTGATCGGTTCCGGCAGCGGAAATCGCCTTCAGCAACATCTCGGCCGCGATCTGTTCGTTGTACCAGAGCGCCATTTCCGGGAGTGGGCGTTTCATCGTCGCTTCGAAATCCGCGTCAAGCTTCTTGATGCCGGGCGAATCTGTCGGGATGTGATCGAACCAGTAGAACGCCTTCTGTTTCCCGATTCCGCCCGCGTTGGCGATCACGACATCGCCACCGGCGCCCATGCGACCGAACGCACCGTTGTAGCCGGCTTCCCGCATCTGCTTGACCAGGATCGCCCCTTCGCCGGGCGGCATGCCACCGAGCTCGACCGCGTCGACGTTCATGCCCATCAGCCTCACGACGATCGGTGCGAAATTGGCGGTGCCGCGCTGGTACCACTCCGTGGTCGTCTTCACACCGGCTTCGTTGTATGTCTTCGCGAGTGCCTTGCCCGGGTCGGTTCCGCCCTGATCGTTCGGGCCGATCACGACGGCGGTCTTCAGCTTGAAGCGGTCCCTGGCCGCCTTGACGGCCGCGGGAGCCCAGACAACCGGCGACTGGATCTCGTGGAATACGAGCGGAAACTCGGGGTTGAGTACGTCGGACGCGAACGATGGCGTGAAGCTGACCACGCCATTGCGTTTGGCTACCGGCCGGAAACCGGTGATTTCCGGCGAGATGACTGGCCCGACCACCGCATGCACGCCCTGGCTGGCGAGGTAATTCGCGGCCGCCGCACCGCCTGCGACTGTCGATTGCGTGTCGACGCTGACCACCGAGACCTTGCATTTGCGGTTACCGACCGGCAACCCGCCCCGTGCGTTGGTCCACGCCGCCTCGAATTCGGTCGCCGCCTTCTCCGACAGGCCCCAGCTCGCGCCACCGCCTGTCATCGGCCCTGCGACACCGAGCTTGATCGTGCACTCCTGCGCAGCCACTGGCAGGCTAACGGCGCACACCGCGACCGCCAGCCCCGACATGACGACCGACCGCTTGCCGCGTCGGCAAGTAATGATTCGTTGCATTTTGACGTCTCCGATTATTGTTGAGTTGACTATGCTTCCAGCCCCATCTGCGTGAGGCTCGTCCAGCGAAAGCGATATTTCGTCGTCCGGATTCGTAGACGGATACGACACGGTCGCGCCCGTCCACCGCTGCCCGCACAACGCTCTCGGCCACCTAGACGCCCGACAGCGGCATCAGGGCGCGATTTCGCACGGCCCCGGGAAGAATTACAGCCGCATGAACACGGATTTTGTCTGGGTGTAGGCGTCGATCGACTCCGAGCCCATCTCGCGCCCGAATCCGGATTGCTTGTAGCCCCCCATCGACATGACGGGATCGGCCTCCGCATAGGTATTGATCCAGACGCGCCCTGCCTTCATCGCGCGCGCGACCCGATGCGCGCGAGCGATATCGCGCGTCCAGACCGCGGACGCGAGACCATATTCGGTGTCGTTGCCCTTGAAGACGGCGTCGTTCTCGTCCTTGAATGGAATGATCGACAGCACCGGCCCGAAGATTTCCTCGCGCGCGATCTTCATGTCGTTCGAGACAGCGCTGAACACCGTCGGCTCCACGAAGTAGCCGCGCGTGCCGACCCGGTCGCCGCCGAGGCTCAGCGTTGCGCCGCCGCTCTTGCCCACGTCGACGTATGACAGCACGCGCTCCATCTGCTTCGCCGAAATCAGCGGGCCGAGCTTCGTATCCGCGTCGAACGGAGATCCGACCTTGTACGTGGCGGCGATCTTCGCGATCCGCTCGGTCGCTTCGCCATGCAGGCTCTCGTGCACGAACAGACGCGTGCCGGCCGAACAGATTTGGCCCGAGTTCCCGCAGAAGGTCGCCACCGCCGTCTCGAACGCCTTGTCGATATCGGCATCCGGGAAGATGATGTTCGGCGACTTGCCGCCGAGCTCAAGCGTGACCTTCTTCATGTTGCTGGCCGATGCCTGCAGAATCTGCTTGCCAATTCCTGTCGAGCCCGTGAACGCAACCTTGTCGATATCCGGATGCGCAACCAATGCTGCACCGGCCGTCGCGCCGAACCCCGGCACGATGTTCAGCACGCCCGCCGGCAGGCCGATGCCTTCGATCAGCTCGGCAAGCCGCAACGTGCTGAGCGGCGTTTGCTCGGCCGGCTTCAGGATCGCGGTATTGCCGCAGGCAAGCGCCGGGGCGATCTTCATCGCGGCCATCGCCAGCGGCACATTCCACGCGTTGATGAGTCCGCATACGCCCATCGGCTCGCGTAGCATGTAGATGAAGCGCGCGCTGTCGGTCGGGTTGGTCGTGCCGTAGATCTTGGTCGGCCAGCCGGCGTAATAGCGGAAAATCTCGGCAACCTGGGCCGCACGCGCCCTCGCGGAAGAAAGCGGCATGCCATTGTCGAGGGTCTCCAGAATCGCGAGTTCCTCGGCGTGCTGCTCGACCGCGTCGGCGATCTTCAGCAGATATCGCGTGCGCGCATGCGGCGAGATGCCCGCCCACGATGGCGCCTCGAACGCCCGCCGCGCAGCCACGACGGCAGCATCGATATCCGCGCTGTCGGCCTCCGCGACCGTCGCGAGCACCTCCTCGGTGGCCGGGTTGATCGTGTCGAACGTCTTGCCGGATACCGCGTTGACCCATTTCCCGCCGATCAGCATTTGCTTCGGGCCGGAGTTCAGCCAGTCGAGCACATTGCCGTGACTGGTACTGACCGCTGTAGCGGAATCCGGAGCGGGTGTTGAATTGGGCATGAGTCATCCTCCATTGGGTTGCGTGGTCGCATTCGGTATGAACACCGCGAAGCGGGACCCGCACTCATCCGCAAGTTCGATGCCAATCCGAATACGCGCCGGCAACCGGCCCTGGACGCCCGACCGACTGCCCCGAAGACCGGATTTACGTCCCCGCCAAGGACATGTGTCTCCGCGCGAGACACACGGTGTGTGCATGCCCGCGATCCGGAACGTCCCTCGTTTGCCGTGTGCAGACGGGCCCGGGGGCGTCCCGAACCTCGTTGGCTGAGGAGTTCCATGGATTCCGGCCGAAGAGCCCGATTCGAACTCGGACAATACGTCCTCGCGAGTTGTCACGAAACCATTCATGGATCTGGCGGCCGCGTCGAGACTGGCTTCACATGATCGCGATCTCAACTACATCCGGCAACCCGGGACGCCACTCGTCCTGCAGTCTCGGGGCAGCTCTTTCGTCGGCGGCGAACACATCGAACAAAATTTCGTTGAACTGGGGAGTCGCCGACCGGCGGATCGGATCACGATTAATCAGATGTATGTCGAATTTCGGAGACCACCTGGCGACACCGACTTATCTACCCGGCCCGGGCTGGGAGAGCCGTCTTCACGAATGCGTGCGGCTCGTGAAACGGCGTCGCGGAGCACAGCGGTGTGCCGACCTGATTCATTTGCCCGAGAGGGGTATAGACGGAAATAGCCACGTGGTCGTGCAGGATCGGAACAACCAACAGATCGCGGACATCGTCATCGATTGGTTTAGCGATATTCGACAATACAACGCGTCATTCAGCCAGTTCCCGTGACTGCTTGCTACGAAACCGGCAACGAATGCATACCGTCGCTCTTCGCTTTGCGCTCAGCAATCCCGTTTGGGTGAGCGCGCCTTCTAAGACATGATGGCCTTCAGGGAGACGCGGCATTGGCATGCCGGTCGATAATCGAACGACCTTCACGGAACTGCTGCGCCAGTTCGACCAGCGTCCGCTCGCTCTTCAAAGCACCGCGCGGAGCCGAGGGCTAAACGTCAGTCCCGCTCCGAATGAATCCACCAGATTGAGGATGCCGATTTCTCCTTGGCCTCACTGACCCGATAGTTTCATGAATTCCTCGGGATAACGCGCGCCGTGGACCTTGAAGCCTGACGAGACTTCGCTGATTTCGTTGAGTTCATTCGCATCCAGTTGCAAATTCACCGACGCGAGGTTTTCGTCGAGGCGCTGCATCTTGCGAGTGCCTGGAATAGGCACGATCCACGGCTTTTGGGCAAGCAGCCAAGCGAGTGCGATTTGTGCCGGCGTGGCTGCCCGCCGTGCGGCGATGGCCTGCAGTTTGTCCACCAGGGCGCGATTGGCCTTGCGCGCTTCGAGCGAGAAACGCGGCACCTTGTTGCGGAAATCCGATGCGTCGAAGTGCGTATGCTCGTCAATCTTGCCTGTGAGAAACCCCTTGCCGAGCGGACTGAACGGGACGAAGCCGATGCCGAGCTCTTCGAGAACGGGCAGCACATCGTGCTCCGGCTCGCGCGTCCAAAGCGAATACTCGCTCTGTAAAGCGGCGACTCGCTGGACGGCGTGCGCACGGCGAATCGATTGCGGGCCCGCTTCGGAGAGTCCAAAATGCTTGGCTTTGCCCTGCGCGATCAGGTCTTTCACCGTGCCTGCAACGTCCTCCATCGGCACCTGGGGATCGACGCGATGCTGATACAGCAAGTCGATGCATTCCACACGCAGTCGCTTAAGCATACCGTCGACAGCACGCCGAATCCGCTCGGGGCGACTATTCACGCCGCCGCGATGTTCTCCGGTTTCAGGATCGACGTCCCAGCCGAACTTCGTCGCAATTACTACTTCGCCTAGAAATGGCTCGAGCGCTTCGCCGACGATCTCTTCGTTACGGAACGGCCCATAGACTTCGGCGGTGTCGAAGAAGGTCACGCCGCGCTCCACTGCGGCACGAATCAACGCAATCATTTCGGCCTTGTCGGCAGCGTCGCCGTAGCCCATGCAGCCGAAGCCGAGTGCAGACACTTCAGGACCCAGTGGTCCCAGTACACGCTTTTGCATTGTGAGTATTCCTCCTGCTCACGACGCGACCTGATAGGTCTGGCCCAAAAAGCCTCTCGATCGCCGCATCGAGCGGACCGCGTTCGCGCAGCAATCCAGGGGCATGGTACAGCAGTGCAGTGAACGGTTCCTGCTTCCGCTGCCTTGCAGCCTACCGCACAAGGTCCAGCCCGCGTGGTATGCGCACCCGGTTCTGCGCGACACGTGTGCGAGTGCCCCGTGTTCCTCTTGGTCCCCGCACTTGGCTTGAACCGCTCCGCAGTCGACATCCCGGCGTTATTCGCAAGCTCCCTTGCTGCTATGGCGAAGTCTGACTTCTCTCGTTTGCTCATCGTCGGCTGCGGCTCATCGCCTTCCCGACGCAGACCAGCCCGAGTTGCCGCTGACCTGACTGGATATCTCCCGGTGGGTGTTCGCGCGTGCCAAGATTGATGACCAGCTGGGTCGTCAGGGCGCTTGCGCGCCCCTCCCATGTCGCCCTTCCGCGTTCCGATCCGCGTCGGCACCCGGAATAACACAACTATAACGGCCCAATGGCTAGCCCCCACCGACGCTTCGTCGATGGCCTCTCGGCAGCCTGAGCACGGCTCGGGGCCGATGTGGTTCGCTACACCTTCATCGCAGCGGATCTGCACCACCTGCTCCTTGCCGGTCTCCCGGGGCACTCAGAACATGTGTCTGATGCCGATATTCGCCCCCGTCGTCGTCCCCGTCGCGCCAAACAGCGCATTGCTGACGGACAAACCCGTGCTCATTTCTCCGTGATTATTCAACACGCCGAATTGCGCATAAAGCGTCGTCGCTCGCGACAAAAAATACTGCACGCCCAATGCGGCCATCAGTGAATGATTCGATGACTTATCTCGATCAGTTATGTACCAGACACCACCATTCAGATCCAGTTGCGGCAGCGCAAAATAATCGAGGCCGCCACCGTAGACGTTGTTATTGAAACGGCTCGCGATCTTGAAATTGACAAACGACAGCTTCGTCGTAAGTTTTCCGATCTTGTAAGATGCGCCCAGCATTCGCCCTTCAAAAGCCACCGTAGACGGAGGGTTGGTATTTACTGTTCCGCCCCCGTTGCCATCAAAGAAGGCAGCATTGACCATCAGAGTGCCATCATCGTATTTCAAATTCGCGGAATACTGACGACCCGCCTGAAAATCACCCGCCTTGCCACCCATGGCTAGCAGCACGCCGCCTTGGAAGCCCGCGACAATCGGGCTGGTATATGACACTGCATTTGCCGTAAAGACCCCGGTCGCCGAAACGTTGCCCAGGTATATCGGCAAGCTGCTGCCGAACTGTGACAAGCCGCGCGGGTCGAGCTCGTAGAGGGACAGAAAGAACGGAGAGAATTGCAGACCCGCCTTGACTTCCCCCAATCGCCCTTTCAGTCCGACATATGCCTGGCGACCGAACTGGTTTCCGTTCGAATCGCTGTAGCCACCGGTCGCCACGCTGATACCGCTTTCAAGCCTGAATTCCGCTTTCAGCCCACCGCCCAGATCCTCTTGCCCCATCAACCCGAATTGCGACGGCGAAATTCCGCTGTCTGTAAATGAAAACTGCTTGCCCGCATTCCGCCCCGTCGTCGGGTCGAGTGTCTTGCTTGTGTATAACAGGCCTCCATCAACCATGCCGAACAATGTAATACTGCTTTGCGCATGTGACATCCCGGAAAACAACACGCCGGCTGCCACGACTGCCATCTTGATTCTCGCCTTCCTCTTCGGATACATACCAGATCTCCTCCATCATATTAAAACGTAATTTTTATGAATTTATAATTCAAAAACTTAACTTAGCATTGCATTTGCAATCCTAACTAATAATCATGAAATTTATTGCCATATCGACCATCAACCCATGCCGACAAGATCAAATTTCAGATACCGGACGAAAGCGGTCAGCCGAATCACAACAGCCGAATCTGGCGGCCCAATGCTCATATTCCGCCAGGCTTCCGCGCCCCTTGATTAGCGGACTCCACAAGAACATTCGTGCATAAATCTGACAGCGCAGGCGCCCGCCCAAGTCGCGATCCTCGTAGAGACGAGATTTCAGCGCGGCGAAACTGGTTCGAGTGCGAGCCATACGCACGCCGCCGTTCGCGGGGCTATCGAACAGCATCGAATCCAGTTCATCGCGCCCAGTACTGCGCTGCCATACCGGGCCGTCGGATCCTGCGATGCGTGGCTCACCTGTTCTGGCAAAAGAGGTCCAGCAGTCTCCCATCGCCGTTGCAACAAAGCGACGGCCTGCCCGATTTCTGCGGGTATTGCAATGGAACACATCCATTTCCCCTGACGTGTCGCGGAACGCAAAAGCGATTTCCAGCACGTGATTGGCGCCGAGCACCAGGTCAGGACGAATGAACGGCACCTTCGGATACTCATCCCACTCGAAGCGGTACGTCCATACGTCCCGGTGACCACCGGCTTCCATCGCCTCGGCGATCTCGTCGACGCCCTGTATCTGCCATGCCCGCGACAGATATTCGGCCTCTTTCAGATACTCGGACCGGTTACGCAACAGAGGAATTTCGCCGGCGATCAGCCGTGAATGCTCCGGCATCTTCGCCATGAACGTCTTGTACTCGTCGCGATTGGAACCGAGAATGACAGGAACACGATTCCACCGACCGCTACGCAATGCGTCGATCATGGACGCCTGCGGCAGTACCACCCCATCGTGGATGGGGCGCGGCCCGAGATAGATTCCCAGGCTCCCCGGGGTAAACACGTTGAGCAGTTGCTCAGCGCTGCGGCCGCGCAGGAATTCCGCCTGACATGCCAGGCTCATCGAGGCCATGTGCTGCTTCGCATGTGCGTGATCGCGCGCTTCGCCGGCGGCCACCAAGAGTCTGGCCGTCACTTCGAAAGCACTATTGGGATCTCCCGGCTCGACGTCGTCCCGCCAATGCGTGGCCCGCGCCGGGCTGGATCCGACGACGGCGGGAGACTGCGCGATCGCACGATGAAAAAGACCCGCCGCGCGCGGGCTGACCAACAGGTTGAGTACCTGCAACGCGCCCGCCGATTCGCCGAAGATGGTTACACAGTTCGCATCGCCGCCAAAGGCCGCAATATTTCGTTGTACCCAGCGCAGGGCCGCAACAACATCGAGCGTGCCGAAGTTGCCGGAACGGTCGTCGGCCGTCGAAGTCTCGTCGTGAAGTGCGGGATGATGAAACCACCCCAATACCCCAAGTCGGTAATTCACCGTGACCACGACGATGTCGTCATGAATGGAGTAGTTCCGCGCCGCGTCGTAAATCCCCGCCGTTCCGACCGCCATCGCACCGCCGAAGATCCATACCATGACGGGCAGACGTCGCTCCCGTGCCACCTCGGCGGGCATTGCCGGCGCGAATATGTTCAGCGTCAGGCAGTCTTCGTCACCGACGATCCGGCCGCGATGCGCCCGCCGCACGCCCGCCGCAACATCGCCGAATTGCGGCGGCATCGCACCGTGGCGACGCGCTTCAAGCACGCCCTGCCACGGCAGCGGCGGCTGCGGCGCCCGCCACCGCAGGGAACCCACGGGAGGGCGAGCGAAGGGGACGCCGCGCCACGCGTAAATGCCGCTGGACTCGCGCAAACCGATCAGCACGCCGCTCTCGGTCACTCGCATTGATTCCCGGTCTAATTCCATTGACCTCTCTCTTGTCGTTGGCGCGCCACGACATGCGCCGGCGCGCGGGTTTCCCGATTCCCGCAAGCCCTCAGGGCTGTCGCACAATGGCTTTCAGAACGCGGCCCCGCTCCGCATCGTCGACCGCCTGGTTGATCTGCTCGAAGTCATAGAATCTGACCAACCTGTCGAACGGGAAAAGGCCTTGCTGGTAGAGCCTGATAAGTGCGGGAATGAACACATCCGGGTTCGCATCCCCCTCGACCACTCCGCGCACTTGCCGGCCCGCTCCCATGAGGTGAAGCAGATCGATCTGGATCGTGCTTCCCGGCTTCGGTGCGCCGACGACGGCACAACACCCCCGTGGGGCCAGTATCCTGATGGCTTGCTCGACCACAGCAGGAATGCCTGTCGCGTCAACGGCGTAGTCGACGCCAATGCCTCCATTGATCTGCAGAATCTGCTCTCCGAGATCGGGAGTGTTCGCGCTGAAGACGTGCGTTGCGCCCAACTCTCTTGCAAGATCCAGCCGTTCCTCGTGAACATCGATTGCGACGATCGTGGTGGCACCGGCTACGCGTGCCGCCATCACGGCGGAGAGACCCACCGACCCTGCCCCGAAGACCGCCAACGATTTTCCCGGCCGGACATCGAGGGAATTCAGCACCGCCCCGGCACCGGTCTGCACGCCGCAGGCAAGCGGACCCAGCAGTTCCAGCGGCACGTCCCGCGGCACCTTGACGATGTTTCGTTCATGGCACAGCGCATGGCTGGCAAACGACGACTGACCGAATATGTTCCCGTAAACGAACTCCCCGTTCTTCGAGAGGCCACTCGATCCGTCCTGTCGCGTGCCGAAGAAGTTGCGCGGGAAGAACTCGTGACAGTAGGTCGACTCACCGTCGAAGCAGCTCGGGCAATGGCCGCAGGAGTTATAGGTCATCACCACGTGGTCGCCCGGCTTGACTTTCGTGACCGCAGCGCCAACACGCTCCACCACACCCGCACCCTCATGGCCGAGCACGGCGGGCAATGGGGTCGGCAAGTGCTGGTCCCGCATACCGATATCGGTATGGCAGATCCCGGTTGCCACGACGCGTACGAGGATTTCATTCTCGCGCGGGGCCTCGATCTGGAGCGTTTCCAGCAACATGGGCGTATGCGGCCCGCGCGCAACAGCGGCTCTGATATCCATTCAATCGTCTCCTTCGGTTAGTTTTCGCCGCTCAGACGGTAGCTTTCGAAATGACCACCGACTGCGGATTGGTGTACTCATGAAGCCCTTCCTTCGAGAATTCAACGCCAAGGCCGGATTGCTTGACGCCGCCGAACGGAATGTGCGGTGCCACCGCAAAATGCTGGTTCACCCATGTGCTGCCGGCTTCGAGCCGCGTGGCAATCCGCGTGCCGTTCTCGACATCGCCCGTCCACACGGATGCTCCGAGCCCATAGGTGCTCCGGTTGGCACGCGCGATCGCCTCGTCCACCGTATCGAACTTCAGAACCGAACGCACCGGTCCAAACACTTCTTCGTCCACCAACGGATTGCCTTCGTCGATATCGCGGATGACGGTTGGCGCGACGAAATAGCCTGGTCCCCAAGCATGGCCGCCGGCAATGACCCGTCCATACTTCGGCGCCTCTTTCAACACTTTCTTGATTGATTCGTATTGCCTTTTATTCTGGACGGGACCAAACCGTGTCGACGGATCAAGACCATCGCCAACCACGGCGTCGCAGGCCAGCCGTGCCAGTTCGTCGCACATTGCGTCGTAGATCCCCGATTGCACATAGATGCGCTTGATCGACATGCAGACCTGACCGGAATTGATGAACGCCATCTCGAATATGCGTGGCGCGACTTTCTTGACGTCAACGTCATCGAGCACGATTGCCGCGTCGTTTCCGCCGAGTTCGAGCGTCAATCGCTTCAATGTGTCGGAAGCCGATTTCATGATGGCGCGCCCCGTGCTGGTGGACCCGGTAAACGACACTTTCGCTACATCCGGGTGAGCCGTCAGAAGGGGGCCGATATCGCCGGCGTCAGGCACCACGTTCACGACGCCCGGCGGCACGATGTCGACAATGATCTCCCCCAGTCGCAATGCGGACAGCGGCGTTGTCGGACTGGGTTTCAGAACGAAGGTGTTACCCGCGATAAGCGCCGGCGCCAACTTGTAGCAAGCCATGAGGAACGGGAAGTTCCATGGCACGATGGCGGCCACAACCCCGAGGGCGCGTCGATGCAATTCCGCACGCTGCTGGTCATCGTCCTGCAGGATCTCGGGTTCAAAATCGAAACCCGCGAAATAGCGCAGTACTGCGGGCGATAAGAACGTTTCCATCGCTGCAGCTGCCAACGGCTTGCCCTGCTCGAGCGTAATCAGCCGCCCCAGCTCGTCCGCATGTTGTTCCAGTGCTGTCGCAATCTTCAACAGAACCTGCTTCCGGGCGGCGAGTGGCGTATCGCGCCACCCCGGCCACGCGCATTTCGCAGCTGCTACAGCACGTTCCACGTCACGAGGCGTCGCGCGTGGGCATTGCGTGATCACCTGTTCGGTTGCGGGGTTGATCACGTCCATCGTCGCCGAACCATGCTGCAGTTCTCCGTCGACAAGCATACGCAAATCGTATTGCATCGCCACGTCTCCTCCTGGTTATGCGGCACACTTGTCCGGTTCCGCTTCCTGGCTAATATACGGAGAACCATCATGCGGTTCATGGCGCACGATGCAGCCGACTTGACTGTCCGTGCAACGCGAACGGCTTGCGAGGTGCGAGCCGTCAGGCACCGTCGGTCGTACGTCTCTTTCGGAGGAAACTGGGCGCCGTGCCGTAGCAATCCCTGAAGGCTCGGCTGAAATGTGCGCTGTCCGAGAAGCCGTTCTCGAACGCAAGTTCGGTCACACTGCGATCGCGCAGTTCGGGATCCAAAAGCGCTGCATGGCAGCGCGCAAGGCGCAGATCACGAATGAAGGTTGCGGGAGGCGGCATGCCATGCCGCTGGAACTCCGCGTAGAGACTACGCCGCGAGATCTGCAGCGCGCGGGCCAGATCGTCGGGTGAAAAATCCGGATCGGCCAGTCGCGCGGTCGCCGCTTTCCTTGCCTGCTCCAGGCACAGACTCGGCATCGGCACTGTGTGTCCGTCATCACGCGCGAAGCGTAGCAAGGAACGAAACACGAGTTCGATCGCGCCACGCATGACGGAGGCGATGGAATCGTCGCCCGGCACGGAGAATAGCGAACGCATTGCCGCAAGCGCAGCCAGGCTCGCCGAGTCCACCGGGAGCGCTTGTCCGCCATACCGGTTTGCCAGTGGTCGCCATTGAGGCATCTCGGACAGATCAAACGACAAGGTGAGTGCGCGATAACTTCCGCTGGTCTGGAGCTGATACGGACGCGCAAGCCGATAAAGGGCGAGATTGCCCGGTTCGAGACGCAGGAATTGTCCACCCTGCTCCATCTCACCAACGCCGCTGACCTGCCATATCACCTTGAAGACGTCGTCGCTCGTCGTGGAACCGGAACCGTAGCGGTTCCGATAAACCTTTAAGGGCGTACACGAAATATCACCCGCGACATTGAGATCCGCCGTGCGGGTATCCAGCTGTCCCCTAAATCCCCCCTTTACGGGGCAAATGTCGAAAGGTCCGAGACGGGAACGGACCGCCTCTACGAACTGGTCCGCGCTGGTAGTACGCCAGAGCGGAGCAACCCGTCCGCCTGCCGTCTCCGCGCATTCGAACCGGTTGTCACGAACACCCGCATGTCCAGTAGCTCTTGTCATACCGGGAGAATCTCCGCTTTCGGTCACACCAGTTCGCACTGCACCGGTATCGCGTGTCGCACAACGGAGCGATGTCAAGCCACACGGCGTGACGTGACAAGGGGCGTGTCGACTCGTGAATCAATCTGAAATCGCGTCACGAGCACAAATCGTAGCGACGCGACGGCGGGTCGAACGCCCAACCCGCTCAAAACATGTGGCGAATGCCGGCCATCACCCCGACCTGCCCTTGCCCCGGAGCGGGTGTCGTCCCGCCTCCACCCGCGCTAACCGAATAGCTTGCATGACTGCTATTGGCGAGATACGCGCCCTGCAGATACACCGCAGTGCTTTTCGACAACAAATACGTTCCGCGAAGCACGCCGAGTGTCGCTCGGGCGTCCTGCCCACTGACGATCACACGATACACACCACCATCGAGCACGAATGTCGGCACGATCTGATAACGCGCGCTGACGTAGAAGAGATTCGAATGAACATTGGGACCACCGGACGACCCGGCATCGACCCATCGGCCGATCCAGCCGCCGACGAACTTCACGCCATAGAGGTTCACGTAGCCGTTGACCTGCGCACGGTCGTCTTTGTCGCCACCCGATGTGAGCGCCAATGGTTTGACACCATCGAAGAAATTCGCGGCGGCAGCGCCACCGCCGCGCTGCTCTTCATATGACGCCGCACCGCCGAACCACGATGCGTCGTACTTCAGCATCGCCGACCACGAACGGCACTCCGTCATCTCGCCCGGAACCTGCCCCACGCATGTGCCCTGCCCTGGTGAATTCCCGGTGCCCGCGGAATCGCGCCCGAACGAATAGGACGCGCCCACGGTGAAGCCGCCGAATTTTCCGAGATAGGCAACCGAGTTGTCGCTGCGTGCGTTCGGAATATATGAATCGAGCGAGCCCATGCCGTAGATGTTGGGCCCGACGACATCCGCGTCGATGACCGCAAGATAAGTCATCGTGTATTGTCGGCCGAACGACAGCGTACCGTACGGGCTCTCGACGCCAACCCAGCTCTGGCGACCGAACAGACGCCCGCCCTGCCCCATGGAACCGCTACCTACGTTGAATCCGCTTTCCAGAACGAACAATGCCTTATATCCACCGCCAAGATCCTCAGTTCCACGAATGCCCCACCGAGAAGGCAGTTCGCCCGTAATCGACGGCATGCGAACTACGCCGTTACCCGCCGCATTCGCGTGTGAAACGTACTCGACACCCGTATCGATGATGCCATACAGGGTCACGCTGCTTTGTGCATAGGATGTTGCGCTGAGCGCACACATTGCTCCGCCGACAAGATACTTCGCCTTCATCGTTGTCTCCTGGACCTAATCTCTTTCTATCATTTTTATACTTCTTTTGTTTCTGACCATTTGATTTCAAATTTCTTATGTAATAAATACTCCTAATTCAATCATAAGTTATCCGATAGCCTTCGACGGTTTCTCGGCATTCGATCTGCTAGCGAATCATTGCTGTCACGAACGAGTCGCTAAGGAAACTCTCCACGGGAAGTCCGCATTCCGCTCGAAACGCATGACGGGCCGCGTCGATCATCAAGGGGTTGCCGCACGCGTACACTTCAAATTCAGACAGATCGGGATGGTCGTGCTGCACAGCTTCATGAACGAAACCGGTACGGCCTTGCCAGGCCGGGTCCGGGTCCGAGAGGACCGGTACAAATTCAAGCCCCGGCGCAGATTCAGCCCAAGTCATTGCCTCATTCATCGCATAGAGATCCTCTTTTCGGCGCCCCCCCCAGTAAAAGGTCGCTCCGCGCTTCGACAGTTGGTCTCCACATGCACGCATCATCGAGGCAATCGGTGCGTATCCGGTTCCAGAAGCAAGCAGAATCAACGGTGCATTCGTGTCGCGTAACGTGAACGAACCAAACGGACCTTCAATCCGCAACAGGTCCCGCTGCTTGAGGTTCTGGAATACGTGTTGCGAAAATCGGCCTCCCGGCATCGCGCGAATGTGCCACTCGATCTCACCGTTCCCGGAAGGCGCGTTTGCCATCGAGTAGCTTCGCCGTGCGCCATCGCGCAGCACAACGTCGACATATTGACCCGCATCAAACTCGAACCCGCTGCCTGCGGGTAATTGAAGACGCAGGATCGTCACGTCCCCACTCACGCGTTCGACGGCCGTAACGCGCGCACCGGTCTTCACAATGCGGCGGCCTGGCTTTTCTGCCACTTCCGGGGTGTCAAGAACGACATCCGTTGCTGGAACCGCCAAGCACGTCAGGCAATGGCCGAGCTTCAGGCCTTCCGGCTCGGCACCCGCCGCATAGCGAACCTCGCCCGACACGATGCGGGTCTCGCAGGCGCGACACTCGCCGCGACGACAACTGTGCTTCGGAAAGAAGCCTGCTGCCAACGCAGTGTCGAGCACGGTCGATTCACCATCCGACGACAGTTCGACATTCGACGGTTCAAATTTCACTACAAACGTCGTCATCATCGTTTCCTGAATTACGAAGCCGCCCCTGCAGCCTTCGGTGCTCGATGCGCTGCCTTCAAATCCAGAGCCACGTCAACGATCATGTCCTCCTGGCCGCCCACCATGCGGCGCTTGCCGAGTTCAACGAGGATGTCCACGGTCTTGAGGTCGTACTTCTTCGCCGCTACTTCCGAATGCCGCAGAAAGCTCGAGTACACGCCCGCGTAACCGAGCGCGAGCGTCTCGCGATCGACACGCACCGGACGGTCCTGCAGCGGACGCACGATGTCGTCGGCAGCATCCATCAGCGTGTAAAGATCGGTGCCATGATTCCAGCCCATGCGCTCGGCCGCCGCGATGAACACTTCCAGCGGCGCATTGCCGGCACCCGCACCCATGCCCGCGAGCGACGCATCGATGCGATCGCAACCCTCTTCGACCGCGACGATCGAGTTCGCCACGCCCAGCGACAGGTTGTGGTGCGCATGCATACCCGTTTGCGTCTCAGGCTTGAGCACGGCCTTCACCGCACGGAACCGGTCACGCACATCGTTCATCGTCAGCGCACCGCCCGAGTCCACCACGTAAATGCAGGTCGCGCCATAGCTTTCCATCTTCTTCGCTTCGACCGCGAGCTTCTCCGGCGTGGTCATGTGACTCATCATCAGGAAGCCCACGGTGTCCATACCCAGCCCGCGCGCGTACTCGATGTGCTGCTTCGAGATGTCCGCCTCCGTGCAATGCGTCGCCACGCGCACGATGCGCGCGCCTGCGTCATATGCAGCCTTCAGATCGTGAATCGTACCGATGCCCGGCAGCAGCAGCGTCGCGATCTGCGCGTGCTTCACGACGTCAGCCACGGCCTCGATCCATTCGAGGTCGCTGTGCGCACCGAAGCCGTAGTTGAAACTTGATCCCTGCAGGCCGTCGCCGTGCGCGACTTCGATGCTGTCCACTTTCGCCTCGTCGAGCGCGCGTGCAATGTCCTGCACGTTCTGGATCGAGTACTGGTGACGAATCGCGTGACTGCCGTCGCGCAGCGTCACATCGGAGATATAGAGTTCTTTGTTCATCGCCGTTTGCTCCTTACACGCTCAAGAGCGTTTGCGCCATGCGCTCGGCAGTCGCGAGCGCAGCGGAAGTCATGATGTCGAGGTTGCCAGCGTATGCGGGCAAATAGTGCGCGGCGCCTTCCACCTCGAGGAACACCGACGTCTTCAATCCGCTGAATTTGCCGAGGCCCGGGATGTTGAGCGGCGCATTCGCGGGAATCTCGTCGAACTGCACCTGTTGCTTGAGGCGATAGCCAGGCACGTACGCATGCACCTTCGCGACCGTCTGTTCGATCGATTGTTCGATCTTCTCGCGGTCTGCCAGATCGGAGAGCGTGTAGACGGTGTCGCGCATCATCACCGGCGGTTCGGCCGGATTCAGCACGATGATTGCCTTGCCCTTCGCCGCGCCACCGACCACTTCGATCGCCTTCGAGGTCGTCTCGGTGAACTCGTCGATGTTCGCGCGAGTACCCGGGCCCGCCGACTTGCTGCTGATCGACGCCACGATCTCCGCGTAATGCACCTTCGCCACGCGCGAAACTGCCGCGACGATCGGAATCGTCGCCTGACCGCCGCACGTCACCATGTTGACGTTAGGCGCATCGATATGCGTGTCGAGGTTCACCACCGGCACGCAATACGGGCCGATCGCCGCGGGTGTCAGGTCGATCACGCGGATCGACGGCTTATGCTCACGCAACAGCGCATCGTTCTTGATGTGCGCACCGGCCGAGGTCGCATCGAACACGAAGTCGATGTCGTCGAACACCGGCAGGCGCGTGAGGCCTTCGACGCCTTCGTGCGTGGTCGCCACGCCCAAGCGTGCCGCGCGCGCGAGACCGTCCGAGCCAGGGTCGATGCCGACCATCGCCGCGACTTCAAGGTGCGCGCTGTTACGCATGATTTTGATCATCAGATCCGTGCCGATATTGCCGGAACCGATGATGGCCGCCTTAAGTTTCATATGGAAAACTCCCGATCCAGATTGCTTCAGCGCACGCGAATGACGGCGTGGTGATTTGAATAGAGGCGCTCGACCTCGTCTGCACGCAGGGTCAACACCGCGCGCTGATTGATATAGCCCTTGTCGGTGATTTCGCCCAGCTCGAGAGACGGCGGAGCGGTGAGCAGAACAGCACGCGCGGGCCGCTGGGACGAACCAAGACCAGCCCCAAAATCGGCAAGCGCCCGCGTAATGAGCTGGCGCACTTCCTCGCATGAGGCAAGCTCGTCACCACTCATCTCCGACCTCAAGTCGTTCGCGAGCGCACGCAGCGCCATCGACGGGAAAAGAAGCAGGCCGACCTCGTCCCGATCATGTCCGGTGACGACTGCGTCCTGGATATAGGGGTTCAGCACCGATACGACGCGAACGCGCAGCGTACCCACGGACACCCACGTTCCCGTGGTCAACTTGAAATCTTCGGCGACGCGGCCGTCGAAAATGACGCCAACATTGGGATCGCTCGGGTCGGCAAGACGACCCGCATCGCCGATACGATAGAACCGCTCCTCATCAAACGCCGCATGCGTGCGCTCGGGGTCATCTCGATAGGTCGTAAAAACAGACGGGCCACGAACCCGCATCTCGAGCTTGTCTTGACAAGGCACGAACTTGAGTTCAATGCCTGGAACAGGTACGCCGATGTTCCGCGAGTCAGATGTCGAAAAATGTGCGCTCGTAACAACGGGTGAAGTTTCGGTCGCGCCCCACTCCGTCGTGAAGAACACCGGCTCGTCCCGCACCGTCGCAGCAAGCGCGCGAACTCGGTCGGCGGTCTTTTGCGGAAGAGCAGCCGCGGCAAAAAAAAGCATGTCGAGTCGCTCGAAAAGCGACGAGGTAGCCTCAGGGTCCTTTTCGAGCAGCGGCAACAACGCGTCGTAGCCGCGCGGCACATTGAAGAACAGCGTCGGGCGAACGTCCTTCAGGTTCTGAACGGTCCGCTCGACCATCGCCGGCACCGGCCGGCCATCGTCGATGTACAGCGACCCGCCGTTGCGCAGGATGAGATTGAAGTTATGGTTTGCCCCGAACGTGTGACTCCACGGCAGCCAGTCGAGCACGACAGGCTGTGCGCGGTCGACGAAACGCCAGCACTGCGCAATCATCTGCTGGTTCGCACAGAGCATGTCGTGCGTGTTGATCACGACCTTCGGCTTTCCGGTGGAACCCGACGTCAGCAACAGGCGGGCAGGCGTATGAGGCACCACTGCCTGGAACGCCTGCTCAACAGCATCCGTTGGAGCGTACGCCTCCAGTTCGGCGAACGAGATGGCGCCCGGGCGAACGTTCCGGGTGTAGACAACGTGGCAGCGACCCGCATAGGTATCGACCGCCCGCCCATACAACTCACCGTCTTCTGCGTAAATGACAGCCGGCGCGAGCTGGTCGAGCATCGCGTGCAACTTCGAGTGGTCCTTGGCAACACGCGAGTATGCCGACGAGACGATGGAAATAGGTTTTCCGACGTGCATGGCAGCAAGCGACAACAGCGCGAGATTGACACTGTTATCCGACAGTGCAACGATCGAGCCGCCTTCTGTCAGGTCAAGGTCAAGCAGCGCCTGACCAATCCGACGCACCTTGTCGAGCGCATGCGCGTAACTCACTTCGCGCCACAAGTTGCGTGTGCCATCTACATCACGCTCAGCGATGAAAGTCGCGTTAGGTGTGTTCGTCGCCCACTCGATCAGCCATTCGCCGACACGGCGGTGATAAGGCTGAAGAAGTTCCGCCGAGCGCAGAACGAAGCTGCCGTCGCCACGATCCTCCCGAATGATGCGGGGGACAGCCAGCGCCCCCGGACGTGCCAGGGGTGATTGCAGAGGAGCCCCGGTCAACATGCTCGCTCCAACGTGGTCTCAACGGTCGTCAGTACGCTCTTGCCGTCGAGTGCGTCATTTGTCTCATTCATTGAGTCTCTCCTCCATCCGCCATTTTTCAATGGACAACTAACCAATCTGGCAACCAACGGACCCCAAGCCGCCGATGTGCACTTCAATTTGAGCGCCGCTCGATACTGCAATCATCGGCCCGAGTGCGCCCGACAACACAACGTCACCGGCGCGCAAGGGTTGACCACATACCGATAGCGCCTTCGCCAACCACCAGGCTGCATAAAGGGGGTTCCCGAGGCATGCCTGACCGGAACCTTCCGAGACGACATCCGCGTTCACCGAGCACTGCATCCGGCAACCTATCAGATCGATATCGGTGATACGGCGAGGCGTATTTCCCAGAACATACAGGCCGCAGGAAGCGTTATCCGCGACCGTATCGACAAGCGTAATGCGCCAGTCGTCGATGACGCTGTCTACGACTTCGATTGCCGGCAACGCATATTCGATGCCGTGGAGAAAACGACCCCAGCTGATCACATCGTCATCGAGATCGCGACCAAACACGAACGCGATTTCCGCTTCGGCCTTGGGTTGCACAAGGCGATCTGCCGGCACCACGGCGCCGGTCAGATACTCCATGTCGTCGAAGAGCACGCCGAAGTCCGGCTGGTCCACGCCGAGCTGTTGCTGCACTGCTTTGGACGTGAGACCAATTTTCTTCCCGACGATATGTCGCCCGCTCGCAATCGCGGCGCGCGTATTGATCTCGGCGACCGAATACGCAGCCTCTACGCCTTCGATGCCGTAGGTTTCCGAAATGCGTGGGATGGTCGTGCGCGCGAGACGAGCGGCACGCAGCGCCGCCGCGGCTTGTTCGATACGGTCATTCATCAATTTGTCGCTCCCTCGCTGTGCGCAGCGGATACATCTGCCACCTTCCAGTTCTTGACCTGCCGGGCAAGGCGTTCGATGACGTCGCGCTCCGACGAGAGGCATGCGGCATATTCGTCAGCCAGACGGTCCACGATTGCCGACAGCGGTTCGACCGCCGTGACAGCGCCCACACCATGACCAGCCGACCATACGTCTTTCCAGGCCTTCGGTGCCGTACTGATGTCACCGGAGAAGTCGATCTTCTTCTCTTCGCCGAGTTGTGCCGCTGAAAGTCCCGCGCGATCGAGCGTCGGGCGCAGCCAGTTCGCGAGCACACCCGACACTGCCTTGGACGCAACCAGGTCCTCCATCGTGCTTTCGACGAGCATGTCGCGATATGCAGGCTGCGCCATGCTCTCCTCGGCGGCGATGAAGCGCGTGCCAAGCACGGCGAAGTCAGCGCCAATCTGCAGAGCGGCACGCGTATGCGCTCCGGTCGATACAGCGCCCGCGAGACCAAGCGGCCCACGCCAGAACTGGCGCACTTCATCGACGAATGAGAACGGGTGATATGTACCCGTATGCCCACCGGCACCGGAGCACACGAGAATCAGGCCGTCGACCCCTGCATCCACGGCCTTGCGCGCCATGACGGGCGTGCTGACGTCGGCCATCACGAACCCACCATATCCATGCACGTGCTCCAATACTCGGCGTGGACTGCCGAGCGCAGTCGTGACAATTTTCGGCTGATAACGACGCACCAGTTCAAGCTCGGCGTCAAAGCGGTCGTAGCTGCTATGAACGATCATGTTCAGCGCCCAGGGGGCGGTACCACCTTGAGCCACACCGTCGGCGATCGTGCCCAGCGCCTCATCGAGCATCGAAATGTTCCGCGCATTCGGCGCCGCATAGGTACCGACGATGCCGGCACGCGACGACGCGATCACGAGTTCCGGGCTGGATACCAGAAACATCGGTGCGGCCATCACCGGCAGGCGGGTTTTCGCGAACAATTCACGAAGATGGACGGCAGTGGATTTTTCTTGCATGGCGTTCTGATGGATTTGTTGCGTCATTGCGACCTCCGGCGGGCGGGCCGCCCGCGAATTTCCCAGCCGCAATCGCTCTGGAGGATTGCAGCCGTCGTCGCAGGCGAATTCGTACGTGAGGCGAGCAGCACGTAATGCCCGGTGTGGTCCTCGGGCTGCGCGATGAATCCGAGCGCCATGCTGTCCGCGACCGTATCCGCGAAACCGGGTATATCGGAGAGTCGATCGTTTTCGCGCCCGAGGGACTGCGGCCCCTTCAATGGCGTGACGGTGCCGCCTGGGGCGACCCCGTTCACGCGAACGTCGGGTGCAAGTTCGTAGGCGAGTTGCCGGATCAAACCCACGCACGCGTGCTTGGAGGCCACATACACCGGACCACCACCGCCTGCGTAGAAGCTCGCGTTCGATAGCGTGAAAATCATGCTCCCGCGGCGCTCTCGCAGCGCCGGTGCCGCAGCATGCGCGGCCAACATATAACCGAGCACGTTCACGCCAAAGACTTCTTCGTAAGTCGCTTTCAGCGTGGGCCCGTCGAACTTTCGCAAGGATGCGAAGTGGTCCCACACCCCCGCGTTGCCGACCAACGTGTCGAGCTTGCCGAACTTGCGTACGGTCGCATCGACGGCCTCTGCGTTTGCCTCGGGAGACCGTACGTCGCCGACAGTGACCACGATCTGTTCGCCGAACGTTTCATACAGGGAATCAGCCTGTGCGGCATTGCGAATCAGCACACCGACGCCGCGTGCACCCTCCTCGAGAAAGCGCCGCAGCACGGCGAGTCCGATTCCCGAATTAGCGCCCGTAATGAGCGCGACATCATCGTTGAGCCAGCCCATGATCAGAAGAAGGTGTTGAGGTTTTTCGACATCAGCAGCGACTGCGTGATGACTATCTTTCGGCGTGCGACTCGCAGGCCGTCCTCGGTTTCGCGCAAAATGTCCTCGCGACGGCCAAGCAACAGGTCGTTATCTGCCTCGCCCCGGCTGCGATAATTCACGAATACCGAATGCGCCAGGTACTCGCCTTCGACTTCCGTCCGGCACGCCTCGACATTGCTGATGACGTGTACGTGCCGCGTCGGCGGATCTTCTGCCCAAGCCGACGGTTGCATGAAACGGGCAACCCTGCGCTGCAGGTCCAGATAAGTGTCGTCAAAGTACGCACCTCGCCCAGGCCCGTACGCGCCGATTCGGTCCGCCCGACGACGGTTTTCAATCGCCGGCATCCAGTAATGGATGTCGGGCGTCATCAGCGCGAGCCACGCCTCCCACGCCTCGCTATCGAGCAACCGAGCCTCTCGAAACAAAAACTGCTCGATTCGATTTGCGGTATCGCGGTCGACATGTTGCTCCGCCGCAGGAGCGAATTCGCCTTTCACATTCACGTTCATGCGCTCACCTTCCTGTCGTCGTAGTTGAACGCACTTTCCCGCAGCGCAGCCTTGTCGCGCTTCGGCACGTCTTTCCACGAACGAGCACTCAGCAGGTCGGCCCACCGCTGATAGAACGCGCGATGATTCGCCTCGTTCACCTGGTTTCGGTAGACGTTCCCGGGCAGATCGGTATCGGTCAGCCGCGTGCCAAGACCGAGACCCATGTACAGCTCCTGCTGGCGAGTCACGAACCCCGCGTTGGTGCGAGTCGAGAATTCGAAGTTCTCGCCGTCGTCCATCTCGAAGACACCGGAAGGCGAGAACGTCATCATCGTGCCCTTGAGCCATCGATCCTTGATGTCCTGCGGGGCGCTACGGTTCACGATCGTCCACGTGTGAAGTTCGATCTTTCCCGGCCCGCGCGGATGCCATACGCGGAACGTGTTCTGTCCCGGCAGGAACGAGAGATTCGGGAACACGCTCACGGACGAAATCGAACCGATCATCTTCGAGCGGAATTCGCCCAGCCGCTCTGCGACAGCGGGCTGGATGCCGTAGAGATACTTGCGGATTTCCTTGTCGCCCAGCGTCGCGGCATTGCCGACCACGTCGAGATTGAATTCCCAACCGTGTCCGTTGTAGTTCACATGATAGGAATCCGGATCGCGGTATACCTCGGCAACAGGGCCGCCGAGCATTGCGCGCGCCGCCGAATCGTGCGTCCAGAGCGCGTGATAGATGTCGCCGATGAAGTTTTCGACGGGCACCTTCCAGTTGCAGTTGATGACGGATTTCACGCAACTGCCGACGAACTCCGTGCCCTGCCCGTCCATGTCCAGCATCACGTCCAGATAGAAGCGGAAGTCGCCGAGCCATTCGTCGAGGGGCGGCGCATCCGGATCCATGTTGCCGAACACGAGCCCCTTGTAAGACGCCACCTGCGCGACTGGATGGAGACCGTGCTCGCCCGCCTTCATGCCGCTCGCGTCGAACAGTTCCTGGCCCGCCATGCCGCGCAGCGCGCCATCGATGCCGAAACTCCAGCCGTGATAGTTGCAGACGAAGCTGCGCGTATTGCCGGCGTCGGTAAAGTTGAGCTTGTTGCCGCGATGCGGGCACGTATTCAGGAACGCCTTGACCGAGCCATCCTTCTGGCGCACGACAATGACGTTATCCTCGGCCATGTACGTGGTCAGATAGTCGCCCGCCTTCGGCAATTGCGATTCGTGGGCGAGAAACAGCCAGCTACGAGCAAAGATTTTCTCGAGTTCCTGCTCGTAGATTTGATGGTCCCAGTAGACCCGACGCGACAGACTGCCCTTCTCCAGGTCGAGCAGCCTGTCGAGATACGGCAGCGGTTCGCTCGCCGTGTCGCGCTTGAGTCGAGGGCAAGCCCCCGTGCAATCGTGTGACATCTCCGCCCCCCTCAGACCGACGAGACCGCGTCTTCCGACTCGGCGTCCAGATCGGCGAACACTTGATCGCCATCTTCGATGATTCGATAAGTGCGCAGGTCAACCGTGCACGGAAAAGTGACCGCCTGGCCCGTCGGAATGTGGAACTGGCCGTCGTGCACGGGGCACGCAATCAGATCGCCGTCGACAATCTCGCCACCGGACAGCGAAGCCGTTGCGTGCGTGCATACGTCGCTCGTCGCGTAGAAGCGACCTTCGAGGTTGTAGACGGCGAGCGGACAGCCGCCGGTCTGGACCTGACGCACCTCGCCTGGCGCGAGATCTTCACGCTTGAGCAAAAATACCTTGTTCATTCGAAGCACTCCGTTATTGCAGATGGAGCTGGACGAAGCCGAGCCCGGTCACCCATTCGGGTACGGGTGCATAGTCGATGACTTCACCACGCGCTCCCGCGAGCGCGCCCATCGCACACGCCCAGTTGCGAATTTCCATACCGCCGTTACCGCCGTTCTCGAGGATGTAGGCGTCGCTCAGGCTCGCGAGCGCGTCGACGGCGCCACGCGTCGCGTAGTCGAGAATCTCGCGGTCGAACGTTTCATTTACCCGACCCATGTCAGCCGTGCCGACCCAGTGACTGATTCCGCCGCTGCCGATCACGGCCACGCGCTCGTCGCCCGGCCACGCTTCGACAGCTTCACGAATCTGGCGTCCGAGCGCGACTGCACGCGTCAGGCGGATATACGGGTCGACGCCCGACGCGAGGTACACCGGGATCGTCCCGACCTGCTCACCCGCATCGCGAAGCGGCTGGACGATCAGCTGGTTCGGGATTGCCACCGAGTGATCGACCGTAAGGGCGCGCGCAACGGCCCAGTCGCAACCGTTCTCGAGACCATGTTCCGCAATGTGCTGGGCCAGCGGCGCGCTGTCTGGAATCACACCGCGCTTGAGGCCCGGAAGCGCGTCGAGCGGCCCGTCTACATCCCCGGTCCCGATCAGGAAACTCGGGAGGCAATTCGTCCCGAAGAGCATGTAATGATCGGCACCCACAATCACCACGCTAGTGGGACGCAGCTCGGCGAGGCGCCGCGCGCACGTCTCAAACGCCTTCCACATGCGCTCGCGCACCCCTTGCTCCGGCGCTTCCGGTGTGACGAACATCACCGGGTCATGTGGCACGAGAAAGCCACCTACCACTTTTGCCATGTCGGCTTTCTCCCTGTTTATTGTTTGAGCGCCGCAACGTGCAACGCTTCGCCATCTCCGATCGGTCGCAAGCGCCGCATATACGCGCGCATGTCCCGGTCTGGCGAAAGCTCTTGCCAGAAGCCCATCGTCAACATCGGATTGACGCCCGCGTGTTGCAACGCGAGCACGTCGAAATCGACGACCATCCGGCGCTCTGCATCGCTTAGCGCGAAGCGCCGCAGAAATCCATCGGCATCCTCACGAAATCGCTGCTTCGCAGCGCGATCGACGCTCAATTGATGGAGCACGCGCTCCAGTACGTGGCGGCTCATGGCTCTTATTCGCAGAAGGCCGTGACGAGGCGCAGGAAGTCCGCCCGGCGCTCGGTCTGAACCCAGTGGCCGCACTGGCCGAACAGATGCAGGTCGGCGCGCGGAATCGCACGGGCGAGCAACTGGCCGCAGGCAGGCGGAACGACGCGATCTTCACGGCCGTGCAAGACAAGCGCGGGAGCCTGAATCTTCGCGACAACGTGCTCGGGGAAACCCTTCACGATCGTCGGGCCTTCGACGTTCGGCTTCGGGATCAGCTTGCGAAGCGCGTCCTGAGCGCCAGAACGTGCGCTCGCCTCATAGCGCGACTTGACCATCTCCGGCGTGATGATCGACTGGTCGAACGGGAAAAGGCGCATGGTCTTTTCCATGTTCTCCAGCGACGGCTCGTATTCCCATGCCGCGCGCAGACCCGGCGTCTGCTCGAATTCGCCCGCCGGCGTGCCCAGCAGCACGATGCGCTCGACTCGCGACGGATCGAATACAGCCAACCCGAGCGAGAGCGCGCCGCCGAACGAATTGCCCACGAACGAGGCTTTTTCGATCCCGAGCACATCCATGATGCCCACGAGGTGGCGCACCCAGAGTTTGATGTCGTACTGGCTGCCGTCCTTGAATTCCGTGAAACCGAAGCCCGCAATGTCCGGCACGATCACTCGGAACTTCTCCGCCAGTTCGGGCATGACACCCTTCCAGTTCGTCCAGCCAGACACGCCTGGACCAGAGCCATGCAACAGGAACAGCGGCTTGCCGTGTCCCTCGTCGAAATAGTTCGTCCGATGATCGGCGGCTACGAGTTCCCGCCCCATCCCTTCCTGATTCGCCATCATTTCCTCCATACCCATACGTATGCGTATGGTAGAAGGCGACTTGATCGTCGTCAATGAACGCGATCTAGGGGTAAACGCCGTCCTTGACCGCTCGGTAGTGGAACGGTCTGGGCCACTCCCGTACCGACCCGCATATTGAAAGGCGATAAAATGAGCGTTTTCCGGAGCCGATATGGCAGAGACAAAAGCTAGTCAGAGCGGTCGCGGGCAATTTGGCCCGGACGACTGGATTCACGCGGCGCAACGGGTCCTGGAGAGCCGCAGCATCGATGCCGTTCGCGTGGAGGTACTCGCCAAGGAGATGGGCGTTACCAAAGGCAGTTTCTATTGGCACTTCAAGGACCGCGACGACCTGCTGCGCCGCATGCTGGCCGCATGGCGCGACGAGGCGACCGAGCAGATCATTTTCCGCTTTGAAAGTCGTGGCCTTTCGGCGCGCGAATTGATTCGCGACCTGCTGACGCTTCCCTTCCGCGGCGCATCGGCAAAGGAAGCGGCTGCGACCGAACTGGCAATCCGGGCGTGGGCGCGTCGTGACGAGTCGGCGCGAAGCGTGCTCGACGAAGTCGACGCAAAACGCCTGGCCTATATCACGCAATGCTTTCGTGCGCTCGGATTCAGCGCCAGCGAAGCACGTTCACGCGCGTTCGCGCTCTACAGCTATGAACTCTCTGAATCGCTCCTTTCACATCAAGGTACGGACAAGGAGAAAAGCGACCGACGCGCATTCATGGAACGGCTGCTGCTGACACCACTTGGTGGGTCCAAGCAAGCCTGAGCGATGAACCTTAGTTTCGGGATGGGCCCATGCGTGGGTGCCCTCGAGTGGAGCGATGCGCTGCCCCGCAATGGAAAATCCGAACTGGCGGACATCCACATGTTGGGGATAGCGAAGCAAAACCTGGCGAGCACGTAGGAAGCGGACGCCCGAACCACACTTTCGCGTCATCTGCTCTGAATTGAACGTGACCGGCTTGATGTGACTGTCCCATCGAACCCAGGAAAAATGACGGTCACCGCCGCCTCCGTGCGTGACCACCCCGCTGTCGCGGCCCCTGTTGCGTTTGGTTTCTTGTACCGTTGACCGATTGCTCGCGTTGGCATGCGACTGGTGACGAGAGGGTGAGCCCCGCGCGCAGCACGATGAGAAACAGGCAAGTGGCGGCCAGCGGGGCGTTGATTGCTATAGTTGCCGCCCCGCTGGTCATCGTCACTCGGGTTCTGTCAATCGCGTGGTGTGCATTCAGAAGCGAAACGCGATCCCGGCAGTCGTAACCAGTGGATCGAGGCGAACCGCGGCGTGCACCGGAGCGGGGCCGAGATAGCCTGTTGCGCTCGTTCGTACGATGAATTTCTTGACATCGACGAACACGCCCACATGCCGGGAGATGCGGTACTCGAGTCCGACTTGAGCCAGCCCACCCCATGCGTTCCTGGCCTGAAAATCGGTGACCGTGCCGTCCGATGTATCAAACACCTTCATGTAAGTGATACCGGCGCCGACGTAGGGGTACAGGTTGTACTTGGCGAATGTACTGAACTGATACTGCAGCGTCAGCGCAGCAGGCGCGTACTTGACCTTACCGATCGTGCCGACGCCAGAGACCGTCCCCGTACCCGTTAGCGTCGTCGTCGGAGGATAACCGACGGTCAGCCCAACGGAGAGGTTTGGCGTCAAACGATAGCCCGCTTCGACCAGAAATGCGGCATTGTCTTTCACCTTGGCGTTGCCGCCCGGGACCGCTTGCCCTCCCGCAGTCAAGTCGGCATTCTCGTCAAATGCCACCCATGCAGCACCAGCTCGCACCCACCAGCGCCCGCCATCCTGTTGCGCGTCGGATGACTGTGCATGTGCCGGAACAGCAGCAAGCCCCAACAGTACAGCTGCAGCAACAGCTTTTGCCGGGCGCGAACCTACCTTGCTTTTTCGTCTCATCATGTCTCCATCCATCGGGCCTTTTGTAGTTCTATCGGCCATTGTCCAGCTCGGTCCGTATTCGAAATCGCGTGCCAATCAGCCTTGATATGCAATGCATACCGATTTGGTCGTGGTGTAGTTCTCAATCGCCGACGCACCGTGCTCGCGACCGATTCCGGAGTCCTTGAACCCTCCGAACGGAAGATTCGGATCGACCATGTTGTGCGTGTTGACCCAGACGGTCCCTGCTTCGATCGCTTCGGTCAACGCAAGGCTTGCCGAGAGGTTATTCGTCCAGACACTCGCGCCGAGACCGTAAGCCGAGTCATTCGCCTCATCAACGACTTCGGCCAGATCGGTAAATGGCATCGCAACCAACACCGGCCCGAAAACTTCCTCGGTCAAAAGGCGCATCGGCCTGTTATCGTGGTTCGCAAACACGGTCGGCCGCACGTAGTAGCCATTCTCCGGCGTCGCACCCGCACCGCAAAGTTGTTCGGCACCGTCAGCGCGTCCGGATTCGATCAGCGACTTCACTCGCTGTTGGTGGCGCAGCGAGACGAGCGGCCCCATATGTGCGGATTCGTCAAATCCAGACCCCACGACGATGGTGTCTGCAATCGCGGAGAGTCGATCGAGCACATCGTCATAGATATCGTGATGAACGTAGAGCCGCGATCCTGCCGTGCAAACCTGCCCGTGGTTGAAGAAGATCGCGTCTGCTGCGCCTCGGGCGGCTACGTCAGGATCGCAATCGTTCAGCACGATGACGGGGCTCTTGCCGCCGAGTTCGAGCGAAGCAGGCTTGAGGTTCTGACCGCACGTCGCCCCGATCAGACGCCCCACCTCAGTCGATCCGGTAAAAGTCACTTTGCTTACCTTGGGGTGTGCGACAAGTGCGGCACCAGCCGTCTCCCCCCTGCCGGTAACAACGTTCAACGCGCCTGCCGGCAGTCCGGCCTCGACAGCAAGTTCGGCGAGACGCAGTGCCGTCAAAGGAGTTTCTTCCGCAGGTTTGAGAACGACCGTGTTGCCACAAGCAAGCGCCGGCGCGATTTTCCACACCGCCATCAGGAGCGGGAAATTCCACGGAATGATTGCGCCGACAACGCCAACGGGAATGCGCCGGGTGAAAGCTGACGTACGCACGGTCGGAGGCAGCGGAAGAGAGAGATCCAGTGTCGAGCCGGATATCTTCGTCGCCCAGCCGGCCATGTAGCGCAACCATTGCGTGCCCGCGCCAACTTCGAACATGCGCGAGTAGGCGATCAATTTCCCGTTGTTACGAGTCTCCAGCGCGGCAAGTTCTTCCCCGTGCTTCTCGATCAGATCAGCGAGACGCAGCAGAATCCGCTCTCGCGCTGCTGGCGGCATCGACTTCCATGACGTCGACCGAAAGGTTAGTGAAGCGGATTCGACTGCTCGGTCGATGTCTGCCACATCGGCATCTGGAACACTTGCAATCCTTTCACCGTTTGACGGATCGAAGACCGGAATCATCTTGCCGGAATTCGCTTGTTGCCATTCACCATTGATGAACATGCTGGTGCGCAGGCTCGAACCCGTCACTTCCAGTGGCATTGATATTTCTCTATACATTATGCATTCCTTAATATAAATCCGGTTGGCACCCGACGCTCGAAATAATTCAGACATTTATCGACGTGACGTCTGACGCTGACGAATTAGACTATTGGTAGATATCCAAACCCGGTCCGGATGAGATGCTGCGCCTGGTGGCGTCTCATGCGTGTGCGTCGTGGGTTCGAGCGGGCATTCGAAGCGGGCGTACGGCGTTAATGCCGATAATCAGCAGAGCACCCATTGCGAGAATGCCAAACAGATAGGCGGGCGCAAGTGCGATCACGCCGAAGATGTCGCCGGCCCCGAAATGGTTTGCGCCGAAGGAGAGCCCGCGATTCGATGCAAAATTCGAAAAAAAGTAGAAAACGACGTTGGACCAGCCGTCCCCGACAACGATCCACCCGAGCAGGCTACGAATCCTCTCGCAGAACCGCAGCGTGGGAAGAACGAACGCGACGGCGATCACCATCATGCCGTTCAGGGCGGGACCCACGTGAGCACGCGCCCACCCCTCCGGCGTTCCCGGTATCTTGAAATGCAGCATATATCCCGGGAAAAGCTCGAAACCATCGAGCAATCTTACCCACAACCCCAACCCGAAAAGCAGCGTACAAAAAATCATCAACACTCCGTGCCCGGCCATTCGTTGCTGCAATGTCTTTTCCACAAATGCCTCCTGTTCCTAATAGTTGATTGATCCCACTCCGCTTAGCGAGCTATGCCCACGACGGCTGTTTGTGATATCGGCTTGCGTAGAACACCAGGGGCGAGCCGGCGGAACCATCACACGCGACCACTCTTGCGAAGAAGAGTGTGTGATCGCACATCTCCACACGCTCAGTCACATCGCACTCGAACCATGCCAGAGCGGCGCGCAGGACCGGTACCCGCGACGGAACGACGAATTCTGGCTTGCAGTCGCTTTCGACGCGCCCACTGAACAGCGCCGAGTAACTCTCCTGTTCGTCATGCAGAATGCTGACCCCGAAGCACCCCTGGTCACTGATGAGCCGATGCGTTCGACCGGGTTTCAATGAAATCATGATCGTCGGCGGGTCAAGACTGATCGACGTGAAGCTGTTGATCGTCGTGCCATGCACTTCGCCAGCGCTCTCTGCGTCGACGCTCACGATTGCAATCCCGGTGGCAAACAGCGATATGGTCTTGCGAAATTGCAACCGGTCGTCCGCGGTCACTCGTCGCTGCTCTACTTCCGTGTTAATCATCTGATGCTCCGAAAGTCGGCGGTTTCCTCGCGCCAGTGTTTTGTGCTGACCACCCGATCAATTGTCGTTATTGGCAGTGGTCCTCACAGTGCAGTTCTTACGCCGCCATCGACGGCGCGTCGTGCGCGTCAGCGGCCAGGCCCTTCAAACGTTGACGCCACACGGCCATCCGTTGCGGGCTCGAGAAACAGTCCCACTGCACTTCCGGATAGTTGAAGTTGTCCGTGAAGGCATCCGCGAGTTCTCGATGCTGATAGAGGTCGAGGATGAAATTCTGGAGTTCGGCGGGAAGCAGCCTGAGGTTGGTCAACATATAGTTGGTCCAGCGCGTTGCGCTGAGTACTCGATCGCTCCTGCGCATGTTGACGTGTTCGCAAAAACGTTCGTCATACACGTTTTGACGAACGATTTCTTCGCCGACGATCCATGCGGCGTGGGATGCCATGTTGGCCCCTTGTCCGAGCACGGGATCGACCGTTGCGTGGACATCGCCCAATGCGAGCGCCACCTTCCCGCCCTCGAGCGGCATGTGTGTTGCGCGAACGGTGGGAGTGACGGCGCCTTGAAGAATATCCAACGGGCTGTTGGCGAGGTCGAATTCCCTTTCGTTGATTCGTTCCGCGACGCTCGGGTGATGCACGCGCAACTTGCCGATCAGCATCTTAATGAACGCGTCGGGGTCATCCTCGTACTTTTGCCTGGCGACGATCTCCATGTCGCCGCCGGGGATGTTTTCGATGACGAGCGCCGTCACCATTCCGTCGAACGAGACAGTCGGAATCTCGATCATTTCGCCGTGGCCGGGCGAGAAGGACATGGTTACCGCGCGAATCGGCGCCTCGGCGATACCCTTGAAGAGAGCAGCACACAGCATCCGTTGGGGGCGGTCGAATGGCGAATATTCCGCCCGATGCTGGAACATCTGACCGAGAGGCCCTTTACCGGTACAAACGACGAGGAGATCGTAAGCCGCAGCGAGTTCCGGCACGTCGGATGCCTCGAGCGTCTTGTACTCGATCCTGCCGCCGCGCTCGACGAAGTCGTTCATCAAAGCAGGCTGATAAATCCGATAGTCGACCGCACGGCTCGGCGCCTTCAAGTCACCGTAGAAGCGCAGCGGCTGAGGACCACCGATGTAGTAGTAATGACCGAAGTAGCCAAGACCCGCCCAGTGGTCCACGCCCAGTGCTTGTTCGCGTGCGATGGTGACGGAGTGATGCGCGACCGTATTGAGCAGGCGCATCGACGCGTACTCCTCCGGCCGGCGATCCGTATAAATGGTGACGTCTACGTCGTGCTGACGCAGGTAGAGACCAAGATGAAGGCCGGCCGTACCAGCCCCGATGATGCCGATTTTCTTCTGTGCCACGAGTTGTCTCCTAGGTTATGAGGTTCGTTACAGCCCTCAATTTCGATCTGCTGGTGAGTTCTCAATATATTCCGCACGAATTTCAGCGAAAACCTAGGCAACTGGGATAACATACATTCCAAATTGGACTGAATTGATCCGCATCATGGATAACCTCCAGCTTCTGCAGGCATTTCTGCGTACAGTCGAGATGGGCAGCTTCTCCGCAGTCGCGCGAGATCAGGGAACATCCCAATCTGCTATCAGCAAACAGATCGCGTCGCTCGAAGCGACACTCGGCGTCCAGTTGTTCCGCCGGACGACCCGGAAATTGAATCCGACGGGCGAGGCACTGCAGTTGTATCCGCATGTCCGGCAGCTACTCGATGCGGTCGACGTAGTGAAATCGGAGGTTCACGGCATGCCGGCAACGGGCGTCGGGGGGACGCTTCGCGTAACGATGCCGGGTGCGTTCGGTCGCAAGATGATCATGCCGCTTCTTCCTAAGCTGCTTGCTCGCCACCCGAGACTGGTCGTCGAAGTAATCTTCGGCGACAGCATGCTGGACTTGGTCGAGGAGGGAATGGAGCTTGCAATTCGGATCGGAGAGCTCCCGTCGAGCACGCTCATCACGCGTACGCTAGGGATGGCTCAACAAAAGGTTGTTGCAACCCCGGAGTATCTGAAGGCACATGGGAAACCCGAGTCACCGCTAGATCTCGCGGATCACAGTTGTATCGCTTACGCGGGCGCGCCGCGATGGAGTCGCTGGGAATTCGACTCCGAGCTCGGACGCCAGGCAGTAGAGATTGCGGGTGCCGTAAGGGTCAACGATCTGGACGCCATTTACGATGCAACCCTCGCCCACATGGGTATATCCGTGATTCCCGAATGGCGTGCGGCCGAAGATATCCGGGCCGGTCGATTGAAAGTCCTGATGCCCGACTACTACGCAACGCCTCAACCCGTGAACATTCTCTATCCTCAAACTCGGTTTTTATCCCAGCGCGCCAGAGTATTCATAGACTTTGTCGTCGAACATATTCCGCGAATGTAGATCTCTTGTGGTAATGGGCGATGCGTCGGCAACCCACGAAAGGTGCGGGCTGGATGCGGGGCGCCCCGCATGTCCGGTTCGTAGGGGGCCGTGACGCAGCAATGCGCCACCGCTACCCGACACTGGCGCCGACGCCGATTCGGATCTGGTTCACAGACTGCTTCACCCAGTGGCCAACGTGTCGGATGTTTCGCAAGCCCATGCCTGTTACACCAGCATGAGCAGCCGTGAACCGATCTCGGCAAGCCATGGCATCCGACTGGCAAAGGGGCGAGCATTCGCCGCCAGGCAACGCGGGGCGCCACTGCTTGACCACGCCCGCTTTCTGCGCAGCATGCCATGTGTACGGCACGACGGTTTCCATTGACCGGCGAAACTCACTTTCGCGCGCTGACTCCGCGATTCCCGAGCAGCCGACCACCACAAACGGACTCTGTCGACAGTTCGATACCCATCCCGATGTCGACACCGAACCTCGAGTCGCGTGCTGCTCGAGGTCGGCTCAGTGCTAACCCGCAATCCGTTCGATCATCGCACGAAAGTGAGCGATAGTCGCGCATAACATGCGGCAGGCCAATTGCCCAAGCCGTCGCGCCGACCCTATCCTTCATTCACCCATCGATTTCAATGCAGCATCGGACGCGGCGCCGCCACGCTTCCACGATGCGCCGTGCCAGGAGACACCACCATGACCACAACCTTCGCCACCCTCGACGCCGCTGCCGGCGCCCGCGCACGCATCCAGGCC
The DNA here is from genome assembly GCF_003857765.1 of Burkholderia sp. Bp9016. NCBI lineage: Bacteria > Pseudomonadati > Pseudomonadota > Betaproteobacteria > Burkholderiales > Burkholderiaceae > Burkholderia > Burkholderia sp. Bp9016. Next base: position 453,719 of record NZ_QTPY01000001.1, read on the forward strand.
CGCAAGGCCGCGATCGGCAGCTTCGTCGGCGCCGTCGTCGACTGGTACGACTTCCTGCTGTACGGGATCGTCGCCGCACTCGTCTTCAATTCCGAATTCTTCCCGAAGGTCAGCCCGACCATGGGCACGCTCGCGGCTTTCGCGACCTTCGGCGTCGGCTTCCTGTTCCGCCCGCTCGGCGGTGTCGTGTTCGGCCATTACGGCGACCGGCTCGGCCGCAAGCGGATGCTCGTGCTGACCGTGATGCTGATGGGGCTGTCGACCGTCGCGATCGGCCTGCTGCCGACCTTCGCGTCGATCGGCTGGTGGGCGCCCGTGCTGCTCGTGCTGATGCGCGCGCTGCAAGGCTTCGCGGTGGGCGGCGAATGGGGCGGCGCGGCGCTGATGGCCGTCGAAAGCGCACCGAAGCAAAAAAAGGCGTTCTACAGCAGCGGCGTGCAGGTCGGCTACGGCGTCGGGCTCGTGCTCGCGACGGGCATCGTGTCGATCCTGAGCCATACCCTCGGCGAAGCCGCGTTCAAGGCCTGGGCCTGGCGCCTGCCGTTCGTGTTCAGCATCGTGCTGGTGCTGATCGGGCTGTGGGTCCGCAAGAGCATGGACGAATCGCGGGAGTTCGTCGAGAAGGTCGAGCACGGGGACCACAAGGTGCGCCTGCCGGTGCTGGAAGCGCTCACGCGTCACCCGAAGGCGTTCCTGCTGATCATCGCGCTGCGGCTCGCCGAACTGTTCACGATGTATATCGTCACCGCGTTCGCGCTCAGCTATTCGACGACCAACCTCGGCATGTCGCGCGACCTGTTCCTGAACATCGGCCTGCTGGTCGGTGCGGTGAGCTGCGTGACGATCCCGTGCTTCGCGTGGCTCGCCGACCGCTTCGGCCTGCGCCGCATCTACCTGATCGGCGCGGTGATCGGCCTCGCGTCGGCGGTGCCGTTCTTCATCGCGCTGGAGGCGCGGTCGATCGCGTGGATCGTGATCTTCTCGATCCTGCTCGCGAACGCCGCGCACGACATGGTCGTGAGCGTCCAGCAGCCGCTGTTCACCGAGCTGTTCGGCGCCGAATACCGCTACAGCGGCGCGGGCGTCGGCTACCAGTTCGCGAGCGTCGTCGGCGGCGGGTTCACGCCGTTCATCGCGGTCGGCCTGGTCAGTCTCGCCGGCGGTTCGTGGCACCTCGTCGCCGGTTATCTCGCGGTCGGCTGCCTGCTGTCGCTGATCGTCGCGGCGCGCATGCGCACGGCACAGTGACGCATCGTCCAGCGACGGCCGCCGGCGCGGTGGCGCCGTGCACAGATGCACGGCGCCGCGCGGATACCCATCACACCCCAACCCTGCCCCCCTTATCGTCAGGATCATGAGATGAACTCCCCCTGCATCATCACCGTCGCGATCACTGGCTCCGTGCCACGCAAGAAGGACAACCCCGCCGTGCCGATCTCGGTCGCCGAGCAAATCGAAAGCACGCACGAAGCCTATGAGGCTGGCGCCACGCTCGTGCATCTGCACGTGCGGGATGAGCAGGAAAATTCCAGCTCCGACCGCTCGCGTTTCGCCGAGCTCCAGAACGGCATCCGAAAGCACTGCCCGGGTATGATCGTGCAGTTTTCGACGGGCGGACGCGGTCGCTCGTTCGAGCAGCGCGGGGCGATGCTCGACCTGCGTCCGGACATGGCATCGCTCGCCACGGGATCGGTCAACTTCCCGACCATCGTCTACGAGAACCCGCCCGATTTCATCCGCTCACTTGCAGCGACGATGCTGCAGCACGACGTCAAGCCGGAGATCGAAATCTTCGACCTAGCCATGCTGTACAACACCGTCGACCTCGTCCAACAGGGTCTGCTGAAGCCGCCCGTACATGTCCAGTTCGTGTTCGGCGTCAAGCATGCCCTGCCCGCGCGACGCGAGATTCTTGCGTTCGAAGTCGAACAACTTCGTGCATTACTGCCGGACGCGACCTGGACTGCGGCCGGCATCGGGCGGCACCAGCTCGAAGTGAATCACTGGACGTTGCAGATGGGTGGCCACTGCCGCACCGGCCTGGAGGACAACGTGCGCTGGGACAAGGACACGCTCGCGTCCAGCAATGCGCAACTGGTCGCGCGGGTGGCGGCGCTGTGCGCCGAATACGGCCGCCCTGTCGCAACCCCGACCCAGGCCCGCGCGATTCTCGGCCTGCATGCGGCCTGAGCGTCCGGCGCATCGATGTCGACGCGGCACCGGCGGACCGCAAGTGCCGCGCATTTCACCATCACCTGCGGAACCGATCATGAAGATCAACGGAGCCACACGAGTGTTCTACTGCATCGCCGATCCGATCGAGCAGGTACGGGCACCCGAATTGTTCAACCACCTGTTCGACGCGTACGACGTCGACGCAGTCATGGTGCCGCTACGGGTGACGCCCGACCAGCTCGCCCCGACCTTGCACGCGCTGCTCGCGTCGCCGACCGTCGGCGGCATCTCGCTGTCGATTCCGCACAAGACCATGGCCGTCGGCCTGGTGTCGCAATGTACGCACCAGGCGCGGATCGCACATGCGATCAATGCGATCCGGCGCGGTCCAGCCGGTATCGAAGGCGAGTTGTTCGACGGCCTCGGCTTCGTCCGCTCGCTCCGGCGACTGGCCTTCGATGTCGCCGGCCGCAGTGTCCTGCTGATCGGTGCGGGCGGCGCCGCATCGGCGTTGGCATCGGCGCTCGCGGAGCAACGCGCGGCACGCATTGGCCTCTTCGATCCGGACACGTCGAAGGCCGTGCAACTCGCTGAAACGATCGCGCAATCGTTCCCCGATTGTCGGGTCGACAGCGTGCCATCGAACGATCCGGCCGGCTACGATCTCGTCGTCAACGCGTCGCCGCTCGGTCTACGCGCTGGTGACCCGTTGCCCGTGCCGGTAGAACGACTCGGAGCGCAGGCATTCGTGTACGACATTCTGATGAAGGGCCAGCCGACGCCGCTCGTCACCGCGGCCCGTGCGCGTGGTCTACGTGCGTCACCGGGATTCGACATGCTGGTGCAACAGGCCTCGCTCTATCTCGAATTCTTCGGTTTTCCCACACTGGCCGCCGCCGCCGAGCGCCACACGGCGGACTTGAGAGCATTACTCGAAACCCCGGCGCCAGTTCGTCCAGCTACGCTCGCGATCCCGTCAACGTGTAGCGTGCGGGGAGCGCATAGGCCGAAATGAATTTGTCGCTCTCCCGCCGAGCAACCACGCCGAAAAGCGCGATTGGGTATCGCAGTAGGAAACTCATATTGAGCCCCCTGCCCAGATCCGGACAAGCCCAATTCGGGCATACGGCTCCTACCCTGGGTGTTTGACGGCAAACCGCGAGTTTGGCCACGCCTGAAGAATGCGAGGTTGCGACGCTACCGTTGCTTCCAGCGCGTGCTCCGAACGAGCATCAATCCGCTACTGAGGTGCGGACGGACCGTCTGGACGTTGCTGGATCTGATGCACAAACGCGGCCCGTTCTGCGTCCGACGCGCCTGGTCCTCGGGCGGGCGCGCCCACCAGCCCCCTACAGACCGCTCGTCGACGCCCATCGACGCACATGGGAACAATGTACCAAAATGAAGGGAAACATAGCCCTTACTATCGACCCCTTCACTTCTGCCGCCAACGACTCGGCCACCTGCGCGTGACAAACCAAGCGCTGTCCGAGACACAAGCGAGCACTGCCCGGCGAACCTCCTTGCGTAGATAGCAAAAGTTTCTGCGTAGAAACTTTCAGCTGGGGGAAGCACTCCGATGCGCCTGATCTAGAAAGTCGCTTTGCCCAGTGGATTCCTCCGGCTGTCCATGAGGACCTTATAGAGCATTTGCGGGATGACTGGTCGCGCATCCGGCTAAATTGCCAAACCAACGTCCGGTACGTTAGTGCGCTGCACTTGCTCCAGCGCATCGAGGTAGCGATGGACTGGAACAACGGAAAGCTGCTCATCATGGATAAGGACCAACGCCTTGAGCGCCGTACGCTCCGAGTCGGTCAAAGTCCACGGGTCGCCATGCTCGACGCGCGCAATGCATTGAGCAAGCGCGGTGCCCGCTCGACGATACGGCTCCGCATCTCCGTCAGCAGATAAACAGACGGCAAGAGCCAGCACGTTGGACAACGTAACGATGGCATCGACGTCGCCGCGGCCTTCACAGAGTGCGGCAAGAGCGAGATGGTGTTTGAGCGCAAGGCGCCGTATCTGTTCCGCCGGAAGGGGTAGAAGCTGAGCCTTCGTGAGCGGCCGACGACGCAAGGTTGAGTGTTTTCGCATAAATGGATCTCGGCGTTCAACTCGAGACCGAAATGACACTGGATTCGGGATCAGCGGGAGATTTTTGCCGCGGAACTAAGCTCCCTTCATACCGGATTCGTATCGCAAACTCATGTGCCGCGCCCGCGCCGCTCCAGTTCAATTCGGGTGCGCTCGAGCTCTCGTGCGAACGTGGCTTCGTCCGGCAATACCGTCTGATATTCAGCCGCGAGAACCTTGTTCGGCAAGTTGTCGAGCGCGTAATGTGCCTCTGCGGCGCCTTTTTCGGCACATAGGATGAGACCCACCGGTGGATTTTCCCCGGGCTTCATCCAGTGCTCGCGCGCGTAATTGAGGTAGAGGTGCATCTGTCCGGCGTCGACATAGCTGAAGCGCCCGACCTTCAGATCAATAATGAGCAGACATCGCAGTCGTCGATGAAAAAACACCAGGTCGACACGGAACCAGGTGTCATCGATCCGGAGGCGCCGCTGCCGACCGATGAAAGCAAAATCATCGCCGAGCTCCAGCAGGAAGTCGGCGAGATGTTGGATCAAGCCGGCCTCGAGATCCGACTCTGAGTACTCGTCCTTCATATCGAGGAACTCAAGGACGAACGGATCGCGAATCGCCTCCTCAGGTGTGAGTAACTCTCCCGGTTGCGGTTCAGCGGCTTTTCCGAGCAGAGACGCCTTGTTGCGGGACAACGCCAGTCGCTCATAGAGCTGACTGCTCACCTGGCGGTCGAGTTGACGCACAGACCAGCCTTCACGCAGCGCCTCGGCTTCATAGAAATCGCGCGCAGCGGCCACCTTCACCGAAAGCAGGCGCACATAGGCTGACCAGGGCAACGGAAACGCCTGCGCGACCGTGCTGAGTTCAAGCGGCGTGGCCTCGGCCCCTGCAACGGATAATCGCGTGGCCGATTTTGCAGACGGTGTCGGGACAATTTTGGGGGCGGCGGATTGTGCAGACAGCGTCTGCACAATCCGATCGGCCGGCCAGGCCAGATAGAAAGCACGCATCTGGGCAATGTTGCGCCACCCGAAGCCACGGCCGAACCGCTGCGACAAGTCTGCACCCAAGCGCCGGATCACAGCCTCGCCGTAGGCCGCCCTTTCGTCACCACCCTGCTCGAACAGCACGATCCGCCGCCCGATTTCCCAGTACGTCGCCGTCATCAACGCGTTCACGCTGCGGGCCGCGGCCGCGCGGGTGGACGCGACCACCTCAGCAATCTCACGGTGCAGGCCCGCGTAAGTGGCTTGTTCAACTTCCCGCTGCGTCACGACGCGTTCACCACATCCTTAAAGGCCTTGCCGGCAGTGAACTTCACCGTGTTCGCTGCGGCGATCGCAATCTCAGCCCCCGTCGTCGGATTGCGACCGGTCCGCGCCGCGCGCTGCCCCCGCGAGAATGCGCCGAAGCCGATGAGCTGCACCGCCTCGCCACGGCTCACGGCCTCGGTGATGACGTCCAACGCCGCCTGGACCGTCTTACTTGCTTCATTCTTGCTGACGCCGGCACCTGCGGCAACGGCGTCGATGAGTTCCTGCTTGTTCATGAACCCTCCTGCTCACCAAGTCAAAGCCGAACCCTACCGCACACCACGGCCGACACGCAAACCCCGGAGAGTCAATACGGTCGTGCCGCCGGTGACCGCCTGCCATACAGAAGCCAGGCTTGCGCCTCACGCTTCGCGACTTGGCCGACACCCGGTGCCCGCTGTTGCAGATATCGGGCACGCGTCGTCGGCCTGCGATCGCCGCCCCACCGCCGACAGCGTGGCCCGAACGGAGTCGATCACCCCATGAATCAAACCCCAATTAGTTTAACCGTGATAAGTCCTATTATTAGGGTTACGCTTAATGGCTTTAAATAGGGGGAAGATTCGTTGCGCCTTGCCGGTTAAGTGATCACCGACTGTTGATTTGCACGGAATCCCCCGTGGATCAGGATTCCGTGCAAATCAACAGACAGTGGTCATCGTCGCGCAAAGCGGAAGTCCAACGCGCGAACCACATTCCCATCCTTGATCGGTTGCCAGCTAACCATGACGTTGGTTTGCAGATTGAATTTTTCGACAGCCGGATCGATCGCGCACGGCCTGATCTTGTGAAAAGGATAGTTCGCCGGCATCCGCAGCATCGCACGCAAACCCTCAACGCTGACTTGCCACCGCCCGTGCTCGGCTTCACGCACCAGGTATTCAAGAGTACGCGCCGCGTACGTTGACGATGATGGATCGGGCCCCAGGCGGACGTCGTCGTCCTTCTTCGGCGGATGGCGCCGATTGAAGCGATATCGATTGAGCCCGTTCTTTACGCGGCAACGCAGCCACGCCTGCTTGCATAGCGTGTTCAATGCAACACGCACTCGTTTCATTTCCCCCGATTGGGGATCGACATCTCGTGCGTACAGCATTGTTGCAATCTCTCGGCCGGTACTTCCCGGATTCTCGATGACGAGATCGACAATGAGTCGCATGACAATGTTCGGTCTTGCCAAGACAACCTCTTCTCCCATGTGAACGACAGAAATGCTAACCCTGGCGTCGCTATTTCAGAAATATCACGCAGGATCGCATTGACTGCGCGCCCAGGAGAAGGCTGACATCGGGCCGATAAAGAACGCAACTAACGATCAACCGCACTCCACTCTTCGACAAATTTCCTCGCACTTCACAGCCCCTGTCTACAAAAACGGGGGCCTCTGACTGCCAGGCGCCCCTCACCCTAGATTTGCTCGAATCGGACGCGTCTGCATGAAGACGTAGAGCGAAAACGCCGCTCGCAGCGACTCATGTTGCGAAAGCAAAGCCTCATTCAAGTCGGCCATTGGATCGATACTCAACCGACGCATCGTCAGCTTCGCAGCCGGAGACCGTTTGTAGTTGCGACGCCAATCCTCTCTTTGTTCCGGCGTCGCGGCCTCGTACGCGTCCCAGCCCTGCCGAACCTCATCGCCCATCCGCTCCTGCGCACTCACCTCCTGTGCTGCGGCCTGCAGTGCCACGCGGTTTTGAGCTTGTGCCTTTGCTTCGGTCTCTTGTTGCTCACGCTCAATGAGAGACTGCTGAACCTGCACCATTTCGCGCTCAGCATCGGAGACTGCCCAACCTTCTTTGAGAGCCTTCATGAAAAAGCCAGCCGGACTCTTCGTCACCTTGCCCAACTTCAAGCTGAATCGAGTACGGTCAATCGCTTGCTCGAGACGTTCATCGGTGTAGGTGTCTCGATCGCCAACGATCTGATTGAACTGCGCTGTCGAAAGCCCAAACTCCTGCTTCAGGGCTTGATAGATCTCCTTGGCGTGCTCGTGCGTATGCAACACCCGTTCGGCGAGATCTTTACGGCTGATTCGGAACCGGAGACTGCCAATTTTTCGCGAACCCGGCAGGTTCCGCGTTTCGTACGCAAGGGAGAGGTCAGAAACTTCGTTGATCTGCTGTACGGCCGGTTCGAGCCAATCCCGTTTGAAGTACTTGAACACCTGCGCATTCGCGCCCATCTCTCCCTGCCATCCACGCAACTCGTCGAGTGGGATCCAGTCGGTCTGCCCTTCATCCGCGTGCGGAAGCAAGTGGTCGTACATCACCCGCGCGTAGGACAAGGTGAACATCGAGGTGATGCGCAGACTCAACCAATGCGACTTACCCTTCCCTCGAATAATTCCAATCAGATCGGGCGGGACACGGAATTGAAAGCGGCCACCCTGGTAGGAGATACGGCCGATCAGTTGCGTCGAACCGAAAGGCCGCTCACCGTCAGCGTCCGCGGGCGCCGTCGCCTGGATAAGGGCTTTTTGCGCCTCGGTGATGACCTGCTCGAGGTGGGTGTTGTTGCGGCTCGAGTAGCGCATGAGCCATTTGAAATAGTCCAACTCCACGTCATAGAGGTCACGGGGCCGTTCGTCGTAGGCGACAATGAAGTACGCTGCATCGATCAAGCGGCGAGCGGCCACACCTAGGTCGACGATTCGAATGAGGACGTTGTTACGAGAAAAACCAATATCTGACCTTGCGCTATCGACTGGCAGCCCTTCTGCCGACGCATCATCGAACAGGGCAAGCGCCAACTGCTGAGACGTCGCCAATTGCCCTCTTTCCGCCATGCCGCCCTCCGCCATCACGCTGCATTTGTCATATTGGAGCGTAATGTACCGGTGGCAAAGTGACCCGTCAACACACACCACCTCACCTTCGGCATGCAACGCCCACATTTCACCTCACCTTTGAGCCCATTCGCCTCACCCCCGCGCCCAAAAACCTCACCTTGGTCGCCAATTTCTCTCACCATTCTGTGGACTTTTCCTCACCTTCGGTCTCAATCCACAGCGCCTTCAGCACACAACCCCTCACCTTTCGAACCTAACGCATTGATTTATAAGGAATGGGCCTATGCTGTTAGTTGTTGGTGGGTTTTCTTTGTTTACAACAACAACCACCTCAGCAAACAAGAGAGGCGGCCGGGTAAGAAAGCCTGTGTACGACGGCCGAATTCCACAAGGGCTCAAGGCGCCGTACTCCCTGGTACTTCCAAGGTTCTTTTGGCCTAAAGACCGCGATCGATGGTGAGGTGGATTGTGTATTCCGCCTAAACGATGCCAATTCATCAGGGCCATGGCTTGCCTAAGGTGAGGGAAATTGTGTGCTGGGGCGCTGCGAACAAGGCCATACGGCGAGTTCCCACGACACAATTCACCTCACCTTTCTCTGCCCGATGCTTCTGCTTCCTGCGAAAAGCCGATGGACGCAGGTATTTGGAGCCGAGCGGGCGAATAATCAGTTCCCGACGCGAATTACATAGCGATTTTTCGGTCTTGCTAGTATTCTACGGTTCGTGTTTAAAAACTGCAGAACCGTAGAAATCTGCGGTGAGCGTGAAAAAAGCACCTCACCGTTGAACTCAAGAGGAAGCGTCTAATGAAAATGAGCGAGTTGCCAGCAGTTGCGCGGCAGGTGAAGCTATCTCAGCTTGGCGAGTTCGCAAAGCGGTTATCCGTGATGACCGACGAGCTTCGTGAGGACATCTTGGCCCCGCGGCCTCGCAAGAACCCCCCGGTATTCACGATCGGCGAACTGAGCGAGATGTGTGGCCTCGATCGCCAGAAGATCAACTATATGGCGACGAAGGAAGGCGGCGATCTGCCGCCTGGCGAAGCTCACGGCTCGGGCCGCGCTCGCATCTTCACGTTGGCTGAAGCGCGCACGTGGGTGCAGAAGGCTTCGAACATCTTTCAGACCGCTCTCGTCACTGGTAAGGGCGAGCATCGCGGCCGGGTCCTGATCACGGCAAACTTCAAGGGCGGCTCGACCAAGACGACAATCACGATGTGCGAGGCCCAGGCGCTTAGCTTGCGTGGCCGCCGGGTCCTCGTCATTGATCTCGATCCGCAGGCTTCGCTCTCGGAGCTTTGCGGGCTGTATGCAGAGAAGGATGTGACGTGGGAAGACACAGTGCTTCCGTTCATCTACGATCCCTCCATGGAGGGGGGGCTTGCGTCAAAGGTCCAGTCGACCTATTGGGATGGGATCGACGTCATTCCGGCGCACAACTATTTGCATGACGCGGAATTCCACTTGCCGACAGCTCAGGCGGAAAATCCGGGATATGAATTCTGGTCAGTTCTGCGTCGCGGCATCGAACCGCTTCGTTCCGAGTATGACTACATCATTCTCGACACCGCCCCCTCCCTGTCCTATTTGACGCTGAACGGGCTCATGGCTGCCGACGCGATGGTCATGCCGCTTGTTCCGGAAAGCCTCGACTTCATCTCGTCGGTGTCGTTCTGGTCACTGTTCTCCGAAATTGCTGCAGGCTTTGTCGACCACGAACTCGACAAGACCTATGACTTCATTTCGGTATTGCTCTCGAAGGTTGACTATGGTGCGGTGTCGTCCGCACCAGCGGTCCGAGTCTGGGCTCAACGAGCGTACGGCGACTGGCTTTCGGCGACTGAAATCCCTGCGAGTTCGGTAATGAGCAATGGTGCGCTGGCGCTGTCGACTGTCTTCGATCTTTCTCGATCCGACGGCGTCGCGAAGACCTTGGCGCGGGTGAAGCAACCGTTGATAGACCACTGTAAATGGATCGACGACCAGTCGGTCGCACGCTGGAGGGCGGAGGCATGAGTAACCTGCGAGAACGGATGATGAGCAAGACAGCGGGCTTGCGCGCGGCTAAGGACATCGAGCTCGCAGCGCAGCCTGAGAAGCCTGCTACCCCAAGAACTGCACCCGGAATGGCGGCCGCACTCGCGACCGCTCAGGCTCGGATCTTGGACCTCGAGCGGAGCACCACTTCGCACGAATTGGCGGTTGCGGATATCGTTCCCAATCCGTGGCAACCTCGCCGGATCTTCAACGAGGCTAAGCTCGCCGAGCTCGCGGAGTCAATCCGCGAGTCGGGTTTGATTCAACCTATCGTCGTCCGAAAGACGGCGTCGGGTTACCAAATCGTGGCGGGGGAACGACGCTGGCGTTCCCACAAGATGATCGGGAAAGACACGATCAAGGCCGTCATTACCGACATCTCAGACCAGGATATGGCGATGCTTGCCTTGGTCGAGAACGTTGTGCGCGACGGCCTCACCGACTACGAGATCGCTCGCTCGGTACGCGAAACAGAGAAGGAGTTTCCGAATCGGAAGCGGATGGCCGAGGGCCTCGGAATTTCTCGTTCCGAGCTCTATCGGTATTTGGCGTTCGCGGAATTGCCCGCCTTCATCATCAAGGACCTTGAGCTTCAGCCTCGGCTACTCGGTGCCCATGCTGCAGAGGCTGTTGTCGCCGTGCTTCGAAATCGTGAAGGGCGTGCGATTGAGATTGCCCAAGAGCAATGGGCGCAGGTGGTTGCCGGTGAGCTCGATCAGACGAAGCTTGCGAAGGCGATGAAGCTCGCGATCGAAAGCGATGGTAAGGGCGGCGCTGTGAGCGATCGCCAGATCGATAAGATTTTTGCGGGAAAGAATCAGGCAGGCTCCATCACAAGGGACGCGGGCAATTTTACGGTGAAGATCAAGGCAGGAATGCTCACCGTAGAAAAGGAAGAGAAGATCCGGGCTCTTATTTCGCAGCTGTTTTCCGCTCCAGACTGAGGCCCCGCGACGTCCAGCCAAGCCCGCGATCCGCGGGCTTTTTTTACGAGCTTTCACGTGTCCCCATTGGGGACACGTGCGGTCTCAGCGGTCATCGCTCGAGAAGGAAACTGGGCAGTGTCCCCAATGGGGACACCCAATACTTGGGCCGCTTCGCGCTAGAAACCTCGAATATTCACGCGTGCGGGAAAGCATCGCACCGCCGGGAATGCACTTGAATTCCCGAATTCGGCAGGCGACTGGGCTAGGCTGCCGACCTCATTCGCCCCTATGGCTCTTCCTCGCACCCCCTACTTTGATCGAGTTTTGCGGATGCCGTACGATCGTCTGCGCGCATCCGATCTCGCGACCCAATATCTCTCCGGCGTGTTTCGTCAGGACGGCGTCCAGTTCGACGCCACAACCCAAGTGACACTCGATGGCGTCGACATCAGCAGCGCTGAATACGCGCAGTTGCTGATGATATTCAATGGCGCCCGTGTACATGCTCAAGCCGAGTACGAGCTTGGGAGCGATCTCTCACCGCCGTTCAGCCAGCGGTCATTCAACACCCTCACAAAAATCGCATCGGTATGTATGAAGATGTCGAGGGTGGCCTGTCACTTCACCTTGAAGATGGCATCGATAGCGTCGATGAAAATGAACAGGAACTAGCTGGTGATATCGAGGAAGCGGGCCGACAAGCGTTGCACATCGATCATGTGTTCCTCCGCCGCCAAGCACCTGACTATCTCGGTACAGTCGCGTTTGCGTTGTGCGCGATAACTGCACATTGCCTTGGCTATCGTCGGATTACCCTTCTCGCCGGAGGTGGGGAGGGTTACGACGAACACCTGATTGGTTACCGCTACTGGCCTAAAATTGGCTTCGACGCCCCTACAGAGCCACATGAGCGGGCGATTCCAGCGTTTGCAGATTGTTGGACCGCGCAGGATCTCATTGCCTGCGATCACCCTTGGTGGGAAGTCCATGGGTCGCAACGGTTGATGGAGTTCGATCTTGGCTCGGGCAGTCGATCCTGGGCAAAGCCGCTAGACTATTTGCTGGAGAAGGATCTGATATGAGCGAAGTCACGAAACCCGAAAAGGCCGCTACCAAGCTCGCTGCGCGCAAGGTTGTAGTGGAAGTCGCGCTTCGGAAGAAGAAGCCATCCCCGCTCACGGCGGAGACAAAGGCACATTTGCGTCTGGCTGCGAGAAAGAAAATCGTGCGCTCTGCGCCTGAACTGCCGGAGTGGCGAAAGTCGACCTAATAGCAGGACGGGCCTTCTGGCCCGTTTCTTTTTGGAGTGACGAGACCTATCGGTTTTCCAGCGAGGCAGTGCTTTGGACATCGCTGTGCGCCTATCACCCTTTCTGGTCCTCTCACACGCTTGCGCGGGGTAGGCGGAACCCGCTCACCATAAACTCGCGGGTAGTGAACTGCGTCCGCCGATTATCTTGTGCGGGTCGACCCGTTCGAGAGCCGCAAACGTATCACGATGCTCAGATGGGGCCGAGTGGGTTAGTGGTGTCCTCGGCCTTTACGTTTCGCCGACGCCGAGTCAGTGCCCGCACTTTTCCCGCATGCAGGAAAAATGTTCCTGACAATCAAACGCCGTGATTTGTAAGCGATGCTGCTGCGTCTGCGCAAAGCGCTGGCTGGCCGCATCGTCAATATCTCAAGCGCGGGGGCACTCGCGCTGAAGGACAATTCGGCGGATTGCTCACGTGGGTATATTGGCGTCGACTAGGCATCGAAAATCTCACTCGCCATCGAACTCGATTGCACCAACATCAAAGTCAACGCAGCGTGCCCGGGCTTCACGGCAACCGATTTGAGCAACTACGCTACCGCGGCGCGGGAAGCGTTGAGGAAGCGGCGCGCAAGCCGATCCGCCTGGCTCTGCTCGGTGCGGACGGCCCACTCCGTTGGAGAGGTGTCCAGTCCGAGCTTTGACAGGAAGCGGACCGTCCGACGGTAGACGAGCGGCGACTGCGGCAATACTACGGATACTCTCGCTACGCGTGGCCTGCACCATCTTGAATACGCTGGGCTCGACTTGGCCGGATCCGCCACAGGTGAACTAGACCACGCGAAAGACCGCCGGCATTTGAATGGCACACGCTTTCACCCACGATAACCCGGCTGCGGCTTGGCCTTTCATGGGCGATTCAATGTTGTATACAGATATATCTCTAAACAGCATTGCGCCTGATCCGCCATCAGGTATAGACGCTTAGGCTTCGCCGCGTCGTCCCGGCCGACTGGCGGTATGGATCTCGCCGGCCGCCTCTGCGGCCGCCGCCGTGAACTGCTGCCAGGCGCTCTCCAGCTCTACCATCCGGGCCTCGGCCGCGGCCGCCAGCCGTTCCCGGTGGAGCGCCAGCCAGGCGGCCAGCGCCGCGAGATCGGCTCGATCGTTGGCCCGGCGGCCGGGCGTGGCGAAGTTGCGGTGCAGGTCGTTGACCGAGACCGCGTGACCGAACAGCGCGTGCATCAGCTGCCGCGTGGTCGCGATCGTCGTATCGGGCGGGGGCGGGGCGATCGCCTGGACGAACGCGATCACCGCGCGCGCCCGGGCGCGGCGCTTGATGCCGCTCATCAGGCCGCGCAGGTGACGGCTGCCGATCTCGGGGTGGTCGAGCATGGCCTGCACGGCCGCGTCGTGATCGGCCGAGGTGAAGAAGGGCATCATCCCATCGGGCTGTATAGAGATATATCTTTATACAGCCCGATGTTCGCCGTGTCGAACCGGGGGCAAAAGTGCCACATCTGATAGCTCTACTTACGAGACGCGCCTCGGCGATGATTGCGAACTGAACCAAACGAGGATATGCTGTGGCATATGCCGTTTCGTTTGAATAGGAGTTGTCCCATGCCAACCCATGACACCCGCCACGCGCGCCTGTTTCGCAATGGGCGCAGCCAGGCCGTGCGGATCCCGCGCGAGTTCGAGTTGCCGGTCTCGGAAGTCACCATCCACCGGGAAGGCCGGCGCTTGATCATCGAGCCCGTGGAGGCCGCGCCGTTGCGTGAGCTGTTTGCCCAATGGACTCCGCTGGACGAAACGTTTCCCGACATCGATAACCTGCCGGCTGAACCGGTCGACATCGAATGACGCTGTATCTGCTCGACACTAACATCTTGTCGAACGTGATCCGCGACCCACGCGGCGCCTGCGCCACCCGGATCGGACAGACGTCGCCCGAACAAGTGTGCACCTCGATCATCGTGGCCGCGGAGCTGCGATTTGGCGTCTGGAAGCGTGGTTCGTCGACGCTCGCGCAGCGGGTCGAGCAACTGCTCGCGAGCCTGACCGTGTTGCCGTTGCAGCCCGACGCCGACCGATGCTACGGGCGGTTGCGGGCCGACCTCGAGAAGCAAGGCCAACTGATCGGCGCCAACGACATGCTGATCGCCGCGCACGCGCTGGCGGTCGACGCCGTCCTGGTCACGGACAACACGGCCGAATTTACCCGTGTCGCCGGCCTGCCGGTCGAAAACTGGTTGCGGCCGACGACGTAACGCCCACGCCGGCGGGCCGGTGGATTCGGCCGGCGCGATAGTCCACCGTGTGAACCCAAAGGAACTCGACGATGACCCTGGTAGCGATGCAGTTCAAGAAAGGCGGGTGGGGCAGGTGCCTGGCGGCCGCGGCGCTGTTGATCGCGTTGGCGGCCGTCGACCGCGGGCTGTCGTCGCTCTGGCCGGCCAGCTATGGGCTGGTTCACCCGCTGGCGGCGATCGCCGCCCTGAACATGCCATTGCTGGCGGTGTACCTGATCCTGTGCGCGTGAACGCGCTTGGGCAACCCGGCCGCGGCCGGGTTTTTCAGGCGCGTCGCTAAGTCCGCTAATTCGTATTAGCGGACTTGGATTTAATACCATAGAATCCAGAAAGTGCGGTTTGACCCTCGGCCGGGCAGGGCGGATAGTAGGGGTTTTCCCAATGTTTGGCGATTTTCTGGCGAAATCGGTGCGCGGACGCGTTTGCGTTGGCTATACGAAGGGCAGGCCGTGATGGACGACCTGCCCCGACACCGGCCGGCGGGCGACCCGGACGAATCAAGTAGCGAGGTGCCCGATGCCAGATGATTGGCGGGGCTAGACGGTGTCCGTCCTGATTCTGCTGCTGTGGCTCGCGCAACTGCGCGGCTGCAGCGCCCTGTGAGCCCCGTGGCGTCACAGCCGCGACCCGCGTCCCTGTGGCGCACCGTGCGAATCTCCGATACGGTCACGCTGCAGGTTCCTTAACCCTTGGCCCGCCCCGCGAGCGGCGGGCCGCGCTGAGAGGTCACGAATGGGCTTTTTCGAACTGACGGACGCTGCGGCGATGCTGCGCAAGGCGCGGCGCGAGCTCGACCGCCTGGCCCGCGAGGCGTCGATCGACCACGTATTCAACTTCTTCGTCACCGCGCATTCGGTGACCGATTACCTGAAAGGCGTCGTCGCTGAACCGGACCGGGCGGCGTTGCTGGCAGAGCGGGATATCCAACTCTGCCGGGACGTGTCCAACAAGGCCAAGCACATGACGCTCGATCGCGGGCGGCCGGACCCTGCAACCCATCACGCCAGTGGCGCGATTGGCGGGGCGGCAATCAATACGGTCGCGATCAATGGCGTCGGCGAACGGTGGGTGAGTTGGCCGGACGGCACCCGCCTCGAGATGGTGAGCTTCGGCAAGAGTGTCCTGCAGCGGCTTGAGCAGTTCCTGACCGACCACGGCCTCGCCAACTAAAGTGCACGCGCTGATCAAGACAACGCTGGCTGAGGACAACGCCTGAGATGACCGCCATGCTCTATCAACTGACCGCGACGACCGCGCAGATGTGCCCGCCGGTGGCCGCCGCCACGCCGGCTGGCTGGCTCGATCACTGGCAGACCCTGATCGGCGCGACCACGGGCGGCCTGCTCGGTGTGGCCGGCGCGTGGGTCGTCGCCGTCTCTGCCCGCAGCCGCGAGCGCCGCATCGCGGCCGGCATGGTGCTGCCGGACCTGATGCAGTTGGTCGCGGCCGGCCAGAGCCTGGAAACAGCCCTCAATAACATCAAGGAAATCGTAAGCTTCGATGCGGAGCAGCGGGTCGACGCGCGTGCGTTCTCCGGCATCAGGAAGCTGGATGCGCGTCGCCCACGGCTGTTTGCGTTGCACACCGCGACGATCGGCCAGCTGTCGGACATCGACGCGAGTTTGTACGCCCACCTGTTCCAGTGTCGGATGATCCACCAGGTGTTCGAGGAAGGCATGGAGGTGCGCCGGGTTAGGCACGGCGCGATGATGACCCTGAGCTTCGACCCGCGCGACAGGAGTGCAATGCCTCCGGAGGCGCCGCCCGATCGCCAGCTTTATGCTGACTGGCGCCTGTGCGTCGAGCACGCGACGCTGGCCAACTACTTCCTGAATCGCCGGGTGTTTTCGCGCTGGCCACGCTGGTGCCAGCGCGTGCGGATGAAGTGCTTCCCGAACGACCTCGATCAGCGCTCGGCCGCGCTGCTGAAAAGCGGCACGCTGCCTGCGCCGAGTCCGCGAGCGAGCGCCGCGCCGGCGGCCACCGCCTGAGTGCGATTTCCACCTGCAGGAGATCTTTGATGACGAATCTGACCTACGAACAACTCACGAAACGCGCCGAGCGCGAGATCCGCGACGCGAGGCAACGTGCCGCTGCGTGCGAGATCGGCACTTACGGCCTAGGACTCGCATTGGGCGAAGCGCGCGGTGCGTATTCGCTTTGGGATGCGGCCGTCGCCGCGATGGGCGCATCGGTTCCGCCACACGCCCGCGCGGACCGGGTGCGCCTCGAAACGCTGGCGTACGCCAGGCTGCCGCTGACCGAGTGAAGGCCCTATGCGCGACAAGATTCGGGCGGCGGCTGCACAACATAAGCGGATCGAGGCGAAACGAGGTGCGCTGGTCGACGACGCCGGAGCGTTGCTCACGGAACTGAACGAGGCTTTCGGGGACGCGCCAATCTCCGGGAGGAGTTCCATCGTGACGCTAGAGCAGATCGGGCTCGACGACTACGTCTATGGTTATCTTGACTACCGAGACTTCGAACTCGCGGTCGCCTACCGGACGACTGAAGAGGACCTGGCGGATGCACACCTGTCAGACGAGGAACGCTCTTATAGTTTCCGACATTTTTCCACTGTCCCACGCAAATGGCTCGAGTCGCTGATGACCGAGGATGGGCCGACTTCGTTGATTCAGAACATCACCGATCGCCTCGACGTCCAAGAAGGCCGCGTCGATCGCGCGCGGGCGGCCCTGCAGGCGATCGTAGCGGCGGAGTCAGCCGAGATCGAAGCCCAGACGACGGCGAGCATGGCGGCGCTGAACAGCGATGCTGTCGCGAAGAACTGGCAAGACGCGCTCGACGCCTCGCATGTGGACACGGCCGATGCGCTCACGCGCGCGACGCGGATGCTGGAGTCGGTGTGCGCAGCAATCCTGATGGAGCGCGGTGTGTCGCTGCCCAAGGACAAGTCGCTATCGCCGCTGCTCAAAGCATGCATCGACAACCTGGGCCTGCCGGATCTGCCGGAATTGCAGCCCGACCTGAAGCAGCTGCTTGGTGGCATCGCGTCCATTTGTGGCGGGGCCGCCGCGCTGCGCACGCACTTCGGTACCGCGCACGGCGCGACCAGTCACTTTGCGCCGCTCGATGCCGCATTCGGGGTGCTGGCGAAGAACACCTGCGCCGCCGCCGCAATCTTCCTGATCGATCGGCACAAGAACGGTGGCAGCGCATCATGATTGCTGACCACTCCAAGAGTGTCGCGGTCCTCTTCAGCGTACGGACCTGTCTCGTCGACTGTCGAAGGATGACGGATCTCGACGGACGCGACGAGCATGTCATCAGTCAGGTACTGGATGCGATCGATGACGCGTTGGACGCCCTGCGCGACGGCACGGCGCATGTCCGTGGCGAGCGTGAGCGGACGCCACTCGAGTGGGTTTCGACGGCGTTGTTGTTTGCCAAGTTGTGTCTCCATGACAACGAGTTCCGCGCGCTGGTCGAGGCAGGACATCAAGAGCTGATCGATAACGGGGTGCTGACATGATCGATCGACTTCATGCGCGTGACATCGTAATTAAAGCGCTCGCCACAGCGATCGCACGCCGCTTCGTCGACGCGCTGCCGATCGACCGTTACGCGGATAGCTTGCCGGGCTGGTCGCCGCGCCCGAATCACTGCCACGACCAGGTGATGCTCTGGTTGCGGCTCCATCCCGCGGATCAGGCGGTGCGCGGCTGGATGCCCGACGGCCTGCTCGTCGATCACGTGCAATTCGTCGCGCACTCGCTGGTCCGCACGACCAGCGGCAAGCTGATCGACGTCGCCTTTCCGACCCCGCAGCACGTGCGCCTCTTCATCGAGCATCCGCCGGAGGCGGGCGACTTTTTCGCGCTGATTCACGGCGAACCGCCGATGCCCTACATCGACGTGCCCGATCCTGACTGGAGTTAATATATGCCGCGCGCTGTCCCCAAGAAGTCGCCCTCGCCACTGGTGCCCGTGCGCGTCGATGGGATCGTGTTCCAGCTCGCGCTGCACGACGATCGTTGGGTCGAGACGATCGGCGTCCCGTTCGAGCATCGCGGCCGCACCTGGGCCGTGCATCGCAGCACGCTATCCGATTCGAGCCTGCCGGCGGATTACTCCGTGTCCGACGTCGAGACCGGTCGCAGCGTGGGCCAAATCATGGAGCGGACGATCGACGCCGCGCGCGCGACCGCGATCGAGAAAATCGACCGCGCCACACCCGAGCAGTGGGCTTCGTTTTTTCCAACGCCGCGTCCGACGAAGTCGCGCGCCCGCGCAGCGGCCGCCTGATCGATGGCGAACCAACCTCAGCAGCTGACGCTGCCCCCTCTGCGCACTTACAGCCGCACCGAATTCACGGCGCTGCGTGCGCGCGTGAAAGGCCTGCCGATCGCCACGATCGCGCGGCTCTACTTCGACCTGGACGAGCTCGACCAGCTCGACGTCGAGCGTCTGCTGCGCACCATGCGCGACGACCTCGTGTCGATCGCGCTGCGCGAGGGCTCGTCGGTCCTGCAGGAGCACCTGCAGACGTCGATCCGCAAGTACGGCGAGCCTCGCCTGACGCCCGTGTCGCTGCACCTGATCGAGCAGGCCGCCGGCAGCTGGGCCAAGGCGGCCCCCGCAGCCGGCCACGCGATCGCGCGCTGGTTCCGGTCGATCGTCGCGCAGCGCCTGGCCGATGTCGAGGTGCGCACGCTCGGCGAACTCGTCGCGTACTGCAACCGGCGCGGCGGCAGCTGGTGGCGCTCGGTGCCGCGCATCGGCGTTGGCCGCGCCCGCGCGATCGTCGCCTGGCTGCGCCGGCACGCCGACACGATCGGAGAAACGGTCGCCGTCGACGTCGACGGCGTCGATCCCCTCGTCGCGGCGCCGGACGCGCGCGTCACGCCGCGCCGTGATCAACTGGTGCCGATCCACCGACTGCGCATGCCGCAGGAGCTGGCGGGTGCCCACGGCGCCAATCGCGCGCCGGCCTTTCCGTATATCGCCGCGGCGAACGATCTCGACGCGGTGTTCGCGTATCTGCATCGCTATGATGGTCAGCCGGCCACGCAGCGCGCGTACTGGCGCGAGCTCGAGCGCTTCGTGTTGTGGTGCGTGCTCGAGCGCGGGCGCCCGCTGTCCTCGATGCTGATCGACGATTGCGAAGCGTATAAGGCGTTCCTCGCGTCGCCGGCCGATGCGTTTCGTGGCCCGCCGGCGTCACGCGCGTCGGGGCGCTGGCGACCGTTCTCGTTGCAGCCGCTGTCGCTCGACAGCCAGCGCTATGCGGTGCGCGTGCTGCGCGCCGCGTTCGACTGGTTGGTGAAGGTCCGCTATCTGGCCGGCAACCCCTGGGTCGGCGTCGTGGATCCGAAGCCGCTGAAGCGGGCGACTGCGCTGCAGGTGCAGCGGGCGCTGCCGATCGACGTGTGGGCGACGCTCCGCGCCGAGCTCGCCGCGCGCGCGGACGGCTACGGTCCGCTGGCGCCGGACTGGCGCATCGCCCGCGCACTGATCCTGCTGATGGGGGACGCCGGGCTGCGCATCGAGGAGGCGGTGAGCGTCGCGCGCGAGGGCCTGCAATGGTGGCCCTCGGAGGATGACACGCCGGCGACCTGGTTGCTGCGCGTGATCGGCAAGGGCCGCAAGGAACGCTTCGTGCCGGTCACGGACGACATCGTCGCGGCGTTGCGCGCGCACTGGGCGGACCGCGCGCTGGACTTTGATGCGGGCGCGACCCAGATTCCGCTCGTCGCGCCGACCGTGATTCCGCCCACGCCGGCCGGTCGCGACAAGTTCGGGGTCACGGAGACAGGTGAGGTGACACGCGTCGCGGGTTATACACCGCGCGCGGCACGCCGGGTCGTCGCGCGCGCGCTCGAACGCTTGATCGAGCAACTACCCGAACTCGACGAGGCGAGCCGGCGCCAGCTAGCGCGGACTTCGCCGCATGCGTTCCGCCACACGTTCGGGACGCAGTCCGCGGCGGCCGGCACCGCGCTCGAGGTGCTGCAGCAGGTGCTGGGCCATGCATCGCTGCAGACCACCACGATCTACGTGAACGCGGAACAGCAGCGCATGCGTCAGGAGGCAGCGAAGTATCACGCGCGCTTGGCGGCCCGGAGTGGCAAGTAGGGCGCAGGCGACACGGCCCGACTACCATGGGGTGCCGCCGTCGACCCGGATGACGTCGCCCACCACCTGAATGCGGGCGCCGGCGTCGGTAGAATCGCCCACGGGAGCCGAAGCGAACCCGCGAGGACCGTCGTGACGAAACGATCGAACACCGACGACCGCGAAGTGACCATCTCAGCCGACTTGCCGCTGGAGGATGACTCGCGGCTTCCTCGGACGGAGTGACCACAATCAGGAAGGCGGCAAAACCATGAGCGAATTCGTGCTGTTTCAGATGTGGGAGCCCTTTCGGCAATCCTTGGTTAAAGGTCATGCGTTCTATGTCGAACAAGCGCGAAAGCGCCTGCTGTCGCAGTTCGACGATATGGAGGCGGATGCCGATCGGGCTGCCGACGAATGGCTTGAGCAACGCGGTCAATACTTCGATCCGGATCGACATGACCCGGGCGATTTCTGTGAAATGGCCCACGGTCACGGCATTGCGTTTTACCAACTCTTAAGCGACATGCGCGAGCAAACGCGTCTGAGCGTGGTCGCCGGGATGTTTCACGAATGGGACAAGCAACTGCGCGACTGGCTGGTGCGCGAGATTCATCACTGGCATTGGGGCGACACCACCGCCTCGAAGGTCTGGTCGGCCGACTTTGTGCAGATCGCCGAATTGCTGGAGAGCTTCGGGTGGCCGCTCCGAACCACGGACTACTTCCGCACTCTGAATGCATGCCGACTGGTAGTCAACGTGTACAAACATGGCAAGGGAAAATCGCTTGACGATCTGAGGACCAAGTTTCCCGAATATCTCGATGATCCACTAAAAGACTTCGAGGATACGGTGTCCAGCGTGAGCTATCGTGATCACCGGCAACTCAAGGTCAGTGACGACCAGTTTCAGACGTTCTCGGCCGCGATCTTGGCGTTTTGGCGCGACGTTCCCGAGACGGTCGTCGAGTCGCAATTGACCGACGTGCCCGATTGGTTTGGCAAGGCCATCGTGAAGGACCGCGGCGATTATCAACGGCTACGCAGGAAATGACCCGCAGCGGCGATCAACCTATCGTCGCGCTGTCGCAACGCTCGAACGCATCGCTGCCAGCGCACGCGAGCAAGTATGTGGTCTGCACACCCCTCCGCCGCAAATCGAGAGTGTGGCTCGAGCGGCAGAGCCCGCTATGCGTCGGACAGACAAAGAACACTGAAGGCCGCGTAAAACGTCGCTATTGACGGTTGGCGCGAGGACGTGTCCCTCTCGCCACAAGCTCGCAACCTTAGAGTAGGCACGCGCGTGGCTTGAGGCTTGTATCACCCGGAATCGTGGCTGTACATTAGGCAGTCGACAAAACCAACCGAATATCGCCTGTATGCCAGATCTTGCCAATGACGCGCCTACGGCGCCGACACCTCCTGATCACGCGTTGTGCGACACTCGAGTTTGAGCGTGCAATTGCGCCATCGTGACAACGCAGGCTTATCTCGCGGCTTCTTCGCTCACGCCAGCATACGCAACCAGGTTTCGATCCACTGTCGATGAGGTTTTAACGCCTCGACCGTGACGGATGTAACAGGTACCCACACGGGTCTCCTGGCGCTGCGGGCTAACGAGCTGGAGGCAAGAACAACTTCAATTGTCGGGCCCGCTCAACCTGATCTGAATCCTGGATATAGCGACTTTGGTAGCGGGGCTTTCCATCGCTTGACCTGATCGTGACGTCTCCGCTTGCGACCAGCGTTGCCAGGGCGTCTTTATACATCGCCGCGGTGGCGGGGGATCCATTGCAGGTCTCGGCAAAAATTGCTGAAAATGCGACAGCGTGAGGCTGGTCGAAAATCCGCGCGGCGAGCTGCTCGAGCAGCTCCCTGTCGGACCTGCCGCGTGCCACATCGTCAAAACGGAATCCGCCATCGAACTCCTGCAGGAACCCCATGGTGTGGGGGGCCAGCATGTTCAACCCGGCGCCGCCATAGTGGACAAAGTGGTTGCTGTGTTGCCAGTGAACCTGCTTCATCACATCCTGTGCTCGGTGGTGTTGAGAGAGGTGAACAAGCCAGTACTCCCCATGGCCGGCGCCCGTCCCGCGGATGAAAAACGGTGTGAAAAACGCGGCACCGCATCGCTCAACCAATGCCTCGTACAGCGCAGCCTGAATGAAGCGTCGCCAGTCGGTGTCGTTCGCTTTGATCTGTTCGATCGAACGCGTACCCAACCGCTTGAAAATGTCGATCTGTAACGTGGTGGAAATGCGCTGTGCGAACTCGTCATTCGTATAGGTCGCAAATGACGATACGTGAAACGTCAGCACGACCTCGGCGTTGCGGCTGGTCTGAAAAATGCGTTGAATCAGCGTTGCTGGCACCTCCGCATACCCGTACTGATCGAGGAAAAATAGCGCGGTCCCCGAGCGAGGCGTGTGCTGTTGGATGCGCGCTAGGACCTCTTCTACGGCGACGCCAAATTCCGCGTGCAGCAGGTGGATCGAGACTCCGATTGCATGTTCGTGGCCGCGGTCTTGAAGAACCTTGCGCAGGTGTTCCAGCGCGCCCCGATCTTTGTCGACGAACACAAACTGCACGTCGAATGCAATCAACTTGGTTCTGTTCGCATTGACGAGCGCGAAGGCGACCTCGACCGCTTCGATCATACGCAGTGGAGAGCCGACCACCAGTTGCCCTGAACCGCGAAGCTCATACAATCCGCCGCCGCAAAAGCCGTCCACCAGCGTGATCTTGAAGTGCTCGCGTCCTGGCGCATTGAGCATGCGTTGCTGAAAATAACGCACCAGGTAGTCAACGAGCACCTGGTGTTTTGTCAGGCTGTGCTCGTCAAGGACGGCAGGGCCGTTGCTCCAATCGTAATGACGTTTTGCCAAGGCGTATCTTCCGAGTGAGGCTTGAACGGCTACGACGCAGATGCGGGAAACTGGTCCCAATGCTTGCCTGCTAGGGTACGCCCGGCCTTGCTCTTCCCGATTGCCGCGACCGAGACTTCCGAGCCATCCTGGCGGAGCACCTTCACCGGGGTGTGCTTGGTCATGACGTCAGTGACCTGGTCTACCGGTGCCCAATGTCCCCACTGCTTGAAGTGAAACGGCACTCTGGCTTTTGCGCACTGCTTTTGCAGCTGCGCTGGCCACACGGGATCCATGGGGCGAGAGCCTGGCCCCGACTCGCCGCCTGCGATGACCCAGTCAACGCGCGTACCGTTCGCGCCGCGCACGAGATACTCTGAGAGATCGAGTGGCCCCAGTAATGGCTCGCAGGAGAGGAACCGGACGGCCGGGGAGGTAAACTCGAGCAGGTACTTGATGCGCTTACGCGCGCTTGCCTGATTTTCAACCGTCGTTCCCAGCCAGACGTTGCTGGGAAACTCGTAGCCCTTGGGCAACTGTTTGCGGACGAGATGGATGCGCTTCGTGAGCAGCAACCAGTCCAGGTCGGGTGTTTGCGCAATCAGTTCGAGAAGCCTTAAGCGCTCGCCAACCAGGTCCGGTCTATTTTCGAACACATCGGCCATCGATGCGCAGAAGACGCGGCGTCGGGTCTTGTCTGCCGCGGCTTCCCGATTCCACTTCAGTGGCTCTTTCCAATGCGCATCGCTAAAGAACCGACGGGGTGTTTCGGGCCCCCAGACGCTTTCGCCCAGCCTTTTTGCCCAGGTTTCTGCGTAGCAATGGTCGCAAGCGGCAGATACCTTGACGCAACCCCACCAGGGATTGAAAGTGTGGTGCGTCCATTCGATGCGCGAATCTTTTCCCATGGCGATCTGCTTATGTTGGGCGGTACGATATTGTACGCGTGTGACCGCTCTTGAAGGGCTTTGCTCGGAGAACGACTGCGACGACCGTGCGGGGCTGTTGAGCGACATCCAGTTGTCGTCCGTGCGGCGCTCAATTTGGCGCGGAGTGAGAATCAGATCGTTCGTCGCAGGACGAGGGCGGTACAACAACGAGTTGAAAGGGGGGGCGCTGTGGCGGATACGAAGACGGTGGTACCGGACAACAATGACGGTTTGCCTGCGATGGTGGTGGGCCGCTGGGTGACCGAAGAGAAGCACCGGATTATCAAGCGGTATATCGACGCGTCCTGGGGGGCACGTCAGAAGTTCACCACGCAGCGAACGTACATTGATCTCTTTGCGGGAACCGGCCGGGTACAGGTCAAACACACATCGATCTTTTCGGACGGTGGCCCGCTGGCGGCCTGGACGATGTCACAGCAGAGACGCGGGACGTTTTCGCACTTCTTCGTCGCGGACGCGAACCCTGAATATCTAGCCGCTTGTGACGAGCGATTGCGCAAACTGGGAGCCCCGGTTCAATCGGTAGTGGGTCGCGCGGATCAAACCATCGACTGGGTGATCCCGCAACTGGATCGTCGAGGGCTGCATCTCACATTGCTCGACCCGTTCAACGCGGGTCATCTCCATTTCTCGATTATCGAAAAGCTGGCGTCCATGCCGTCAATTGACATCGTTGTTCATCTAAGCACGGGTGACATCCAGCGCAATATTGCCTCAGGCCTCGAGTCAGAACGCTCATCGCTCGACGACTTCGCGCCAGGGTGGCGGCAGGTTGTTCGCCAGCAGGCGTCGAAGCACGAAATGCGGGACGCGTTTGTCGACCACTGGAAGACGCTCGTGAGCAAAACAGGCTTGCGTGTGTGCGACACGATGTACCCCGTGCGCAACAGCAAGGATTCGACCATGTACTGGCTGTGTCTGCTTGCACGACACGATCTCGCCGAGAAGCTCTGGCGCGAGGCGTGCAACCTCCAGAGCCGTTCTCTGTTCTGATTCACTACGCGATAAGTTCCGGCGTATGCCACGCACAAAAGCTTTGCGGCGATCTGTTGCTCAAGAAGTAGGCGTAAAAAGCCCACGAGAACGATCGCGACCAGCGTCCCTGTGGCGCACCGTGCCGGTCTCCGATACGGTCACGCTGCAGGTTGTTCAATCTTGGCCCGCCCCGCGAGGGGCGGCTTTCATCCACTTCGACCGCAGGCGCACCATGGATTTTTCGCCAATCTGGAACACGGGCACGGCAGTCGTGTCGGGGATCGCGGCGCTCGCCGGTGGCGCCCTCGGGATGTTTGTTAAGGGGATCGATGCTCGCCAGAAGCTCGCGGCGTTCAACCGAGAGCTTCAGGAAGCGAAGGACGAGGCGCAGGTTCGTCGGGCAGTCGCGGTGCGTGCCGAGGGTGGTTGGGTCAAATGCGGAATCGCGTGGAGAGGCATATCGGCATGCCTTCTCACCGGCCCGGCCAGTAGGTGGGCGACCGCCGCTTAACGAAGGCATCGCTCTTAGCCGATCAACGAGCCACGGCGCTTGCTGTTTCCAAACCCCATCCTCGAAATCGATCCGACCAGCATTGATGAGCCTGGCAGTTCGATCTCTTACATGGTGGCCAGGGCATTCCGTGGTTAGCGTCGCCTCGGCGAGGTTGCACTGTTTGCAGATTGAGAGGCCGCTGTAGACCACAAGCCGATAGAACGGTGTCCCTGGGTCGACATTGCGCTCAGCCAGGTCGTGCGGGGTGTAGAACGCATGCTCCAAAGGGGATCTCCTAGGGTAGTGAGTGCGAACGCGGAGGACCGGGTTCATTTACAAAGACGTAGCCCATGGAGATGCAGGAGGCTCTGTGGAATGGCAGCGAACCTTCGGTTACTTGTGGGGCTTTTACGGATAGGTCACGTTTCGGTTCGAGACATTGTTGGCGCAATCGGCGCGGACACCATCGAGCAGCGCCGAAGGAACGATCAGCCCCAGTTCCGTCAACTTCCTTTCGAAGTACGAAAAGTCTCGGCATCCCCAGGCGCCTTGATCGGAGAGGTTCGAATACAGGTATCCGTCCTCTTCCGCATCAGCCTCGGCCGGATTGAGGATCTCGACGATCAGGTAGTACTGCTGCAACGGACGATCCCAACCGGCCTGGATGCGCACGGCGCGGCCCCTATGTGACGATCGGTGGGTATGCGAGCTCATGAATGGGTTTGTTCCTCGAGAGTCGATCGGAAGACGACGGCTACTGTCGGGCGCCATCGAGTTGGGACCGCATTGGGCCTGAGCCGTGCCAGACCACCCGCAACCGCGGCGCATTTTGGCATGCAGGTGAATTCAGCAGAAATGGCTGTACGTCCGGGCAAACGGATCGAGGAGATCGATCCCGGTGAGGTTGCGAGCCGCTATCTCATCGACCTGGTCGACGTGGGTCTCGCGGACACCGGCCGCCGGTGCCGTCTCGAGCAAACTCGGCCAGCGGGTGCAATCGACCCGATCAACGCGATGTTCGAATCGTTTCCGGAAAACTCAGTTCCATTGGAAGATCCTGCCCACGGAGCCGCCACGCCTAGTGTACGTGCGCGGGACATAACAACAGTCTGTGGGTGAGAACGACATGGAATGCACGATCGGGATGGTGCTGTATACCGCCTGCGAGGTCGGGGAGGTCGCCGAGGACACCCGTTGCCTTGCGACCTATCGCGTAGAAGCCGAGGACGGGCCGCTCTGGTACTTGCTGTCGCGCTGCGGCCAGCTGATGCAGGTTGACGAAGGCGAACTCAAACATTCGGGCATGTTCTATCCGAGCGATGAGCGTGCCGAGGTGCAACTTGATCTCAGCCAGGAGCAGGATCCCTGGCGAGCGTCTATGCAGGCCTACCAACGGGGGAGTTTCGACGCGCAGCTCCGCATCGTTGATGGTTCGTCCGTCGGGGCCGACCTGCATGGAGACGCCGTATGAAGAAGCACATCTTCGGCCGCGAGCTCGCTCGCAAATATCGCATCCCCGTAGCGACGGCGGACGCTCTTCTTGACGACGTGCGGGATCACATCCTCAAGGAGCTTTGTGCGGACGGAATTTTCGTCTGGCGAGGCCTAGGAACGCTCCGAGTACGTGCGATCACCGCAAATGGGCGCAAGGTTCGGGACCCGCATGGCCGGATCCGCGAGTACCCGAACGCCGTGCGGGGATCTTTCATGCTGACGCAGGCGAAGGCCGCGCGGCAGCTTTTCGAGATGAACCAGAATGCATGCGGGAACGACAATGAAACTCCTGATTCTGCCGACGATTGACGGCGATCCAAACAACGTTCGGTATGTCCTCGCGGACGGAGCGGTGCCCGATCCGGAAATGGAGCTTCGCCGCGTCATCAATGCGGTAGCGGACGCTACGTCGCGCTTCGGCTGGTCGGACATCGCGGGCCAGCTCAAGGCGAGTGGCTTCGTTGTCCCGGAGGTCGGGATTGTCGATCGACCGTGGGATGAACGGCGCGGCGTCATGTTCGACACGAGCTTCACGGTCGAGCTGCTCGAACAGGGCGGTCACGAGTACAGCGGCCAGCGGGCGACCGCGACAAACGCGGCGTCCGGCACGCTGGTTCTGGTGTTGAGCGACAACACTGTGCTTACCGCGACGGACCGACCGTACCGCCGCGGGTTCGAAGGGATCGAGCAAGTTCCGCTCGGCCCGCTACGCGTAGTCCCGACGCAATTCGACGATCCGACACAGCTCGTGGCTGCGACCGCTGCGCTGCGAGATGCGGGGTTCGAATGCGCGGTCGACGGACCCGCGATCTCGTGATCGATAACCATTCTAGAAAGGAAGACCCATGAAGCCCAAAGTGCCTGTTGTACCATCGCTTCGCGATGCTCCGAGCCGTGCCGCTATCGTGGCGCGTCAATGTGCCTGGCGGTTGATCCTTCTGATCGTCGCCGCTTTAACGTTGGGAGGGTTGGGCTGGTTCGTAGTTCTCTGCGCGACTCCGCTGCAAGATCGCTCGCCCGCCCTAGCCACCTCGTTCCTCCTAGCCATCGGGTGGGGAATGCTGGGAACCATGATCGCAATCTTCAACATCGATCGATGGACGCTTGCCTGGGAAGTCGGCGATAAAGAGATCGGCGAGTTGAACAGCATCTTGGAAGACCGCGAGCAGCCGGGACAGCGGGAGATCGAGCGGTATCGGAATCAGGTCCTCACCATGGGCCGCGAGTTCACGCGATTTGACCTTTTCGTCCTACAGGGATTTAGAACGGAGGCGTGGATTCACAGCGACGCTCTCGGAGAGTACGGGAAGTATGTCGAGGCCCGGGATCGGCTATACGGGGCAACCACCGACAACGGTTCATCGGTGACGGAAGAAAACCCGCAATCCATGTCGTAACGCAGTGTCGCCTTATCGGACCGCCGACAGCTGAACGCAGGCGCTTTTCTCGAATGAGCGTGACGGTCGTCGCGCACAAAGGCGGCCGGCCTGGCCGGGGCGTTGAGCATCCGTACACTCGCGTCCACCATCACATTCCAGTACGCCGCAGCTGACCGACGTTTCGGTCAGCCGCCGACGCCAGTCCTCAATGCGGCGAGAAGGCCGGGCGACAGGTCACGCAGTGGCCAAGGGAATTCCCGTCCGTTGAACACGAGACGCATGTTGACCACGGCGTTCCGCCCCTCATGGTCTGCCGAAAATGACGGCGCGGTTCCTACCAGCTTGATAAATCGCCCGGTCCGATCGAATGCGCCGAAACACTGCTCGGTATCGCGGTTGTCGTATTCGATGATCATCGAAACATAATAGAACTCAGAGAACGTGTCCGGCCGTCCAGACAGGACGCTCAGCGCCTCGCTATGAGACTGGGCGATGGCTGTGTAGTCGGGGTCGCCCGGGTTGAGGCCAAGCTGCGCTATCAGCGCATCCCGGTAGCTGTCGAGTCGAAATAATATCCACTCGTTTCCGCGTCTATACGGATCGATGTCGGGATGAGGTGCGGCTCTCTTTCTTCTGATTTCCTCGGCGTTTTTCAAAATAAGGTTGCAGGCGCGAGCGGTCGCACGCTTCCCGTCCGACGCTTCGATCGATAGCATTTCCCGACCGTCAACCATGAAGTAATCCAGATCCGCGCCCGCGTCCTCGGCTGCTTTCATCAAAGACCGGAACGCTGCCGCATCGCGCTCGTCGTTAGTCGCATCGACGGCGACCGAAAAATCGAACGCCAACCGATCGGATTGATTCGAGACCTGGAGGTATCCCGAAAACGACAGGCTTCTGCTGTCTGAAATGCTCATACCGTACTCCTGAAAATTTGAGTGGATCGCGTCGAGCGAATTCGGCGCGTGAACTCGGCCGGACAGAAAATTCTCAGACGTGCTGTATCTCTTTGGGTGCTCGCGGAATCTCCTCGGCCGACTATTCCGAACCAGGGCGCCTGTAGCAGTTCTGTCACTCGACATTCCTCGGCAGGGAATTTGCTCGTTGAATGGCAATCGACTTTCCCGCATGCGGAAATTCCTGGGCTTCGCGCGCCTTCAGATCGAATCAAATTCCCGTATCAGTTTTGCGTTCGGACCGGAATAGGAAGTCGGACGACGCACCTCGGCAGGTTCATTTCCCTCGGCAGGCTTATTGACGATTTTGCCCTCGTGATACGCCTGCGCAACGTCGAAACTCGACTCGTTGTCGGAACCGGCGAGGTCTAAACCATCATCCCTGTGGATCGAATCAAGGAGGGCATTTGTCCGTGTGCGTCGACAGAACTCGAGACTTACAGCAGGGTCCCCGGTCGTGGTCATGTGCTGGCGAATCAACATTTTGATGAGCTTCGATAAAGAGCCGTCCTTGTATTTGTAGACGAACGTTGCGACGTCGGGATCGGCGTCATAGTTGATCTGCAAATTGAATAGACGGACGTCTTTCCAATCACGAGGCGCGCGTGCCATGTTGATCTCGTCAGGTTGATTGTCGGGCTGCACAAAAGAGGGCGTACCTGCAAAACCCCTCGGCAACGGCCCACTCAGGTGCTTGTGGAAGAATCACCCGGGGCAGCACATGGCGTATCGCTGTCTCGAGTGACGGATCTGCGACGATAAAAGCTCCGTTCAGTTTCTCGGGGTGGGTAACCGAGGAGTGGATTTCGGTGGCAATTTTCTCGGCAGAAGTGTGGCCACCAACAGCCCGCCGCTTCGTGAGGGCGCCCTTGTCTACAACAAGATAATCAGACGAGGTTGCGCCGATTGCCGCAATCGCCCAGGTCTGGGTGTCGAAATCGACGGCAGTATTCACCGTCCCAGTGGGGAGGAAAACCAAGTTCTGGAGCGCGCCGTGAATGACCGGTTGCGGGCGGATCTCGACGCGATTAACGGCGCTGGGAATATGTTGTGACAGCGCGGTGCGTAGTTCCGATAAATATTGGTCGATCGCCGCGATACCCCAGTCGGGATTGACGCCGTCATTCAGAACCAGAGTGATTGATTGAGGCCGATCACTGAGCTTTTCGCATACGGACTGAACGGCCTTGGTAATCGCTTCACCTGTCGTGCGAGGCGTGGGTGCGTCCGACGCATGGTGCGGATCCTTGCGTAAAAGGGGTGCCACGACGCGTTGATGCCGCTCGGTGGGCTGCTGAAGAGTGGCGGCCACCAGGGCGATTCTGGGCCCGAAATGGATGCCGAGTGCGAGGTTCATGCGTGGCCTCGTTCGCCTGAAGTTAAAGAAAAATTTCTACAAAGTCTGGTGCTACAAAAATTTTCGCAGGGGAGACCGAAATGCAGAAATCCTTTGTAGAAATTCCTCGGCAACCTCAGATCTTCTTTAATAGAAATTCGTCCTCTCACTACCGCTACAGCCCCAAAAAATGCAGAAGCATATTGCTTCCAAAAACGATGTCGAAAACTGTGATCGAGACGCGTTCCGCCCGCTTGAAATAGGGGTCGCACCCAGAAAAGCGACGCAGGTGGGGCTTCGCCGGCCGTCGCCTTCGGCGCCGGCCGGCTCGCAGCTCGCCTTGCTAACGATGCGGGGTGCTGCCGACCAGGCCCGCAGCCCGAACGAATCGCGGTCGTGCCGCACCGCCCGCCCGGCGGTCCCCGCTCCCGCGGGGCCCGCCGGGCTAGTTCCGTGGCGTCTCTAAGAGTGGGGAAGCGTTTCTGCTTTTTGTGGGATGCCCTCGATACTGCGGGCTCACTGAAATGACCGTGGAGTCGGCATGGCAACGAAGAGCGACATCAAGGAGCGGATTGCCCGCAATTTGGAGAGCGACTACGAACGGCCCGAACGTGAAACTGATTTGGAGACGAAGTTACTCAGTGCAGCGGAAGAAATGGTGAGTGGGATAGCTGCGATCGATGAAGTGATTCGTCGGTATAACGTGGGGCTGCATAAGTCTCAGCCGAACATCGACGGGAAGTTGTCGGTCCGATTCTTCCGGAAGCCTGCGAAGAAGGTGATGCAGCGACGGCCGTGGATGACCAAATGGTCGCACACACATAAGAGATCGAAGACCGGGGAGATGATTCCTGCGACGGATAAACCGATGATGGCGCGCGAGCTGTCGCCGCAGCGAGGGTTCTCGGAATTGCGGGTCCGCTCGAAGATAAAGGGTGGCAAGGCATTCGAGAACGACAGAGTAACTGCAAGGCTTTTGAATGAGATGGAGGGGTTGCTTGAGTTGAGAAAGGAAGCGCTGTTGGGAGTGAGGGAATCGCTCGCGATTACGAGTCGGGTGATGCGCCGTGTTCACCAGAGGCTTTCGATTATCGAACGAAGATATCCCGATGTAATGAAGCATCTCGTTCACGACTGGATGGACCCTGCCGGTAGCATGAAGGCGATCACGCAGAAAATTGCGCGACGCCGAGAACAAGCGCGGTACCGGCGATAGTGCGCGGGTGTGAAGAACGGGGACGTGGTTGAAACCGGTAGAAGACCGGAAATTTTATCGGGGTTGGAAATGCTCTTCTTAAACAACATCGGAAACTACCTGATGCAGGTCGTGTACTGGATGACGCTCGCGATATTTTGCATTTGGCTCTACGTCGATACGGTGGAAAGCCAACACACGTCCGCACTTGGCAAGCTAATCGGGTTGGTTGGCGGGGTGTTCGGGCTTGTGGGATTCGACAGTTGCAGCAATGCCTTCTACGATTTCGTACGTTACGCAATGGGCAACAGACCTGGAATGTACGAGCCCGGCCTTTATGAGCGCATGTATCGTGTTCATGGATTTACGCATCTTCCAGCGGAAATCGCGGGCGCTATGATGGCGGTCGGTGTGGGACTGTTGTATTGGGGTGTGTATTCGGAGCGCTTCGCGCGTCCCGAATCGAAGGAAGGGCGGATTGCTGATCGTGGGGAGGCGAAAGCTGGTGAGTCCGTGCATTAGCACCGGCGAGCGGGAAAAAGAAAAACCCTCGACTTCGGCGAAGTTGAGGGTTTGTAGGTCGAAAGCGCACGGCGCCGGCGTCAATTAGCGTGTGCCGCCGTCAATCCTGGTCATGGTCTTTCTCCGGTGGCGGGAGCGGTTGGTCAGAACGGAATCCGGGCGAGCGGACGAGATTCAGCGATGTCGCGCGCGATGGACGCCGCAAGGTGAGCGCTCCAGCCCATCACGCGGAAGAGGTCGACGCGAACAGCGAGAGGGTCTTCAGGCGGGCAGTAGATTGCATGCGCAACGTACTGCTCTTCGGCGTTCATCCACT
Organism: Burkholderia sp. Bp9016; assembly: GCF_003857765.1. Lineage (NCBI taxonomy): Bacteria > Pseudomonadati > Pseudomonadota > Betaproteobacteria > Burkholderiales > Burkholderiaceae > Burkholderia > Burkholderia sp. Bp9016. Next base: position 487,172 of record NZ_QTPY01000001.1, read on the forward strand.
TCAACGCGTACAGACCGTTTTCCCGAACCATGCGACGGGTTTCGCGATACTCGGTGCGATTCATGTCTTTCTCCTGTAGCGGGAGCGGGTGGTCAGCCAGATATCGGGCGCATCGTCCCGACGACGCAGTTGTGACACCCGTCTCCGTCGTGGCTGTTCTTCGTGGTGCACCCACAACGTGTGCAGCGATAGAGCTGGTAGATGTCGTTCTCCTGTATCGAAATGTCAGCGTCATTCTTCGTTGCCGAAGAGCTTCACCAGGCGCAAGACCCAGTACCAGTAGTCGTCCGGATCCACATCGGGTTCGCCGAGAAGTGGCCACTCGCGACGCGGGTAGGTCGGGTGTTCTCCCAGCTTGTTGCCGTTTGCGTGACGGTCGATCAGCGCCAGAATGCTGGTGGCCGCGGCTGCACGGACGCGCCTGGCGACGTCCAGCAGCCACATTTCCTGCTTCTCGGAGAGTTGAAGGAAGGTGTTCAGTCTCGACCGGCAGTTGCGCACCAGACTTCGCTCGTCCTCACGAAGCATGCCGTAGTCGAGTGCCTCGAGGCAGACAGCGAGCTCGCGACGCAGCATCTTTTCGTGCTCTTCGGCTTTTGCCCGTTGTTCGTCGATCTCTTGACGAACGCGGGCGCGGTGCTCAGGGTCGTTCAATTTTGCGAAGTCGATCATGGTCATCTCCTTGGGGTAGAGGTAGTGATTGCGGCGGGCCGCGGTGGAATGCATAGCGAAAGGAGATGTCGCCATGCGCGTGGAATGGTCGATCTCAGGGAACATGTCGACGTTGACCGGACGGGCCCGCTTGGGCGCTGCCGGCTACGCTATCGGATGCGGAAAAAAAGCAGAAATGGCACGCCTCCATCGCGTCTGACGGTAGCGACCCATGGGGATGAAACGAATTGAACCCGTCCGTTTATTGACAAAGAATAGGGGGCAGGCTGAGTATTTCTCGCATCGCGATGTGCCTCGCGAGCGACGCATTGTTGACCGCCGCCGGCGGCGGCGCAGGGTGTCCGCTGTGATATAGTCCGCACCTGAAGATTTCTCAGTTTCGAGGTGCTCCGTTCGCGAGCACTTCTCCGAAATTCGACACCCTGACTGACGGTGCCCTCGCACCGTCTCCGTAAAGGGTCGGCCGTCGGCCCCTCGATGGACCCAGTTAATGGGCTAGCGACGCACATTTGCCGGCAAGCTGATGAGCGTCGTATGGGGCATCCTCCTTTCGCCGGCCGTCCGCAACCTTGCATTTTTCGATAAGACGGCTTGCGAATTCCCCCTCTCCTGAACTATCCTTCGTTCGCTACGGTTTTTATTTGTGGAATGAACGTCCGGATCCGTCTTGCCGCGGGACCAGACGTCGTATGAACATGCTTCGAGGGAAGCCATGCGATCCAATCGACACCCATCGGGTTCGGTGAACGCTGCTGTTGTTGCGCGCGTTCGACCGACACATCTCCGCCAGACGGACGATTTCACTCGTCCATACCGCTATTCGGCTCCGCCACGCGCGCGTCGCGCGTCGCTTCGAGCCGCCCTCTCGCGACAGACATTCGCAGGCAGCGCCTGACCGTTTGACCGTTTTTTCGTCCTAAGCCTCGACGCTTACGCTTTTTCGCGTGCGTCGGCCCACGCGTACGAGAACGGAATACAACAATTCGCAGTGCAAATTAAAACGGACCGGTAGCCGACTGCCACGGCCTGGCCATTTCACGCAAATCGTTGTGAGAGGGATGTCATGACACGCCCAAGAACCGTCCAAAAGGGCATCACGGAGCATTTCGCGCTCGCGCCCAAAGTGCCTTTGTCGATCGTCGAACTCGAAGTGGCCTTCAAGGGTGTCTACGACACCGGGCAAATCGCGCACGCCGTATCCGCATTGCTGAAGTCCGACGAACTCGAGAAGGATGGCCCCCGACGCGGAGCGATGCGACCGGACGGTCGAATGACGTGTGTTCAGTACTACCTGATCACGCCCGCCGCGCTCGCGGCTATGGCGCCGCCCGATCGAAGCTTGTGCGAATCGGTCGGCGTGGATCCGGGGAGGGTCGTCGAAATGCCTTTTCGTGTCACTCCGGCGTCAGTCGCCTATCTCGCCATGCAATTAGCCATCACCGGCCCGCGACGGGATCGCATGGCACATACGATCCGCGCTCGCTATGGCGCAACTGCGATCACACCTAAGCCGGAAAGTCCGCCGCCGGCCCCAGTGCAGTTGGATCTTTCGCTCTGAGGCGCGCCTCGTCCGCAATGAAAAATCGCATACTCGAAATCACACGAAACACAATTCCTTACGTGAAGGAATTGATGCCACTCGCGCAGTCAGTGACGTCGTGCCTGTTGATGCAGCAACTCGACTACTGGTTCAGTACGTATCCCGAAGGGTTCTGGAAATTCCAGGACATCGCTCCCAAGCACCCCTGGTACAAGCCCGGCACGAGCTGGGCCGAAGAGCTCGGCTTCAGCGTTAAGGAATTCCGGACCGCCTTCGACAACATCGGCGTGCGCTACAACTCGAAGTCCGACTGGATCGCTGCAGGGGGCGAATTCAAGGGGAAGTTCTACGCTTGCTACACCGACAAGCGCGAAGGGACGACCTGGTACTTCCGAAATCACGCGCTCGTGGATACCGCGCTCGACACGTTGATGCACGATGCGCCGGCATCGCGCGGTCGGGCAATGCCCGACGGATCTGGCGGTGCGGCGCCGACGCAAGGCGTGGCTCCTGTGACGCCTGACATGCTGAAAAACGTCGATGCTGGAGAGGGCGTGCTTGCGTCGTCGACGTCGACTGGGAAAAATGAGGGATTCGCGCAAGTCATTGATTTTATTCCAGATGCCCAAACGGCATCTCCTGTAAATGCACCCTCCGCAACCGGAGAAGTCGCCCAAAGTTATCCACAGGCGGGGACGGCCGCAGCCGACGCGCAAGTCGTTGATTTTGCTCCAGATGCCGAAAGGGCATTTACAGTAAATCCGCTGCAAGTGGCTGATTTTATTGCAGATGCCGAAAGGGAATCTCCAGGAAATTCCCTTTCGGCAGGTGCTCTAATATGTAAACAGAGATTAGTTACAGATACAAAAACAACAACCACTGTGGCTCACAGCGATTCGACTGTGGATAACGCCGCTGTGGGGTCAGTCGGCTTTGAAAACCGTGGTTGTGGTGAGAAAGAAAATTCGTCGACCCCCGAACCCTCCGCGGACCAGTCAACCGCATCGATCACGTCCGGGTCGGTCCAGGCGAACGCGCATGGTGCAGACCCCACCTCGACAGATGTTCCTGCGCTCGTCTTCCCGAGCGCGCTGCGCGCGCACGAACTTGAGCCACTGAAGGCCATGATCCGGGACTGCCCGTCCTTTGCTCGACAGATGGTGCTCGACGAAATGGCCGGCGCACTCGCTAAACCCGGCACGATCCGGCGCAGCACGGTCGCCTACGCGCGCGGGATGATCAATTCGGTAATTCAAACCAATACGTTCGCGCCCAGCTTGGGCCTCGCAATTCGTGCTGGCCGCGAAAGCGAGCTGCAACGGCGGGCGCGCGAGGTCGCGACAACTGCATCGCAAGCAGGTGCGGGCGCAGATCCCAGTCGTGCCGGCATTCGAATTCTGACCGACGAAGAACTGGCGGTGCTCCCCGCCGCGCTGCGTGCCCGCGCAACTGAAGCGCGGGCTCGTCAACTGAGTTTGCTTGCTGGGGGTGTCCACCATCAAAATGTTTGACAAACTATTAAACGATTAATAGTATTTCCTTGCACCCTACGGGATGCGCATGAGTGCCTCGGAAGTCTTAAAGCTGGTGCCAGCACGGGCCAGCGCCTTTTTCGGGGCTGGTTGATGGGTAAGGCGACGGGCCGATTCAAGGACGGTGCGCTACGAACGAACGGGTGATTGAATGATTCGTCGGGAATACAGAGTCTTCACGATGTGTAGTGGTCTTGGCGGTGGGGCAAAGGGCTTCCAGAAGGCTGAATCTCGCGTTGGCGAGAAGGTTGCGACGTGGCGCTGCATCGGGGGTGTCGACAACGACCCGGCCGCCATCGCGCTGACCGTTGCGCCGCAGACGTTTTGATCAATCAACGTTCGCGAACACATCATCACCGCGGCTGACATGGAGGGCCGGGACCAATGACCGCCGACAAGAGCCGCACTGGTGCGCTGACGGACCACCTGCACATCCTGAGCGTCAACGAAGAAGCGATGGAGGAAGCCATCGAGCGATTCGACGGAAGCAGCACCGGCGAGGCGCTGAAGTGCGTGCTGCACGCGCAAAAGCAGCTTCGCGCGTTGCTCGTGACGTCTGTCGAGCAGCACGAAGCAGCGCCGGCCAAGCCATTCGCCTATTACACGGATTGGCCCGGCCGTCGAGTGTATGCCGCCGAGCCGCATGGCTTCAATGAGCCCGGCCTCGTGCTAGACGGCGACTCGATCAAGGATCATTGGCATCCGCTCGTCGAACCCTCCGCCCCGCTCGAAGGTACGGGCAATGGGGCGGATAAGCGGGCGGTGTTCGAAACTTGGGCGAAAGAGCGTTTCCCCGCCAAGTATTTGTCCAGCGACGCCAACAGCAACATGGACGACTACAGAGAATGCGCATGGGAAGGGTTCCAGCGTGGCTGCACCTATGCCCGCGCCCCTCGCACTGAGGTGGCGGGAGCGGTG